>NZ_JBSXOB010000064.1:0-407096 GCF_056857915.1 Marinobacter sp. B-12 | reverse complement strand
GGCCGGAGTCGCCCCGGACGAATTCGTTGACCACGCCGGTGAAGCGCCGCAGCGGTACACCGTCCTGCCACATCACCAGGTCCACGGGTTGTTCGAGCACGTCTTCGGGGGCAATGTCGGGCGAGGTACTGGCCAGCTCCAACTTGCAGTAGCAGAGACTGGAAAGGTGCTCGGTCAGCTCGAAACGGGCGACCACGAACAGGTCTCTGGGGAGTTGGCCAAGGGTGGCCGTGAACTGCAGTCCGGTTGCCTGGGGCATGTCTTCGATCCTTGAAGCAGTATAATCCTGAACCGCCAATACGGAAAACGTCCTGTTTCCGTATTGGCTCTGGTGCGTAGTCTAATACAGACTGCGTGGTATCTGGTACCCCGCGAGCAACTGCTGTGTGAACGGGTTGGTATTACTGCCCGCATGCAGGCGATAACGCATCTCGCCGTCGTCCAGCGCAAACCGAACATCCACGGCACTGCTGCTCACACCGGTGATGTCGGCTTCGTCCAGCAGGCGGAACAACGCCCAGGGACCATTTTCTGAAACGCTGCGTGGCGAGCGGTTCACTTCGGTGGGCACCAGAGTTACCCGGCTTTCAACCGAATCCCGCAACGTATTGGGCCACACCAGCGGAATACTTTGGCTGGGGCCATGGCTGAATTCGACCAACTGTCCGTCCACGTTCATCACGCTGCGGCGTTTGTTGGAGGACAGGTGCAACGGCTCCATTGCGAACTCAACATCCAGTGATCCGCTTCGGGTGAAGAAAGCGCGGCGGATGTTTTCGGCTTTCTCAAGCGAGCCCAAGACATCACGACGAACCAGGCTGGCCCGCTTGGAACCGGCAATGTGCTCCGGATGGTCTTCCAGGAACAGTTTCAGGTTCTCTTTATAGAACTGGTCCAACACACCATCCGGCGCAAAGAAGCGCTCGAAATCCTGCAGTGCGGCGTCGCGACCGGCACCGGGATTAAACGGATAATGTCTGGCCAGGCTCTGCTGGAACGGCTGGTAGACTTCCTGGTACCACTGTCGTTCCAGCTGTGCCACGGCCTGGTCCAGCACCACACGCCAGCTTTCCGAGGCCAGCTTCTCAAGCATCCGGTCCAACGGTGCCGGCTGATTCGAGGCCACCCGTTGCAGGGTGAAGATCGGGTCAGCGCCTTGCAGGCCCATCCGGGCACGGGCGGCTGAAAGTGCCGCCTTGCCACGATCCGGTGCTTCCTGAATACCACGCAGATAGGTGTGCAGGTTTTGAACCACGTCCATCACCTGCTCCATATCACTGGGGTCATCACCCTGCTTCTCGATCAATGCATTCAGGTCGGTAAACTGTCGTTCAATCTCCTGAACCATCTGGAAGTGGGCGGACTGCTCCATCACCTTGCGAGCCGCCTCGGCTTCTTCGCTGCCTCCAGGAATCAGTCGGGTATTGGCCGTGACCTGTGCCAGCAACTGGTTCAGCGGCTCGTGACCGCTGGTCAGGCTTTCCAGAATACGTACACCATGGTTAAGGTCGCTGAAGCTCTGGATATCCAGCCGGCTCAGGGCCCGACGCCAGCTCGCCACATAGTTTTCCGCGTAAAGGGATTGCAGTTGCGCCTGCAACCTCGCTTCATCCGCCTTGCTGAAGTTCACATCATCGCGGCGGCCCAGCACCCAGGCGTCCACCAACGCCAGTTCCGTGACCGACCCGGATTTACGCAGGAACCAGGAATCCAGGCCTTCGCGGGTCAACAGTGATGGAATCACCACCGGGTCTTCCTGTTCAGTGTTCTCCTCATTAAGTGGTTCACCGAATTCATCCAGGTGCACGAACACGGTGCTGAAGGCCGGCCCAGACTCCCGGGCAAGATCCAGCGGTGAGCGGAAATTCTTCTCCGCTTCTCTCTCCAGATCCCGATAAACCCGGTCCGGAGTCGCAATGCGGCCGAGCTCGTGCTGGGCCCACTGGACACTGCTGCGAAAGGGGGCCAGTGCCATGTCGGCGGTCTTGTCACCCGCTTCCACCCGCTGGTTCAGGTCCGTATGCAGCATGGCGTAGTCGAGGTGGCTGAGCAGTCGTTGTTGCAGGTCCCGCTGCGCCGGGTAGGCCCGCTGCCAATAATCGCTCATGTAGCTGTGGACGATGTCCCGGCGGCGGCCACTGGCGTCATAGAGCATCCGCAGTACACGCAAGTGGTCGAGGCGCTCAGAGCTGGTATCCGGGGCATCGCTCATCTCTTCCATCACGCCCAGCATCAGCGCGGGCATAAACTGGTAAGCCAGCATGTCCAGATAGGATTCTTCCACTTCCGGACCAACCTTGTGGCCTTTGTATAGGCCCATATCCGCCACTACGGCTGGCTCTGCCCGGTAGTCCCCGAACGCCAGGGTGGCCTCTCGCAACTGGTCCAGAGGCTCCAGCAAATTGCGGCCAGTGGTGTCAGGTTCGTATCCGATGGGGCGCCAGTTATCGATAAAACTGCGTACCCGCTCCTCCACCGCGGTAGCGGCCTGTGCATTTTCGATAAAGTAGTGCTGCCATCCGGCGGTCATACCCAGGCCGGCGGCAACGGCCACGACGGCCGCGACAGCAATGCGGCGACGCCGACTACCAACCACTTTCTGGTTGTCACCGGCCAGGCCCGCTTCGCGATAGATAATGTTGGGAAACAGCTTTTCGGTGAACAGGCTTGAAGACTGCCCACCACGCTGAGCCGGCTGTATCGGGCTGGCAAGCCCATAATTCGCAGCGGCGGCAGAGACGAACGCATCTTCCGGCACGCCTTCCTGAACCACGGAGGTAAAGTAGGTGCCTCGCACCAGGGCCGGTGTTGAAAACGCATCCGCAGAAAGCAGGTCTGCCAGAAACTGTTCGAGCACCGGTTTCAGGCCGGCCAGTTGGCGGGTAAAGGAATAGGCAGCGGCACGCTCTTCGGCATCCCTTGTGGCAGATAGCACGTCCGGAAGCCGTTCACCGAGTTGCTCCGCGAGTTTGCTGAAGCTTTGGTCAAACTCGCCCAACCAGTCGTCGGCATCCAGTTGGCCGTCCAACTGGAAGGTGAAGCCCAAGGGCTGTTCACGCTCGGCTTTGGAGAGTGTGCGGGCAAACGGCGCAAACCCATAGAGCAGGTCCATTTTGGTAAAACTGATGTACACCGGCAACTGGGAACCCAGTTGCTCCATCAACTCCCGCAGCCGGGTACGAAGCAGGATGGCCTGGGCTTGGCGCTGCTGTTCGTTGCCGGTGCTCAGGCGGGCAAGATCCACCGCCAGCACAACGCCATTCAGGGGGCGCTGAGGGCGATTCTTTTCCAGCCAGGTGATGAAGTGGGTCCACAGCCGCTGCTGGATCTCGCTGCTGGCGCCTTCGCCGTTATTCTGGCTCAGCAGTTCGCCGTCCGGGTCAATCAGTACACCGTTGTCGCCCACCCACCATTCGAAACCGAACGGGTTACGCTCGGTGCGGGGATTGCGGGTGACGTTGGTGAGGGTGTATGTCTGCCCTGAACGCTGGATGAGGCTGGTTTTACCAGCGTCTTCCAGGCCCATCACCAGGTACCAGGGCAAACGATAGACACCCTTTCGGCCCGGCAGGTTGCTCTTGAGTTCCGTCAGGCGGCGATCAAGCAGGCGCTGCTGGCGCCGTTCCAGCGGCAGGATGGGATCTTCCTCTTCCTTCTGCTCTTCCGCCTTGGCGACGTTCACTTTGCGCAGCTTGCGCGCCAGCATCATGCCCCAGACCATGGCTACCAGCAGTACCACCACCAGCGTCACCAGGGCACGCATCTGCCAGGCCGCCAACGGGTATTCACCGCCAATTTCCAGGCGCGGGCCCAACCACCAGGTTGCGGCCAGCAGTACCACCACACCCAGCGCCAGGGTAATCGGCGCCGCACTGCGCACAAAGGGCAGTATCCGTCGTCCAATGAGTAGGGCTTGTCTCCACATGGTGTCCATTCCTGTCAATTTGATCCGTCAGTTGTTAGGCAAGTCTGTCCAGCCGGGCCACCAGGCCGGGCTCCCAGTCTTCAAGATTCATCCCGCGGGTCTGCTCACGCAGATCCTGCACCTGCTGTTTCGCCAGGCTTTTCATGCCGCTGTCTTTCATCAACTGGCTGCTCATCAGCCGCCAGTAGAATCGATCACGGGGCTCGCGCGCGGACTCCAGGCCTTCTTCCAGCAGCTTCATGGCCGGTGCCAGGCCCTTCTGGTCCATGACTGCCCGGGCATCCTCGTAGGCTTGTTCCCAGGCACTCGCGCCGCCTGCGGCGCCACCCTTCGCCGGGCCGCTGAGCATCCAGTCGGCGACCGCCTTGGGTAGAAAAGGAGTACCATCGTTAAAAGTCATATCCGCCAGTTCCGGCAGCCGTTCGACAAAGGCTTTAACCGCCGTACGGATGGCCTCGGCACAGGTCTCGTGCCCGAGTGCAGAGGCCACTTGCGCGCTCAACCAGTGACCTTCCAGCCAGAACGGGCTGACCGACAGGCTTTGCTCAATCCGCTGCCAAAGGGCCCCGTCCGGGGATTTGGCCAGGCTTTCGCGATAGTCAGCCACACGGTCCGCACTTACCGCTGCCAGGTCGCTCTTGATACCGTCTCGTGCTGGTGGAACCGAGGTGATGGTCTGCCAGATGGCGTAGCGGCGGAGCTGATAGCCCAGTGCGTCGGCGGGGGTGGTTTCAGTCAGCATATCCGCCACTTTAAGCAGGCTCTGACGGGTGGCCCGTTCGTTGGCGGGGTCCAGGGTCAGGCTGCCCAGAGAAGCGGAAGAAGTGCTGCTGACTTGTGACAGGGATGAGCCAGCCGATGATGTACCCGCGCTTTCGGTATTGTCGGTGGCTTCCGGCGGCCTGGGCGTATCAGAGGGTGATGGCAGCTTTTCCACGGCCCGGCGCAAGTCGACCAGGCCATCATCCGGCAGCTCCAGTGTGCTCGCCTGTTCCAGCAGTTTGCCGAGCGTGGTCAGGCAGAATTCCCGGCCATCACCCACGCCGCCGTCGAAGCTCAGTGCCGACACTTCCTTGAGAGCCCGTTGCAGAATCTGGGTCATCAGCATCTTGCGGGCGCGTTTGCCCTTGTCTCCCGGATAAGGCCAGGCTTCGTACCACCAACTGCCCAGTACCCGATGCAACAGGTACAGCGACAGCGCAAACCGTTCACCATTGCCACCACGTTGCAGGCACAGCAGAAGAAACCCCAGCACCTTGAGGTCTTTACTGGTGTCCGACAGCAAGCGAAGCGATTCACTCTCCACCTTGCCCCATTCAACACCGGTGTGGGCCAGCGATCCCACTTTCATGATTTCATTTTCGAGGTATTCCATGGTGGGGTCGTCCATCAGGTTCTCACCCGTGGCGCTCTCACCGGAAAGGCTGTTCAACACCTGTTCAACGTATGGATGCTGCTCTACTGCCTGCATGTCCAATCCCTGTCTTTGCAAATGGCGCTACACATTCTTGATAAAGATCATTACCAGCCACACGCTTCCCGCAGTGGCTTGAGAGTGTCCCGAAACCCGGTCAGGTCGAACATCAACCCGTCGACGACGCCGCTGGACGATGCCACCGTCACTTCGGACCCAGCCGCCATGTTCCGCACCGTTCGGATGGCGGGTAGCCCCCGACCGCCACTGATCACGAAACCGTCGTCCCGGACCCGCCAGATCTGACGGCCCTGGCCAAAATCGACGGTGACCCGCTCCTCTTTCACCGCCTCCGGCATCATCAATGTCAGTTCGGTGATGTTGTTATGACACTGCACCGCCAGCAACGGCCTCGGCGGCTTGACCCCAAGGGCGCTGAGCGTGAGCAGATGGCCTGCCAGCTCTGACGTGTTGCGATACAGCGGGCCGTCACCCGGGCGGCGGCGCTGCTCCTGGGCGAAGGCTTGGCGCCAGCGCTCAGGCTGGTTACCAACGATGGCGTCTTCAACCGCCACTGAAAACGGGGTACCAAACACCTCGTCAAAACACGCCAGCCGCTCCAGACGCTGACTCTCTTCGGTACACGTCATGGCCTCAGCCATCTGGGGATTGCCCTGCGCATTGGCGAACAAAGACATCGTCGTACCAAGGGCCCAGAGCATAAAGGCAAGGAGGCTGTTACTTCGAATATTTGGGTTCACGCTTCTGTCACCTGATACTTCAGACATTTATGGGCCAGGGTGCGCTTGGGCAGCCCCAGGCTTTCCGCTGCCTGGGCACGGTTGCCACCGTACTGACGCAGGCGTTCACGAATGATGGCCGCCTCGAACGCCTGGGCCGCGGCCCGGAGGTCGTCCACTTCATCCGCCTGTGGCAGCCCGGGGACGGCAGTAGCCTGAAAGTCGCTGGCAATACAGGTTTCCTGGTTTGGAAACAGATCATCCAGGCGCAGCACTTCCGGCTGAATATCGTCACCCACCGGGGTTTGCAGGCAGGCAAACTCGACAATGTTCCTCAGTTCCCGGGCATTACCGGGAAAGTTATATCCCGCCAGCATACCCAGGGCATGACTGCTGATACCCAGCGGGCCGGCCCCCTCTCGGGCGGTATATTCGCGGATAAAATGCCGGCACAGGGGCTCCAGGTCTTCCGGGCGTTCCCGCAACGGCTTGACCCGTAACGGGAACTGGCTGAGCCGGTAGAACAGGTCACGGCGAAACCGGCCTTCTTCGATACAGTCGCTCAAAGGTTGATGGGTGGCCGCCACGAGGCGGAAATCGGAGTGTTGTTCCTGCTGAGCACCGAGTGGGCGGAAGCGTCGGCTTTCCAGTACCCGCAGCAGTTTGGACTGCAGAGCCATGGGCATGTCGCCGATTTCGTCCAGGAACAGGGTGCCCCCGTCCGCTTGCGCCAGCAGACCTTCCTTGGCCCGGTCGGCACCGGAAAACGCACCCTTGGTATGGCCAAAAAGTTCGCTTTCCAGCAACGAGTCCGGGATGGCGGCGCAATTGACCACCACCAAGGGCCCTTCGGCCCGATCCGAAAACCGGTGAATGCCCTGGGCTACGAGATCCTTGCCGCAGCCGGTTTCACCCTGCACCAGAACCGAGAGCTGGCTGCCTGCGGCCCGGACAATTTGGGCGCGAAGGTCTGTCATGGCTTTGGAGTTGCCAACCAGAGTGGTCGCCAACTCTTCACAGCGCTGGCGTACGGCTTCTGCGTCGTGAAGGTGATCCAGGGAGCGTTTGAGCATGCGCCGCTGCCAGACCTGGTCGCTGGTCTTGAGCTGGCTGACCCATTGGTGAGACAGCAGGGTCAACAAACCGCGGTACAGTGGCTGGGCGGTGATGCCGTCCCATTCGGGTTCTTCATTGCACAGTACGAGGATGCCGAGGGTGCGGCCGTCTTCGCCTTTGATGGGCTCCAACCAGAATGAGCGGGGCCGGTTGCTGGCGTCGACCAGGGCCTGGAACCCTGGATGATCCAGACGGTAACCGGCGGCCCGTGACAGTTCCCTGGGTTTGCCCTGTTGCAGCAGGTGGGCAAAGGGGTGGCTGAAGTCGCCGCAGTCGAATTCGCCCTGCTCGCCCAGTGCCGCGCAATGAAGCGTGCGACCGCTGAGGTCGAGTTCCAGTGACCAGCAGCGGGTGAGGCCGAAGGTGTTTTCGAGTTGCCGTGAGGCGACTTTTAGCAGGGTTGGCAGGTTGTCCTGCCGGAGCAGTTCAACCGCCAGGTCTATGCCGGTGTGCAACTCCGTCTGCATCCGTCCCATTATTTTTCTTCCCTGTGTAGGTTGTTCGCCGACCGCGTACCCTGTGGTTCGGCTTTCCAAAACACGCTGTGAATACATCCCTGTACGCTCCGCTCTCGTTCGCCGCCCGCACTCCGTGTGGTTGAGCCTTCCAAAACACGCCGTGAATACGTCCCTGTAGGCTCCGCTCCGCCATCCATGGCTCCGCAGGGTTTTGGAAGGCTCAACCGCACGGAGCGCTACCATTCAGGGCGCCTGCACGTTAAGCGACTGTTCCTGTGAACTTGTTGTCTTCAACACCAAGCGTCACTTTGGTGACTGGCTCCCGGGCAGCCAGTTTCTCCAGCAACGCCAGCGAGACCGGCGGCAGCAGTTCACCTTCAATAATCGACTCCAGCATCCGCGCGCCGTTTTCACTGCGGGTGGCGCGGCTGCGGATGGCTTCTACCAGGCCGTCTTCCAGTTCCACGTTGGTGTGGTAACGGTCGCCGATCTGGGTGGCCAGGCGGTCGAGTTTGTCGCCAACGATGCGGTTGAGGGTGTCTTCGCCCAGCGGTAGGTAGGGCACGACTTCCATACGTGCCAGCAGTGCCGGTTTGAAGAAGTCGGCCAGTTCCGGGTAGAGCGCTTCCTCGATTTTTTCGGGCTCTTCCGCGTGTTTGACGATGGTCTGGTAGCCCAGGTTCGAGGTGAGGAAGAACACAACGTTCTTGCAGTCGATCAGGCGGCCTTCACCGTCAGCCAGTTCGCCTTTGTCGAAGGCCTGGTAGAACAGGTTGAGCACTTCCGGATGGGCTTTTTCGACTTCGTCGAGCAGCACGACCGAATAGGGCTTCTGGCGAATGGCTTCGGTGAGGATGCCGCCTTCGCCAAAGCCCACATAGCCCGGCGGTGAGCCGATCAGGCGGGAGACGGTGTGTTTCTCCTGGTATTCGGACATGTTGATGGTGGTGAGGAACTGGCGGCCGCCGTAGAGCAGTTCGGCCAGTTGCACCACGGTTTCGGTTTTACCCACACCGCTGGGGCCGGCCAGCAGGAAGGCGCCCATGGGGCGGCCGGGGCGACGCAGGTCGGCACGTGCGGTCAAAAGGTGCTGGTGCAACGCGCCGATGGCGGTGTCCTGGCCTTTGATGTGCGATTGCAGGTATTCCGGCAACCGAGTGATTTTTTCCAGCTCGTCGGCGGTCATGCGGTTGACCGGAATGCCAGTCCAGTCGGCGATAACTTCGGCCACCTGGCGGGCGTCGACACGTGCGTGTACCAGAGGCTCGTCGGCCTGCAGCTCTTCCAGTTCCTGCTCGATGGCGGCGGCTTCGCTTTTCAGGTCCGGGCGTTCTTCGTCGGTTTCGGGCGTGGCTTCGTTCGCCTCTGCGTTCGCTTCGGTTTCGGCAGTGTCCTCGCTAAGCAGTTGCTCGCGAATGTCCACGAGGCGCGCCACCAGTTCCCGCTGGTCGTTCCAGCGCTGTTCCAGTTCTTCTGCTTCCTTGCGCAGGGTTTCCAGGCGTTCCACCAGTTCACTTTCGCGCTGGTGGTCGATGGCCTGCCCGAGCGTCTGTTCGCGGGTCATCAGTTCCTGTTCCATGCCCAACTGGTGCAGTTCACTGCGCACGTGGCTGAGGCGGCGCGGAGGGGTGCTGAGGTTGAGGCTGACCCGGGCGCAAGCGGTGTCGAGCACGTCGATGGCCTTGTCCGGGAGTTGGCGGCCGGCCAGGTAACGGGCAGACATGTCGGCAGCGGCTTTCAGGGCGCTGTCAGCGATCAGTACCCGGTGGGCCTTTTCGTAGACGGTGCGCAGACCACGAAGGATATGCACCGCCTGGGCCGGGGTTGGTTCATCCAGTGCAACGGGCTGGAAGCGGCGGCTCAGGGCCGGGTCTTTCTCGAAGTATTTCTTGTATTCACGCCAGGTGGTGGCCGCGATGGTGCGCAGCTCGCCGCGGGCCAGGGCCGGCTTGAGCAGGTTGGCGGCGTCGGAGCCGCCTTCGCTGTTGCCGGCGCCGATCAGGGTATGAGCTTCGTCGATAAACAGAATAATCGGCGTCGCGGAGCTTTTCACCGCTTCAATCACGCCTTTCAGGCGCTTTTCGAACTCGCCCTTCACTGACGCGCCGGCTTGCAGTGCCCCCATATCCAGGGTCCACAGTTCCACGCCGGTCAGGCGCTCGGGCACATCGCCGTTGACGATGCGCAGGGCCAGGCCCTCAACAACGGCGCTTTTGCCCACGCCAGCATCGCCGACAACGATAGGGTTGTTCTTGCGACGGCGGCAGAGGATGTCGATCATCTGGTCGATATCAGTGTCACGGCACACCACCGGGTCCAGTTTCTTGTCCCTGGCCAGTTTGGTGAAGTCGGTGGCGTAGCGCTTGAGCGGATCCATGTCGACCTGCGCCTGATTAGCGGCACTGGGGGCATCCTCGGCGCGTGGCTGCTCAACCGAGCCCCGGGTCATGGAGTCGAACTGCCGGCGCAGCTGCTCACGATTGATGTCTTTCAGCCGCTGGCTGACCTGGGGCATCAGGTAGCGGTCTGCGTTCATCAGCAGCGCCAGCATGATGGCGCCCGAGCGCAGGTCGGTGTGGCCCAGTTCAGTGGAAGCGATCAGCCAGGCGTCCTGCAGCAGCTCGATCAGCAACGGCGAGAACGACGGGTACGGCTCAGCGGATTGGGTCTCACCGTTCAGGCTATCCCCCACCACCGGTTGCAGGGTGTGGTGGTCGATACCGGTGCTTTCCAGAATCTGGCGCACATCCGTAAACGGTGTTTCCAGCAGTTTGAACAACAGGTGAGCCGGAGTGATTTCCGCACCCTGGCGACTGATACACAGGGCCGCCGAGCTTTCCATTCCCTGGCGACAAATCTCGTTGAGGCGCTCAATCAGCGCCGGCAGTTCTACCCGAATCACAGTGATCTCCTTATTTCGGGAGTTGTTCCAGTACGCTGAGCACATCCCTGATGCGTTCATTCAGCGCTATGTTGTAAAGCGTGTACACCCCGGCCATGGCCGCCACAAACAGGCCACCAATGCCCCAGAGGGGCAGGCCTGTCCGCAGCCGGTTGCGGGCGGGGGTTACGTTGTCCAACGCGCTGGACAATGGTTGAAGTTCCTCGTCGCGGCGCAACCCGCGAATCTGTTCATACAGCCCGCGAATAATCTGTTCGTATTCGTCCCGGCCATTCGTCATTACCTTGTAGCGGCCTTCGAATCCCAGGCACAGGCACAGATAGATGAACTCCAGCATGTCGCGGTAACGTTCCGGTTCCTGCTCCATGCGGGCGGTGATGGCGAACACCTTCTCGCCACCCCAGGTTTCGTTGTGGAACCGGGACAGCAGCGAATGCTGGGACCACACGCTGTGGGCACCCCAGTCGGTACCCAGCACGGCTTCGTCGATAAAAGCGCAGAGTACGTAGCGATAGGCCACCACGGTCGGCCGTTCGTAGCCCTGCTCCACCAGTTCCCGGTCAATGGCGGCGACTTCGTCCACCACTTGCTGGTACAGATTCTCCACACCTTGGAAATCCGCCAGCCGGCGTACCCGGATTACCAGCCCCAACAGGGGCGTCGCGGCATCAATCAGCCGGTTATCCTCCAGGCCCCGCAGCTGGAACTGGTCATTACCAAAGCCCTGATCGCCCACGCGACCATCGCGGTTACTGTCCGCAAACATCAGGTCATCAAACGCACTGCCACCTGCTTCCGTGCTGCCATTGGGTGAATCCATCACCGGTGCATCTGCCATGATCTAGCTCCTGATTGCCCAGAACTGCATTTCCATTCCCGGGAAACTGCCGGCCACGTGGAACGCAAAACCGCTGGCGTTGTCGAGCATCTGCCAGGCCTGGCTCTGGTCATCCAACCGGAAGTACACGAACCCGGCGTGATACGGCAACTGACGGGGTGCCACCGGCAGGGCCGACAGCGGAATCCCCGGCAATTGCAGACTGATGAGATCGCGGATTTTCTCCACCGACGCCACCTTGCACTGCTGGATGAACTGCTTGCGCAGATCGTCCAGCGGCATGTCCGCCTTCACTGCCAGGATGAACTCGGCCTGGCCGATCAACTGTGCATCCTGGACCGGTGCCACCGTGAGACCGTACTGGCGTTGCTGCAGCTGGATAGCCAGCGCACGCGGTTCCAGCACCGTGCTCAGTGATTGCCTCAGCACCTGCATCAGCGGCGTGAAGGAATCCTCCGGCAGGTCGTGATCGTAGGCGGTGTATTCCTGGGGCAGGCGGTTTTCATCGGTGAAGGTCACCAGTTCGCCGCACAACTCCAGCAACGCCTCGTAGAGCCGTTCCGGGTGCAACTGACGCAAACGCGCCAGATGCAGGAAACGGGGATGAGCACGATTAAGCATCTGCAACAGCATGAAATCCGCCACGTCCGCGACACCACCCTGCCCCGGGGCACCCACGCGCTCGGCAATATTCTTGGCCCGTTCGCGCATCAGCCCGGCCATTTCCCCGACAAAACGCTGAAGCCGGGGCGCCGCCCGCACACTGAGCATGGTGGGGATGAAGTTCGGGTCCATCACCAGGCTGCCATCGGGACGCTTTTCCAGAATTCGGCCAATGGCCAGGGCCGCATAGGCGCTGCGATCGTCCCGTTCAAGCATCAGCTTCGGGGCCACTCGGGCCACGTCGATAGAGTGGGAATCGCCATCAATGGAATGCAGGTCCCGTACTTCCTCGCTCTGGGCCCGGAAGCGGCCAGCGATGGCGGCCTCCGGCCATTCCACTTCGGCCAGGCTCTCGCTGCCCAGCGGCAGGGCCAGGTACACCACCTGGTTGGCCACGGAAGCATCGGTGATTTCCAGGGGCTCTGGCATCACATCGTCCTGGGGCAGGCAGAAACGGGTGCCATCCGGAAACAGGCCGCTGGCCCGCACCAGGCCCACCCGACCAAAGCTCAGGTATTCCGCATTGAGCTCCAGATCGCTGAAACCGTAGAGGTAATCAGAAATCGCCAGGGCCCGTTCGTTGATCTGGTGTTCCAGGTAACGTTGTTGCTGCTGGAAGTGCTGGGGTTTGATGAACAGCCCATCACTCCAGACGACTCGATTGGTTGCAGACATCAGGACTCATCCGACCTTCTGAGTGTGACTTCGCGCTCGCGCAGATTGACCAGCAGGTGGTAGCGACCACCGATGGGGTCCACCTTCACCACCTTCTTCCACTGGGACAGGTTGGGATAGGCATAGAAGGCAATCACCCCGATAAAGCGCGTATCCTCGGCGATTTCGAACGGCTCTATGAACTTGAACTGCCCGGGCACCAGCGTGTAATCGCTATGGTCCACGTAGTTGCGGCCCAGGGACGGCTCCAGCTCGCCCAGCAACTGGTCGAAATCCGCCGCCATCAACCGCGAACTGTCCCGCATCTGGATGATCTGAAACGCGATGGGCGTGGGGGCCAGGGATTCGTTGGGGTTCACGTTCGGCTCCGCCAGCATGGTCAGATCCACCCGGCTTGGCAGCTCGTCCGGGTAACCCACAGGAATGTCCGGGTCCCACATCACCTTGGCGGTCTTGGTAACCGCGTTATAGGGGGTGCTACACCCCACCAAAACGAGAATGGCGACCAGCAAACTCCATTTGCAGTACTTCACGACAGGTTCTCCCTCTGTAATTGACGCAGTTGTTGATCGTAAGCCTGTTCAAACACCTCCTGAAAAAGGCGCTCGAATCCCTGCTGACGACTGGAACTCAGTTCCCGGTAATAGTGTTGGTACATCTCCCATGCCCAATTGCTCTCATCTTCGTCGGTTTTCAGGCCACGGCGATAACCATGGAACCGGCGCAGCAATGCCTCCGGTGAGAAGGCATGAAGAATGGCATCCAGCCCCTCGCGAATGGCGGTCTGGGTAGCGAGCTGATGATGATGAAGGCTTTGCAGGCTCTCACTGACCGCCGCCGGGGCGGACAGGTGAACCGGGCTGCGCTGGCTGGCGAACAGGGTCTGCACGGTTTCGCTGTAGTCTTCGCCCAGGCGCAACGGATTGTCCTCAATGGGCTGCAGGCGTGTGCGCAGAGCCTGGTGGCGGCTGTCCTCACCCTGGTGCAGGGCAAGCAGGCCTTCCACGGTGGCTTTGAGGGTCTGGCCGGCCTCTTCCAGGAACAGGCGCATTTCGTCGCTGTCGGCAAAGCCCAGATCGGTGTCCATACCGCGCAACAGCGGCGCACCGCTGATGTGCTGGCGGCTCTGGTCATTGGTCTCCCGGCGGCGGGCCGGCTTGGTGGTCTCGGACATCCTGTCACGCTCTCCTTGTTGCTTGGGTAGCCCCATCGCTACGTCGCGGTTCTCGCGGTACTCGTCGGTTACGGTGCCCTCGCTGGCATACCATTCTGGCTTGTCCGCCAGCAGGAACTCCCCGTCACGGTTCCCGGCCGCGTCAGCGGGTTCACTTTCGTCAAGGATGTCTGACCAGGCCTGAAGGGGATCGTCGCTGAAGGTTTCACCCGGTGCCGGCTGCAAACCGTGCAGCGGTTCGGCGCCAGCCGTTTCCAGTTCACGCTCCCCGGCACGCATCAGCTCGCCTTCATCGACATTGACCAGAGTGGCGTCCTCCGTTTCCTCCGGCAGAGCACCATCCTGACGCTGGCCACTAAGTACCTCTGCCTTGAGCTGATAGCGACCAATGGTGATGGTGTCGCCACTTTTCAGGCGGGCCCGACGGCCACGACCGACTGGCTGGGTGCCACTGTTAATATAGGTGCGGCCACTGCGATCAATGAGGCAAAACACGCCATCCATAAACCGCACTTCTGCATGGCCACCGACGGCACCGGTGCGGTGCGAAGACAACTGCCAGGTATCACTGCCAGCGCTTCCGATAGAGCCACCACGCACTCCGAATACATGCTCCCGGGCCAGGCCACTGGCAACCTGGGTGGGGTTACTAACCACCAGTTTCAGGCTATGGGTTGGTTGATGTTCCATATCCGGTTTCCTTTTTAACCTGCTAAGCAATCCATTGAGTTCAGCGGCGAATCTGCAGCCGCACCGCCGGCAGCTTCCGGGCTTTTCCCGGGGTGACAAACGAGTTCCAGCCCAGCCGCACATCCGCGCCTAATTGCATGGGCTTTACATCCCTCGGGCGCATCTGTAGTTCCAGGTCGTAAGCCAACTGCTCCCGGGTGACAAATTCCACCAGCTTCACCAGCCGGTCGTGGTCGTCGCCGTTGGGCAGAAAATCCGCAAATCGCTGTCGGTCGAGGTTGCGGATGCGCAGGATAAACTTGCCACTGCGATCACGAATGCCCGAGCCTACCAGCGTGTCCTCACCGAGGGCGGCGTTCGCCTGCCCCAGCCGTGTTTGCTGGTCCTTGGGGATCTCCACCCGACGCAACACCCACTGTTCAATGCCGACATCATCCAGATCAAAGCAATGGCCAATGATGCCGCTGACCACTTCCGGAGAGCGGCTACGGCCCGCCATCATCCCTGCGTAGGCCAGCATCTTGGACCAGTTAACCGGTGTCGCCGCCCTGACCTGCGGATCTCCCAGCCCCACCAGGGAGAAAATGTGTTCGGAAAAGCCGTCCGAAGCCTCCGGCTGAAACCGCACGTAATAGCGATACTTGCGCCACGCCCGATGAAACAGCGTCACCAGCCGGTGATTGAAAAAATCCAGGAAGTGGCGACGAATGCCCAGGTTCTGCCCCGCTTCCCAGGCCAGGTCCTCAAGGTAATAGCCCGGCAGGGGCGACTGGGAACCGTGCAAGCCCAGGAAACTGACTTCCAGCTGATAAGGCGCGTGCTCATGCTCCGGCGACACCGCCGATACCACATCACTGCCGGGGAAGCCAAGCCCGGCCGACGCCGAGAAGCGGATGCGTTCCCGCTGTGGCTGCTCGTCCTGGGATCGTTCCAGATCATCACCGTGGTGACGATGGATCAGGTCCACCAGTTGGAAAAAGCTGTAGCGCCGTGCATTGCCCAGAACGGGTTGCAGCTCGGCTACATCAGAGGCTGCTGCCCTTGTTGTAACGTCCATGTGTACCGTTCCTGATTGTCTGTATTCACCACTTCCAGTTGGTGAAAGGCGTTAATACTGGCGTAAAGTGCGAAAAACTGGCTGAGGACCGTACCGAACAGGTACAGATCGCCTTCCGAGGCAAACGACTGCTGCTCCAGCCGCATCACCGAGCGGATCCCCCGCACCGGCAAACCCCGCACCATCCGGTCCACCGGCGTGGTCTCGATGTCCAGGATGCCGGCCAGGCGCTTCTGGGATACCCTCTCCGCCTGGCGATCCACCAGGGCTCGAAAATCATAAACCCGCAGTACCGTGCGCAGGGCGTCCACGTCCAGCAGCGACAGATAATTCAGCGACAGGTTGGAGATCAGCGTCCACAACAGGCTGCCATCCAGTGTCGGCCTGAGAGTATGCGTCGGCCGGGTAATATTGCTGAACGAGGCGAATGCCGGCGTGGTTTCCGTCGCCATGCAGATCTCCCCCACCGCCAGCTGATGCGGTAACTGACGGTTGGTGCAGGTCAGAGTCAGTGATACCGCTTCCTGACGATTCAGGCACTCCGACTCGTCGCCACGCACGAAGGAAATGTAGTGGTCAAAGCCATCCCCGCGCACACTCTCACGGGCTTTCACCCGGTAGTACAGGGCGGTACGGCCACGATCCCGCTCCACCTCGTGCTGAAAGCTCTCAAACGCGGTGTACAGCCGCGGCTCCCCGCGCCCGGACCGGCCCTCCAGCCAGCCTTCCACCTGTTCAATGCTGAATACTTCGTAGTGCTCCGGCGAACGGCTGGACGGCGCAATCCGGTACTCCGTCTGCCGACCGTTCAGGTCCACCGGGTCGGCTTCGTGGGTAAACAGATTGATGGCCGGCGTGCAGTACAGCTGGAAATTCTCCGCACGAATCTTGGCATCTGGCGGCAGAATCCGGCTGAAGTGAAACCGCAGGCTGATCTCATCCGCCTGCACCGCTGGCAGCCGTGCTTTCAGGCCCTGAATATCCACAAACCGGAAGGCTTCCGGGAAACTCAGGAACTCCTGCAGGATCCGGTAGCCGGGATAGGCGTTCTTCGGATACGGCAACAGCGCCTCGTCGTTAGCGAACCCGACGGGCTTCAACTGGCTGGCCGGAATGGAAAATACCGAATCGCCTACCACCAGTTCCATACGCTGCAGGTAGTGGTTCAGCCACAGGTACAGCGTCTCGGAAATATGGCTCTCGCCGCCCAGGTAAAAACGCAGGTTATCGAGGCCCAGGGACGACAACGGTTGGTCGGTGTGCAACGCCAGGTCCACGGTCACCGATGACACTTCCCGCGAATGCTCGGCGTGGGCGCCCGCCACACTCACCGGAAAAACATCCACCGCCCGACAGGTCCGGAACCGGCACTGAGTCTGGCGCGTGGCGTCGCCCAGCGGGCGGCTCTTGATCTCGGTATGCCGATCCACCCGCTGGCGCTCACTGATGGCATGCAACTGCGGATCAAACCGCATGATGGTGCAACTGGGCACTGGCCGGAGATAGTTCGGCCACAGCATGTTCAGCAAGGAATGCGTCAGCTCGGGAAACTCGTCCTCGACCTTCTCACGGAGCTTCCCCGTCAGAAAGGCGAAACCTTCCAGCAGCCGTTCAACATCCGGGTCGGTACTCTGCTCAGAAAGAAACCGGGTCAACTGAGGATGCGCATCCGCAAACTCTCTGCCCTGCAGCCTGAGAAAACTCAGTTCGTCCCTGTAAAATCGATTCAACTTCATAACGACTACTACACCAAAGTTCGGCCGAGGGGATGGGGATACCTTTTCTTCTGGGAAAAAGGTGTCCGAGCAAAGCGAGTTCTTTTTCCCAGAAGAAAAGGTATCGCCATCGCCTCTGACTCCGAACAGGCAATGCAGGGGGCTGCCCAAAAGACGCTCAAGCCATCCGTGGGCGCTTGGGCTCCGCCATCCATGGCTCCGCACACTTTTGGGCAGCCCCCTGCATCACCTGTTCTCATCCGTGTCTGCTTGCTATTACCGGGTGATTTCAAATCACCCGGTAATAGCGCTTGTCATCCAATAACAAATCAATGGTCGTTTTATCGTCCTCCGAACCCACCTTCAGGTAGACCGTCACCTGGAACCGCAGTTGCAATGGATCCGGCCCCTGGGGCATCGCCATCACATCAACCCGGCTCACCCTGGGTTCGAATTTTTCAATACACTGCCGTATGGCACTACGAATACGAATGCTCAGGTCATGGGTACCGAGCGTGGCGTCGTTGAAATCCACCAGCCCCAGGTCCGGTACACTCTCGCTGTTGCCCGGATGGGCGTTCAGCAGGCGAACCAGGTGGCGCTTGATGGAGTCCACCACATGGGTCACTTCCCCCATACTTTGCCCGGCGGGTTCGGCAGCCTGTTCCAAACGCTCGAACAGACTGCCGCCCGAAGCCTGAACACCGTCAGCACCGGTGTTCCTGAACACGGATTAGTCCTTGTCCAGACGGCCGACGAGTGACAGTTCGAAGTTCGCACCCATGTACTTGAAGTGCGGACGAACCGCCAGGGATACCGAGTACCAGCCCGGATCGCCTTCCACATCGGAAACGGTCACCTTGGCGGCACGCAGTGGTCGACGGCTGCGAACATCCGCCGGCGGGTTTTCCTGGTCGGCCACGTACTGGCGAATCCAGGTATTCAGTTCCCGTTCCAGATCCTGGCGTTCCTTCCAGGAACCAATCTGCTCACGCTGCAGCACCTTGATGTAGTGCGCCAGGCGGTTAACGATCATCATGTAAGGCAGTTGCGTACCCAGCTTGTAGTTGGTTTCCGCTTCCTTGCCTTCCTTGGTGTTCGGGAACTGCTTGGGTTTCTGTACCGAGTTGGCGGAGAAGAACGCTGCGTTGTCGCTGCCCTTACGCATGGTCAGGGCGATGAAGCCTTCGTCAGCCATTTCGTATTCGCGACGGTCGGTGATCAGCACCTCGGTCGGAATCTTGGCTTCCAGCTGGCCGAACGATTCAAAGGTGTGAACCGGCAGATCTTCCACCGAACCACCGCTTTGCGGGCCGATGATGTTCGGGCACCAACGGTACTTGGCGAAGCTTTCGGTCAGGCGTGTCGCCAGCAGATAGGCAGTGTTACCCCACAGGTAGTGCTCGTGATCGCCGGACACGTCTTCCTTGTAGTTGAAGCTGCGCACCGGATTTTCGGTGGGGTCGTAAGGCACCCGCAGCAGGAAGCGTGGTGATGTCAGGCCCAGGTAGCGGGCGTCTTCCGACTCACGCAGGGAGCGCCACTTGGCGTATTTCGGGCCTTCGAAGACGGCCTTCAGTTCCTTGATGGCGGGCAGTTCCTGATAGCTGTCGACGCCAAAGAACGTTGGCGCAACCGAGGACAGGAACGGCGCATGGGCCATCGCTCCGACAGAAGACACGTACTGCAACAGTTTCATGTCTGGCGTGGAGGGTGTGAACGCGTAGTTACCCACCACGGCACCCACAGGCTCACCGCCAAACTGGCCGTATTCTGTTGAGTAGATGTGCTGGTAAAAACCAGTCTGGGTAACGTCCGGGGCGAACTCAAAGTCTTCCAGCAGTTCGGTTTTGGTGGCGTGAAGAATGTCCACCTTGATGTTCTCGCGGAAATCCGTGCGATCCACCATCAGTTTCAGGCCGCGCCAGGAAGACTCCAGCTCCTGCAACTTGGGCGCGTGCAGGATTTCATCCATCTGGGCACTGATCTTGCGATCCAGCTCGACCACCATCTGATCGACCAGCGCCTTGTTGACCGGCTGGCCTTTTTCTTCGCTTTTCAGCAAGTTGGAGATAAACGTTGCCACGCCGCGGCGCGCCACATCGTATCCTTCATCGGCAGGAGCCATGCGACTGTTGGCCATGACCTGGTCCAACAATGATCCTTCCGCGACAGCTTCGGAAGCAGCGGATTGCTGCTCAGCAGTATCAGACATACCACATCCCTTCAGTACGTTTTAAACACAAGATTGAGATCTGCCAGCACTGGCAGAATTCGGGTCACGAATCCGGATTATTCGCCGTTTTCGTCCGTGGCCAGCTCAAGCTCCTCGAGAAGCTTGTTGCGGGCTTCGTCGTTGTCCAGCATTTCCTGCAGCCTGGATCGGAACGATGGCACGTTACCCAGCGGGCCCTTGAGGGCAACCAGTGCTTCACGAAGCTCAATCAGCTTCTTCAGCTCAGGCACCTGGCGGGAAATGCTATCCGGGGAAAAGTCGTCCAACGTCTGGAATTCGAGGTTAACCGGCAGTTCTTCGGCTTCTTCGTCCAGCTTGTTGGTGACCGTGGTGGAGAGGGTGAGACCGGCTTCCGACATCACAGAACGGAAGTTGTTCTTGTCGACGGAAATCGCCTTACGGTCTTCGATCGGAGTTTCTTCGGCTTGCCCCTTGAAGTCACCAACGACAAACATCTTCAGCGGCAGTTCTGTTTCAGCCTGCTGATCACCGGTGGCGGGGACATACTTGATATTGATGCGCTCTTTCGGCGCGACGGAACCGTCTTTTGAAGACATGCGCTTGCTCCCTGTGGTCCATGTGCAAACTCAGTTGCGGTGTTACAGTCCATTGTGCGCGCCATCCTGGCACGCTACAGGCAGAACTCTACACAGGATAAATCGGGTACTCAAGCAAAAACTGGCCAGCTTCTGGCAAACTTTCGACCCTGGGCAAAGAATTGCCAACCATTCGACATCCCGGGGCCTTTCACAACAATGACCTGTCGTAACTAGCGGCGCTTTGGTGTCCAGGCCCAGATCATTTCAATCTCGATCGGCTGCTGGCCTTCACTATCGTGAATGGTCACCGGCACCGAGGTTTCTCCCTTCTCTTCGGTCAGCATACGCTCGCGCTGCTCAGCGGTGAGGTACGCCTCTACCTTCATATCGCCTTTGGCACGGCGGGTGTATTCGGCATGCGCGGTTTTGATCACGGGCACCTTGTCATCCGGCACGTTCAGACCGACCAGAAAGCCTGTGGCGGATTCCGCCAACAACAGGGAGGCCACGGCATGTACGCCCTTGATGTGATTCTGGACCCTGCGCTTGTTCTTCAGGGAGATCACGCAACGTTCCTGGTCCAGGGCTTCAATGCGAATGCCGGTGGTACCGGTGAACGGAACCGCCTTGCCGAAAAACAGCGACAAGGCCTTGGGCCGGGCAAATTCCGGCAACTGATTGATCTTGGCAACAATGCTAGCCAGTTTGTTGGCGGCAGCCATGGGGCATCTCCACTTATCTTAAAAGAAAGATGCGGACAATACCCCATTCGTCGAAGGATTGGAACGATCAGCCAATGACGGCCACACTGTCTCTGGATATACTCTTCCGCATCGTGAATATCGGACTCAACACCATAAAAGGAACCGCCATATGAGTGACCTGAAAGCCCGCTTTGATGAAGCCGTCAACTACATCCAGAACGCCGAGGGCGACTTTAAACCCTCCAACGAACTCAAGCTGGAGTTCTATGCCCTCTACAAGCAGGCCACCGAAGGTGATGTCAGCGGCAAACGTCCGGGCATGATGGATTTTGTCGGCCGCGCCAAGTACGACGCCTGGGAAAAGGTCAAGGGCACCTCGTCTGAGGAAGCCATGCAGAAGTACATCGACAAGCTGGAAGCACTGAAGTAAGTGGCGACCAGCTTTTTCGGGAAGCGACAACTATCGAGGCTGTTGCTCCCGATCAACTCTCCCCGCAAAAGTTTTGCGACGTTCAAACGATTGTCATAAGATGCGCGCACCATAAGAACAACAATCCACACGGAAGACGCATCATGGATATCACCGAGGCGCTGGAACAGTCGCAGCCCGGCCTTGTCAGTCGAGTGACTGGCGCCATCCGCAAACATCAGCTTAACCACCGCGCAGAGCAGACCTATCTCCACTGGATTTCCCGGTTCGTGCTTTTCCACGACCTGAAAAATCCGGAGGCGCTGCAACCCGGAGACCGACAATTATTCCTGGCTTACCTGAGCGAACGCCTGGAAGTATCACGGGCACGCCTCAATCAGGCCAAACAGGCGCTGACGTTCTTCTACGAAGATGTATTGGGCAGAACTGAGCCCGAGAGCATTGTTGCCGCCTGAACCCGCGCGGCAGGCGAATTATCGTTCCGTCGTTGTGGTATTGAACGCGCCGTAGTTGCGATTGGTCGGTGGGCGGATCATATAGTTGTCGCCGTGGGTTTGCCCGGGAATGGACTTGGGGTTGCTGAAGCGGAATTCCACCGGAATTTCGCTTCGCCCTAGATCCGTGCGTGGGTCACGGGGCTGAAGGGCAAGGGGGTCCAGGTAAAAATCCTCGTCCGTTCGCGGCTGCACGGGCACACCAGCCGCCGGCGCTTCCAGCCCGCCTTCGATCACGGTATTGGCCAGAGACTCTTCTTCCATGGAGTTAAACGGAATGGTTTCCAGCGTTGAACGCTCTTCATAGTTGAAGGCGCCACCCTCGACAGTTTCTTCCCCGGTTTGGGCCCACACCAGAGGTGACAATGCCACCACCAGCACGATCGCGCCGATCATAGTCCTTTTTGTATCGAATCCGCCCATAACGACTGCCTTTTTTATGTCATGTCGAGCCTGATTAATATTTGAACAAACACAGCTCAGGCTGACAATTTTTGATCAGTCTATCGCCAAAAACGACAAAAAACCCGGTCGGTCGCCAGTTTTGTGACACTCCTCACTTGTCGGGCGTCAGCGGCTCATAATGAATTTTGGTGATCACAACGTGATTCCAGCCATCCGGTGTACGCACCCCCACCTCGTCGTCAATCCGTTTGCCCAAAAGCGCGCGAGCCATGGGGGAGTCGATGCTCAGGTAGCCGCGAGACAGATCGAATTCATCCGGACCAACCAGCCGGTAGGTGCTTTCGTCGCCGTCTTCGCTTTCGATACTCACCCAGGCGCCGAAAAACACCTTGCCCCGGTCATCAGGCAGGCGATCCACCACCGTCAGCTCATCAAGCCGCTTGGTCAGGAAGCGCACGCGCCGGTCAATTTCTCGCAACTGCTTCTTGCCATAGATGTACTCGGCATTCTCTGAGCGATCACCCTGAGCGGCTGCTTCCCGCACCGCCTGCGTCACTTCAGGACGCTTCTCCTTCCAGAGGAAACGCAATTCCTCACGAAGAGCCTGCTCGCCCTCCGCGGTTATGTAGCGGGTTCTTGCCATTAGAAAAACCACCGTGTAGACATAAAAAAACCCCGTAAAAACGGGGTAAGGCTAGCGCTGTGCTGGAGGGAGAAGCAAGCGGAGTTTCCGCCGGCTTCCTTAGCTACAGCTCCTATTTTCCACAAAACAGGTTACACGGTGGTGGCGGCCAAATTACGTTTTGGTCAGAGCCAGATTAGGTTGCGCACTCTAGACGCAGGCGTTAGCGTTAAACTAACTGAATTTCCGATTTAACGTCCAAGCACGGGATACCAGAATGAACACCAAAAAACTCATCAACACCGCACTCAATGGTCTCGACAGCATTGGCTATCGGCTGGACCAATACGGCATCACCGGCAAGCTGAACCGTCATAACCTGGCGGCGTTTATCATGCTGGAACAGAAACACCTGGAAGGTGAGTGGGACAGCATCCAGGCCAAATTTGATCGTCGCCGCTCACAGGTAGACACGCTGCTGAAGCCAGTAATAAGCCGCGTGAATCAGCTCCGCGGCGCATCCAGCAACTGATCAAACGCCCCTGAGTTCGCCCGGGGAGCTCTGCTCTCCGGCTTCTGTAGCGGGCATGGCCTGAGTGTCTTTCAGACGTTTCCGGTTCGGCGAGTAAGCCGGCAATCGAATGGTGACCATCAGCCCCGGATAGTCTTCCCCAGGGTGATGATCACTCAGGGAGATAACGCCCTGGTGGATCTCCGCCACCGCACTGACAAGACTAAGCCCAAGGCCGTTGCCAGGTAGTGACCGGCTCTTGCCAACCCGATAGAAGCGCTGGAACACCTGGTCTTTCTCGTCATCGGGAATACCGATACCGCTATCCCCGACCTCGAAAATCGCGTCGCCGCTTTCCTTGCGTACGTTCACTCGAATCTGGCCCTCCTCCGGAGTGTACTTGATAGCGTTATCAATCAGGTTACTGACCATCTGGAACAGAAGATCCCGATCGCCCTCGATCACCACATGATCGTCCAGCGACTGCTGGAACTGCTGTTCCTTGTCTTCCGCCAACGCTTCATACAGCTCACACGCATCGCTGACCAGTTCCCCGAGGGGCACCTGCTGCATGTCCGCTGTATTGCCACGGGTTTCCAAACGAGCAATCCGAAGCAGCGCGTTAAAGGTGGCCAACAACTGGTCTGCCTCTGCCACGGCCTTGCCGGCCTGATCACGGGCCTCATCGTTGTCCACTGACATGAGGGTATTTTCCAGTTGATTGCGCAGTCGAGTCAGCGGGGTTCTTAAATCGTGGGCAATGCTGTCGGATACGTGCCGGATACCTTCCATCAGGTACACAATCCGGTCCAGCATCTGGTTCAGGTTTTCTGCCAACTGGTCGAAGTCGTCGTCGGTTCCTCGAGTTGGTATGCGTAGTGACAGATGGCCGTTCATGATGCGCCGGGAAGTGTTATTGATAACTTCAATGCGGCGGGTGGTACTTCGACTCATCAGAAAGCCGCCCAGCAGCGCCAGTGCCAGGGTAATGCCCATCCCCCAGTTAATGGCGGTTTCGATCACCCGCTTCAGGTTGGTGAGCTCGTCCACGTCGCGGCCCACCAAAAGGCGCAGACCGCCCTGCACTTCAAAAATGCGCGCCCGTGCGAGGCGCTCCGGGCCAGTCCAGCCCACTGACGGATTCAGGGTGAAATTGATCCAGCCGCTGTCGGAGCGAGAGCCCTTGGGCCAGTTTTCAACGTTACCGGCAAGCTTGACGAAGTCATCTGTCGTCAACAGATAGATGGACTTGGCATTGGGGTCGCGGGCAACACGCTCGCGTATGATGGAAATAAGGCCATTGATACCGCTGCCACGGTATTGCTCAGCGAGGCCGGCAATTTCAGCCTCGATGGTCTCATCGGTCTGCGCAGTCATAAACCCTGCTGTGCGCCAGTAGATAAACGCAAGCAACAGGAAAACCGAGGTGGCGAACACCACCATGTACAACAGGGCTAACTGGAACGATGAAGTTCTGAGCTGGCTAAGCAGTTTCACGCAACATGTACCCTGCACCCCGAATGGTCTGCAGTAAAGGGGTCTCGAACTCCTTGTCGATCTTCGCTCTCAGACGGCTGATATGCACGTCAATCACGTTGGTCTGGGGGTCGAAATGATAGTCCCATACTTTTTCGAGCAACATGGTGCGAGTAACCACCTGCCCGGCATTGCGCATGAGATATTCCAGCAGACGGAACTCCCGGGGCTGTACGTCGATATTATGCCCGGCCCGCTTGACGGTTCTGGCGAGCAGATCCATTTCCAGATCCGCCACCCTCAACACCGTCTCGGTTTCTGCAGACTGACGGTTGCGGCGAGCCAGAGATTCTATGCGGGCCAACAGTTCGGTGAAAGAAAAGGGTTTGGTCAGGTAGTCGTCTCCCCCGCCTCGAAGGCCTTCCACACGGTCGTCGACATCACCCAGGGCACTGAGAATCAACACAGGTACCTGATTACCCGTGGCACGTACCGTTTTGATGATTGACAGACCGTCCATGCCGGGCAGCATGCGATCCACAATCATAATGTCGTAGTCTTCGCTGGCGGCCATCATCATGCCTTCCTTGCCATCCGCCGCGTGATCCACGACAAAATCAGACTCTCTCAGCCCTTTAACAAGGTAGTTTGCCACGTCCTGATCGTCTTCAATTACCAGTGCTTTCACCGGTTATCCTCCCGATAGCGGATTACATTAACAGCTAGGGTACGAAGAACATCGGTTGCCGGCCAGTTACGATCTTGTAAGAGGGTGTCGCCAATGGCGACGGTCACGGCATTCCCCGGAACCAGCCTAGTCTCAACATCGTATCGCCCGCAAGGCGACATTCCATGCTCACCCAACCACCATAGCCCAGACGGTCAATCACTGCGAAAACATTCCGAAAGTTAATCTCGCCCACGCCCTGCTCATGCATTCCACCTCGGTAATACAGCATGCAGGGGTTCGCTGCGAGTCTACCTTTTGCGTTTGATGGCCGACGAAGAGCCTAGCAATGCCCCATTGAGATGCTCCAATTCCAGCAGCAAACCACTGTGATCCACATCGCTGTGCCCGTTGGCGATCAGGCTCTGATACTCATTATGCACCTGCTGCGACAGCGGCAGAGTCAGCCCCTCGGAACGGGCCTCATCCAGAATCATCCGCAGGTCCTTTAACTGAATCCGCGCCGGTGCACCGGGTGAAAAGTCTCGGTCAATCATCCGCTGCCCGTGCAACTCCAGAATCCGACTCCCCGCAAAACCGCCCATCAGCGCCTCCCGAACAGCGGCAGGATCAGCCCCACCCTTCGCCGCCAGCAACAACGCCTCAGACACCGCACCAATGGTAATCCCCACAATCGCCTGATTGGCCAGCTTCGCCAGTTGCCCCGCCCCTACCGGACCAATGGGCGTACATTTCCCCAGAGCCTCAAAAACCGGCCGCACCCGCTCAACGTCCGCGTCGGCGCCACCTGCCATAATACTCAGCGTTGCCTGCTCAGCGCCGACAGTACCGCCGGACACAGGTGCATCCACATACCCGACCCCCTGCTCCTGCGCCAAGGCCGCATGGCGTCGCGCCAGCGACGGCTGAACCGAACTCATATCAATATAGACCGCCCCGGCCTTGAGCGCCGCGATACCCCCTTGCGCCACCATCACGTCTTCCACTACATCGCCGTTCTCCAGCATGGTGATGACGATGTCGGCATCTCGAACCGCGTCTTCCGGTGTACCGGCAATGATAGCTTCATCGGCAAAAGGCTCGCACTTACTCCCCGTCCGATTCCACAACGTCATTGGATAACCCGCATCCAACAAATTCCGAACCATGGGCGCACCCATGAGGCCAACACCAAGGAAGGCTATATGAAACCGATTTTCAGTCATTTGTTCTTATCCTTACTCCGAAGCTGGAGAAGCGAGTGGGCAGGCTCTTCCAAAACCGTGCGGAGCCATGGATGGCGGAGCCGAGCGTACACGGACGTATTCACAGCGTGTTTTGGAAGAGCCTGCCCACTCGCGACCACCCCAAGGTTTGTGTTTGTTTTAAGGATTATACAAACAAAAACGCCACCAACCCCGCAAAGGGTGGTGGCGTTCTGACAAACCCCGGATTAACCAGGAGTTAAGCAGCCTCTTCTTCCGTCGTCATATGCAGACGGATCTTCTTCATGGCGTTCTTCTCCAACTGACGAATACGCTCAGCGGAAACGCCGTATCGGTCAGCCAGCTCATGCAGCGTCGACTTGCTATCTGACAACCAGCGCTCACGAAGGATATCCTGGCTACGCTCATCCAACTGCCCCAGCGCCGCCATCAGACGACCATTGGAATCGTCCGTCCAGTCTGATTGCTCCAGCTGCGTGGCCGGATTGCTGCGTTTGTCCTCCAGATAATACGCCGGCGCCTGATAGGCATTGTCGTCGTCATCGTCCTGGGGGCCGTCGAACGCCGTATCATGGGAGGCAAGACGGCCTTCCATCTCCCGCACAACCTTGGGCTCAACCCCAAGGTCACTGGCCACGGCATTGACCTCATCATGACTCAACCACGCCAGACGCTTCTTCTGGCTGCGCAGGTTAAAGAACAACTTACGCTGCGCCTTGGTAGTCGCCACTTTCACGATGCGCCAGTTGCGCAGGATAAACTCGTGAATCTCGGCCTTGATCCAGTGAACTGCGAAGGATACCAGACGCACACCATATTCCGGATTGAAACGCTTGACCGCCTTCATCAGGCCTACGTTGCCTTCCTGGATCAAATCCGACTGGGACAGCCCATAACCCGCGTAGCTGCGGGCAATGTGGATCACGAAGCGCAGATGCGAAAGAACCAACTCACGCGCAGCTTCCACATCACCGTCGTAATGCAGTCGTTCGGCGAGCTTGCGCTCTTCCTCGACAGACAACACCGGAATGCGGCTGGCCGCCTGGATATAAGACTCAAGGTTGGCGCCCGGAACCAGTCTGTCGATGATCTGTAAACTCGTACCCATGTCTTATCCTCCGAACATGACGACCGATAAATATAGCAACTCTAAATCAGCCCGCCAAGCATTCTGCAAATGACCCAAATTTTCACCCAAACCGTTTCAAATCAACAAGCTGAAAATCTGGCTGCTCTCGAATTCTATACTCAAACTACGCCGGAACCAGCAATGACTTCAATACGGCATTTCCGAGACCAGCGGATCACCCGCCGGCAATTTCTCCCGGCTCAATGTCATCCAGATGGCGCTTGACGGCAACCCAAGCGCCCAACCAGCCTAACAGCATGGCTGCAATTATCAACGCCAGCGCGCCATCGACGCTCAGCCCGCTCAGCGAAAACTCACTGCGGTACAACCCGGCCAACCGCTCCACCGGGCCACTGAGCCACCAGAGCGACACCTGGAGCAGGATAAAGGCCACAACCCCACCTCCCAGGCCAAACCAGGCCCCGGTATAGAGGAACGGCCGGCGCACGAAAGCGTCGGTGCCGCCCACCAACTTTGCCACCAGAATTTCGTCGCGGCGATTCTCAATCGCAAGGCGCACGGTATTGCCAATCACCAGTACCACGGCGGCTGCCAGCAACAGGGCCAGCGCCCAGACGGCACGGCCCAACAGGTCGGTCATGGCGTTCAGACGTTGTAACCAGCCGAGGTCCACCTGTACACGCTCAACGCCATCCAGCCCTTCAATTACCTTCAGCAGCATTTCCACGCCATCAGCGGTGCGGGAACCTTCACTGGGTGTGACCAGCAAAGTATGGGGAAGCGGATTTCCGTCCAGGTAATCAAGGGCATCTTCAAGGCCGGAAGAAGCGCGGAACTCTTCCAGCGCAGTCTCACGGTCGATCAGTTCGACTTCCGCCACCCGGCTGTCATCAGCCACCTCGGCTGTCAATGACCGGGCATCTTCAATAGAAACGGAGTCACTCAGATAGGCCGTCACCCTTGCCGAGCTTTCCCAGCCGGCACTGACGCCTTCCAGGCTGGCCAGCAACAACATGAGCGCCACTGGCAGCGCCAGCGCCACGCCCATCACCATCCAGGTCATCATACTGGCCACTGGTGAATGCCAAAGACGCTGCGCGCTGTCCCGGGCCACCTTGCGGTGATGGTTCAGGTAACTTTCGGCCTGCTGGCGCCAGGGTGAACGGGCACTTTTAGCGCCCCTGGCAGGTTGCCGTCGGGGATCGTTAGCCATGAAGCCCCCCCTTCACGCCAACACCTGTCACCAGCCGACCATGATCGAGAGTCAACGTACGGCGGCCAAGATCGTTAATCAGTGCAATGTCGTGGGTAGCAATCAACACCGTGACCCCCACCTGACTGAATTCCGCAAACAACCGCATGATATCGGCTGACAATTCCGGGTCCAGGTTACCGGTGGGCTCGTCCGCCAGCAGCACGGGAGGCTTGTTTACCACGGCACGGGCAATACCGACCCGCTGCTGCTCTCCGCCAGATAGCTGTAACGGGTTCATTTTTTCCTTGCTCAACAGCCCTACCTTGTCGAGAGCTGCCCGTACGCGGCGACCGATATCCCGGGCCGGGGTACCCATCACCTCCAAAGGCATGGCGACGTTGTCGAACACGGTGCGATCAAACAATAACTGGTGATTCTGGAACACCACACCTATGTGGCGGCGGATATAGGGTACCTGGCGACGCGGCAGGGTATTGAGCACCTGCCCGCCCACGATCACCTCGCCGGCACTGGGGCGCTCCATCACCATAATCAGCTTCAGCAGCGTACTCTTGCCAGCGCCGGAATGCCCAGTAAGAAACGCCAACTCACCACGCTCCAGGCCGAAATTGACCTGACGCAACGCGGTATGGTCGCTGTCATAACGTTTGGTGACCTGGCGGAACTCGATCATTGAAGGTTACTTATCCGGGCTTTCATCAAACAGCGCATCCACAAAGGTGCGGGCATCGAAGCTGCGCAGATCATCCACCTGCTCCCCCACACCAATGTAACGGATGGGTAGCTGCAACTGCCGGGCGATGGCGAACACAATACCACCCTTGGCCGTGCCGTCCAGCTTGGTCAGGGTAATGCCACTGACCCCCACTGCCTGCTGGAACACCTGGGCCTGACTCAGAGCATTCTGGCCAGTGCCGGCGTCCAGAACCAGCATGACTTCGTGGGGCGCGGACTCATCCAGTTTCTTCATGACCCGAACAACCTTCTCCAGTTCACTCATCAGGTTGTCTTTGTTCTGAAGACGACCGGCGGTGTCCGCAATCACCACGTCCACGCCACGGGATTGCGCGGACTGAACAGCATCAAAGATGACGGATGCGCTGTCGGCGCCGGTATGCTGGGCCACGACGGGAACGTTGTTACGCTCGCCCCACACCTGCAACTGCTCAACCGCCGCGGCACGGAAGGTATCCCCCGCCGCCAGCATCACCGACTTGCCGTCCCGCTGAAAGAGCTTGGTAAGCTTGCCAATCGTGGTGGTTTTACCAACACCGTTCACACCTACCATCAGGATGACGTAGGGCTTCTTGCCCGCATCAATTTCCAGGGGCTTTGTCACATCCGCCAGCAGGCCATGGAGCTCGTCCCTCAGTGCCTTGCGCAGGGCCTCGCCGTCCTTGAGCTGGTTGCGCTCCAGTTTACCGGTCAGCGACTCAATGATTTCCGACGTGGCAGTCACGCCCACATCCGCCATCAGCAACGTGGTCTCGATTTCCTCGAGCAGATCCTCGTCCACTTTCTTGCCGATCGAAAACAGATCCGCAAATCCGCCGGTCAGATTGGCACGGGTTTTACCCAAGCCCTTGCGGATACGCTCGAAAACACTGACCTGAGGCGCTTCCGGCTCTGGTTCAGGCTCCGGCGTTGTCGGGGTTTCAGCGGGTGCTTCCTCAACAACAGGCTTCTCAGGTGCTTCCGCAACCGGCGCGCTATCGGGCCTGGATTTAGGCTCCGCCTTCTCCTCCGACATGGATTTCGGGGTAGCACCTTCCGTAGCCTCCGGCTTCTTCTGGGGCACCGGCTTAGGCCGGGGTACACGCTGACGGTTTGCCGCCACATCCAGAACAAACACAAGGACAAGAAGGGCCAGAAGGCCGATAGCAATCCACTCTGCCGTCATAGTCATACCATTGGTCGTCGATTCGCGGGATACAAGAAAGGCGGTATTCTAGCAGACTGACCGGCCTAAGTGATGGCCGCAGGTGACTCGCCCCATAAACCTTCGTAACATGGCGCAACCTGCACCGGCAGGCGTACCAAACCACGCTCGAGAGGCCTTATCCCCATGGCGCGCACCCAGAAACCCAGGCCAGCCAGCAACGGCGGCGAACTCCGCATCATCGGCGGCGACTGGCGCAGCCGCAAACTGCGATTCCCCGACGCCGGCGGCGTACGCCCAACTCCAGCACGTACCCGCGAAACCCTTTTCAACTGGTTAACGCACCACCTCGCCGGCAGCCGCTGCCTCGACCTCTTCGCCGGCTCCGGCGCCCTGGGTCTTGAAGCTCTCTCCCGCGGTGCAGCCACAACCATCTTCGTCGACCATACCCCGGCACTCGCACAAGCCCTGCGCGGTAATTTGCGTTTATTGAAATCGGAACAAGGAGAAGTGGCCTGCCAGAACATCGAAACCTACCTGGCCCAGCCACCGGCCAAACCCGTCGACATCCTGTTCATGGACCCACCCTTCAGGCAGGGCTGGCTGGAAAAACTGTTCCCGATGATTGCGGACAATGGTTGGGTAAAACCCGGCGGCTGGATCTACGCAGAACATGAAAGCGACACGCCCACACCCCCAGCGCCATCCAACTGGACCCTGCACAGACAAAAAACAGCAGGCCAAGTGACCTACTGTTTGTTCCGAGTGAAGGAGTCAGAAGCAACCAATTGAGGAAACCACGCGGGGAGATTTCACCAAGGTCAAATCGGTCTCTGGGTGGGGGAGCCTTTTCTGCCGGGAAAAGGTGTCTGAGCAAAGCGAGTTCTTTTCCCAGAAGAAAAGGCTCCTCCACCCAGAGACCAGCCCACCAGAAAAAGCAGGCTACTAGGGCGAAGGTCTCAGAGAATAAGCCCGCAAGTGCGCCGCAAAGTCTTCCAGGTAGCGGATACCGCTGGCCTCCGCCTCCCGGCACCATTCCATCAGCGCATGCAACTTCTCCTGCGGCTTCAAACCACGGCGACGCCAAAGCTCCTGTAACTCGTTACTCTTCTCATAAATCTGCCGCAGCACCGCATTGCTCTCCAGAGCAATTTCCAAGTGCTCCTTCTCTTTCGGCTTGATCAACGTCACCTCACGGGACAGCAAACGCTTCAGGCTGCGATAACGCGGACGGATCTCCTCATCCATCACCGCCTTCTGCTGACGCAATACCGGCTCCATCACCCGCTTACGATACTGACGCATAATATCGAATCGGCTGTTGGTAATGGCCTGAACCGTCTCCACATCCACTTCCTGCTTACCAGGCACATAATGCGCGATCGGCTTGAAGCCCTTGGGATTCGCCAGCCGAAAGAACTGGAACAGGCGGATGTAACCCCAACCAATATCCACCTCGTACCAACGGCGAGACAGCTTGGAGGAATTGGGATAAGTGTGGTGATTATTGTGCAGCTCTTCGCCACCAATCAGGATGCCCCAAGGCGAAATATTGCGAGCATTGTCACTGCACTCGAAATTGCGATAACCCATAAAGTGCCCAATACCGTTGACCACGCCGGCCGCCCAGACCGGAATCCACATCATCTGCACCGCCCAGATCCAGATACCGTGAACACCGAACAGCAGCAGATCAATCACCGCCATCAGTTGAATGCCCAGCAGTTTGTAGCGGCTATACACGTTGTTCTCGACCCAGTCTTCCGGGGTGCGCTGGCCATAACGCTCCAGGGTTTCTGGCGTACCGGCTTCGTCGTACAGTTCGGCACCTTCAAGCAGCACCTTACGAATACCCAGGACCACCGGGCTGTGAGGGTCTTCCTCGGTTTCGCACTTGGCGTGATGTTTACGGTGAATCGCCGTCCACTGCTTGGTGTTCTGGGCCGTGGTCAGCCACAGCCAGAAGCGGAAAAAATGCGCCAGCACCGGATGAAGATCCAGCGAGTTGTGGGCAGAATGACGATGCAGGTAAAGGGTAACGCTGATAATCGTGATGTGGGTAAGCCCCAGCGCAACCAGAATCAGCTGCATCACCGAAAGGTCCAGAAGACCGTTGTACCACATAGAGTTTTCCTCGTTCGAAATCCGGGTCCGGCACTGCCCGACAACCGTATTGAGCCACTTTAGCGTACAGTTGTTAGCCCGAACAACCGCATTTGGATGCGAATTTGTTACCGATTACACTTATCCGTTACCGCCCGTGCCGCTGGAGTATATCCCATTGCCCGAATTGCCCGAAGTAGAAACCACCCGACGCGGCATCGCCCCCCATTGTGAAAATCGGACCATCACTCAGGTAACCGTGCGCGACGGCCGCCTGCGCTGGCCCGTGCCAGGCAATCTTGCGGAACTGATCGAAGGCTCGGTCATCCACACCGTGGACCGCCGGGCCAAATACCTGCTGATTGGCGTAAGTTCGGCCAACGTTGCCGGAACATTGATCGTACACCTGGGCATGTCCGGCAGCCTGCGGGTGATCACCGATCAGAGCGAACCCCTACTTCATGACCACGTGGAACTGACACTCGACGACGGCATCCGCCTGCGCTTCAACGACCCCCGCCGTTTTGGTTGCTGGCTCTGGTCCGAAACACCGGACCAGCATCCACTGATCGCCAGCCTGGGACCGGAACCCCTGGCACCGGAATTCAATGGGCGCCTGCTCTATCGACTCTCGCGTGGCAAGAAGACTCCGGTAAAATCCTTCATCATGGACAACCATGTGGTGGTGGGCGTGGGAAATATCTATGCAAACGAAGCCCTGTTCAAGGCCGGCATCCACCCCCGTCGCGCCGCTGGCCGCATCAGCCTGGACCGCTACAACCGCCTGGTGGAAGCCATTCGCGAAACCCTCAGCGCCGCTATTCTCATGGGTGGAACCACCCTGCGGGACTTTGTGAACAGCGACGGCAAACCGGGCTATTTTGCCCAGTCGCTGCTGGTGTATGGCCGTAATGGTGAGTTCTGCCGCGAATGCGGCCATCCGCTGAAGGAAATCCGAATGAACCAGCGCTCGACGGTTTACTGCGGAAAATGCCAGCGCTGAACGGTGGCCAGACAACTAATGAAACAGAAAAACCGTTTGAAAATACGCAAATATGATTCATAGTTAACAGAGTATCCATAATCGTAAGATACAATGTGCGGTATATGTATCGTCAGCCATTAAAGGCAGGGCGACCATCGGCCAGATCAGAATGCCGACAAGCTAAGGTAAGCTCAGGAGAAACAAGAAATGACCGGTAAGATTTCCCACATCGTTATTACAGCCGTAGCGGTTTGCCTGCTGGCTTTTTCCTCCGTCGGCCACGCCCAAGCCATTGACGAAGAGCCTACAGCGCTGGCAATGACAGGTGATGCGCTGTTTGTTCGCCCGGCCCTGTTTGCCACCACCATCGTGGGAAGCGTGGTTTACCTTGTGTCCCTGCCGTTCTCCGCACTGGGCGGTAACGCAGCGGAAGCCGGCGAGGTTCTGGTTGTTGGCCCGGCCAAAGCCACCTTTGTTCGCTGCCTCGGTTGTACTCGCACCGGCAGGAAACAACAGCCCATTGAACAAAGCAGTAACTGATCCGTAAAAACCCGCCTTGCCAATTTGTGCATTCTTCGGCAGCCTGACGTTTAACCAACTTCAGGCTGTTTTTGTTTATGGTGAACTGGCACTCCCTTGAGACGGTGTTCCTGGATATGGACGGAACACTGCTCGACCTGCATTTCGACAACCATTTCTGGCTTGAGCACCTGCCCAGGCGTTACGCCGAATACAACAACCTCAGCCCGGAAGAAGCCCGCGACACCATCATCCCGATGATCATGGCCGAGCGTGGTTCCCTGAACTGGTACTGCACCGACTACTGGAGCGACCGGCTGGATATGGACATCACCGGACTCAAGGCCGAAGTGGGAGAACGCATTGGCTACCGCCCGCATGTGACGGATTTTCTCGACGCTGTCCGTGATACCGGCCTGCGCTCGGTGATTGTCACTAACTGCCATCCCGACCCCCTCAGCCTGAAACTTCAGCGAACCGGCCTGGACAGCCGGGTGGACAACATCATCTCTAGCCACCAACTGGGCAAACCCAAGGAAGATCCCGCCTTCTGGCAGGACCTCGCCGGCCTTGAAGCCTATCAGGCTGCCGCCACATTAATGGTGGACGACAGCTTCCCGGTCCTGGAAAGCGCCCGCACCGCCGGCATCGCCCAATGTCTTGCCATTCTGGCACCAGACAGCAGGCAACCCGCCCGCGACCGGCACCCTGATATCCCCTCGATCCATCATTTTGATGAAATACTGCCGGCACTGCGTCAGCGCCAACCCCTGCCATCCGGCCAGTGAGCCAGCTATACTATGCGTATACGCTCATCAGGTGAGGAGAAATGACGGCAACCACCACTGACGACACCCGCGTAAGACTCGACAAATGGCTGTGGGCAGCACGTTTCTACAAAACCCGCAACCTCGCCAAGCAGGCCATCGAAGGGGGCAAGGTTCACTACAACAGCCAGCGAACCAAACCCGGAAAACTAGTGGAGCCAGGCGCCAAAGTTACCCTGCGGCTGGGCTGGCAGGAACGCATTGTGGTAGTGGACGACCTCAGTGACCGGCGCCGGGGCGCTCCCGAAGCCCAGAAGCTTTATCACGAAACCGACGACAGCGTGAAACGCCGGGAAGAACTCTCGTGGCAGCGCAAAACCATGCAGGCGGCGCAGCTACCCCCGGCCCGACGGCCTTCCAAGAAAGACCGACGGGACATACAGCGCTTCCGGGAACAGAACGGGCTCTAGCATTCCTGTTTTCCGCCCCAATGATCACCGTTTCCGACTTTAACGCTCAGGAGAAATACCAATGGCATCCCGGGACCAGTTCCAGCGATTTATTTTTGAAGACAGCCAGGTCCGGGGAGCCTGGGTGAAGCTGAACGACAGCTACAGCGAAATAGGCAACCAGGCCCCCTACCCCGCCTCCGTGCGGCGCATGCTGGGGGAATCCCTGGTGGCCAGCGTACTGATGAGCAGTACGCTCAAGTTCGAAGGCACCCTGTCCCTGCAAGCCCAGGGCGACGGCCCGTTGCGCACGCTGATGGCCGAGTGCAGCCATGACCGTTTCATCCGCGGCCTGGCCCGTTACGACGAACACGCCGTGACCGAGGACTCCCTCAATGCGCTGCTGGGCGAAGGCCGCATGGCGATCACCATCTCCCCGGACAAAGGCCAACGCTACCAGGGCGTGGTGCCCCGGGAAGAGGAAAATCTGGCCGGCTGCCTGGAAGAATACTTCGAACGCTCCGAGCAGATCCCCACCAGCTTCTTCCTGTTTGCCGATGAAAACTGCAGCGCCGGCCTGATGCTGCAGAAACTGCCCGGCAACACAGAAAAGGATTCCGACCTGTGGGATCGCCTTAACCACCTGGCCAGCACCGTCGAAGCCGAGGAGCTATTGACCCTCGACAGCGAAACCGTGCTCCATCGCCTGTTCCACGAAGAGACGGTTCGCCTGTTCGATGCCGAACCGGTCGCCTTCCGCTGCAGCTGTTCGCGGGAGCGAACCCTGGGCGCCCTGGAATCCATCGGCAAGGAGGAGTGCTACAGTATCCTCGACGAGCAGGGCTCCATCGAAATGGACTGCCAGTTCTGTCATCAACACTATCGCTTCGATAGAAACGATATTGATCACCTTTTCACCGGCCATACGTTACACTGAACACCCGGCTGAATGGCCCGGAAGCCAGTCGTAGAGCGGCTTCCGGGGCAGTCGTTTTTTACCGGCGTCTCTGGCATAATAGCGCGCCTGAATTGACCCGATTGCTCAGATTTCCGTCAATTTTTAGGGGGGACGGCCCGAGCAATCACGATCACATCCCGAGGGCGAGGTCGAAGTGAGTAACACTTATAATGATCTGAGTGCAGCACAACTGGTTGAGCAGGCACTGGAAAGACGCGAGGGCCAACTGGCCGCAAATGGTTCCCTGGTGGTCAAAACCGGTGAACGTACAGGCCGGTCCCCGAAAGACCGCTACATCGTCGAAGAGCCCAGCACCTCTGACGATATCCATTGGGGCCCCATCAACCGCCCGTTCGACGCGGACAAGTTTGATGCCCTCTGGGATCGCGTTGAAGCCTACATCGCCGAGAAAGACAGCTTTGTAAGCCAGGTACACGTCGGCTCCGACCCGGAACACTACCTGCCGGTACGCATGACCACCGAAACCGCCTGGCAAAACCTGTTCGGCCAGAATCTGTTCATTCGCCCGGATAGCTTCAACCCGGCCGACAAGCAGGAGTGGCAGATCCTCAACGCCGCCAATTTCGAGTGCGTGCCCGAGCGCGACGGCACCAACAGCAACGGCTGCGTGATCATCAACTTTGCCAAGCGCAAGGTACTGCTGGCAGGCATGCACTACGCCGGCGAAATGAAAAAGGCGATGTTCTCCGTACAGAACTTCCTGCTGCCGGAAAAAGACGTGCTGCCCATGCACTGCTCCGCCAACGTCGGCGAAGACGGCGAAACCTGCCTGTTCTTTGGCCTCTCCGGCACCGGCAAGACCACCCTCTCCGCCGACCCCGATCGCTTTCTGATCGGCGACGACGAGCACGGCTGGGGCCCAGGCACCGTCTTCAACATTGAAGGCGGCTGCTACGCCAAGTGCATCGACCTGAGCCAGAAAAACGAACCCATCATCTGGGACGCCATCCGCTTCGGTGCCATCGTTGAGAACGTCACTATCGACCCGGAAACCCGCGAACCGGACTATACCGACGTCTCCCTCACCGAAAACTCCCGCTGCGCCTACCCGCTGGAGCATGTTGAGAAGCGAGTCATTGAGAACCGCGCCGGCGAGCCGTCACACATCGTTTTCCTGACCTGCGACATGACCGGCGTACTGCCGCCCGTGTCCATCCTCAGCAAGGAAGCCGCGGCCTACCACTTCCTCAGTGGCTACACTGCGTTGGTGGGCTCCACGGAAATGGGCTCCTCTTCCAAGCTGAAAGCCACCTTTTCCACCTGCTTTGGCGCACCTTTCTTCCCGCGCCCGGCCGGCGTCTACGCCGAGCTGCTGATGAAGCGCATGGACGAATTTGGCAGCAAGGTCTTCCTGGTGAACACTGGCTGGACCGGCGGTCCTTACGGCGTGGGCGAACGCTTCAGCATCCCCACCACACGTGGCATCATCGCCGCCATCCAGAATGGCGACCTGGACGATGCCGAAACCGAGCACCTGCCCACCCTGAACGTGGACGTGCCAGTTGACGTACCGGGCGTGGACAACAACCTGCTAAACCCGCGCAACACCTGGGCCAGCAAGGAAGACTACGACGCCAAGGCCGCCGAACTGATTGGCCAGTTCGTGGAAAACTTCAAGAAGTTTGATGTTTCCGACGCCATTGTGGAGGCCGGGCCAAAAGTGTAAGCCCGCCTCTGCTGAAGAAAGCGCCCTGCTCTTTGAGTACGGCGCTTTTTTTGTATCTGAGTAGGCCCGTCACGTACGACAGCTACGAAAACTCAACCCCTCTCTCAGGGGTGGGAAAACCGTGCTCGGCGTTGCGCCAGTGACCACCCTCACAACTCGAAATTCATAACCACTTCTGGCGCCTGGATGAAATGCCCCTGGAAATAGCGAACGTTTCGCTCCCAGAACCAGGACACTGCCCTGGCATCCTCCACGCCCGTGGCCACAATCGGCAAGCTGGAACCAAAAATGGCGGTAAGCTGGCGGATCAGGTTTTCGAGCTCCGGTGTCTGTTCCACAGTCGAGCCATATTTTGGCCCAAGTTTCACGAAATCGACGGATTGCAGTTCTTTCAGCAAATCAATGGTCGCCTGACTGATATCGATGTGTTCGATAATCAGTCCGCAGTCCATATCCTGAAGCACCTTGAGCACCTGTCTGGCCTTCGCCACATCCGTAAACACGGTTGGACTGGATAGGGCAAGATAGATTCGGCGTTTACCCTTGATGCGCGCGTTGCGCATCTGGCTGGTGAGAAATGGAATCAACTTCGCCACGTCCGTCATTGGTGAGGCAAGCTTAATGGCCACAGAGTGGCTGGCAGCGGCTTTCCCCTCCAGCTTTGAGAGCCCCTCCAATGCGTGCTCCATAACCCAACGATCCAGATCATAGAGAGATCCATGACCGCCGTCTGCCAATTGAGGTAAAAACTGGCCGGGGAAATACACGGCGTTGTCCTCGTCCACCAATCGTACGAGTGCCTCAAACAGTATGTCTCCGGAATCCATATTCACGATCGGCTGATAGTGCAACTTGAAGGCTTTGGCATCCAGCAGTTCACGTATACGATCATCCAGATTACTGTGCTCAGAGCGCTCCGGCGGCTGGTGCCACATCAGGCATCCGCCTCCCGCTTGCATTGCCTCGCTACAGGCCTGCTCGACTTCCAGTAGCGCTTTGTCTTCATTCACCGCTTCGGTAAGGGGCAGCACACCGATGCTGAGGGTAATCGGGATGGGCGGCTCGCCCAGAGCCCACCCCTGACTGTTCAAACGCTGGTGAAAATGCTCAAGGTACGCGCCGACTTCTGTACCCGCGGGAATAATGACCTTGAACAGAAAGCTACCACCCCCCAAAGCACAGCCGGAATCACTCACACCCAACTGATTGGCAAAGTTCTGCTCCATGCGAGCAGTGAGACTCGCCATAGCGCGCGCTCCGTACTGAGCGCGCAGATACTCTTCCCGGTCAATGCCAACCTGCACCAAAAAACAGTCCTGACTGGCCGGCGTCGTTTCCAGGTAGGCAATCGAGGTAGCCAGTTCGGTCAGGAAATAGTCGTGGTTTTGCAGTCCCTGGCGTTCGTTGCGCTGGCTCACCAGGTTGATGCGCGCTGAAAGCAGCTGAGCCTGCGCGAGGTGATAATGAAGCGCGGCCAGAAACCGCTCGTTGTCCAGCGGTTTCTGAAAAAATTCGTTGCCCGTCATGCTGTACTTGCCAATCTGCTCCGAGACCGCTTGTGAGGCCGACACAAATAGAATGGGAATGGTCATGTACCGGGCATCCTGACGTAGCACCTGTGCCAATTCCAACCCCTGGACCCCGGGCATCTCGTGGTCAAGTACAATGGCGTCCGGCTCGAATTGTTCAATGCGATCAAGGATTCGCACCGGCTGAGACAGACCTTCAACCTCATAGCCTTGCCCAGCCAGCAGACTTTCGTAGTAGGCGAGTAAATCGCTGTCGTCTTCCACCCAAAGCACCCGCGGTCTTGAGCCCGCGTTGGCATTCAGCAATTGCTCGATCTGCTTCTCCAGGTCTCCCAGATCCAGGGGTTTGGTGAGATAGCTATCCGCCCCGGCCCGGAGCGCGCGCATTCGCGCGACCATATCGCTGCGAGCCGACATCATGATCACCGGTATACTGGCATCCCATCGGTATTTCAGTCGCTCAAGCCAAACGATCCCTTCCAGTGCGCCCTCGGGGAAACTGATGTCCAGCAGAATCAGGTGATGATTGTGGTCGTCCACTTTCCGGCTGTATGCCTCTGGCGTCTCGAAGCACTCCACTGTATAGCCCAACTGCTCCAGCCAACTCTGCAGAAAATCCGACTGATTACGATCATCTTCAATGACGGCAATGCGATGGTGGCTCTTTGTGGCCGCCCTAACCGCCGTTACCGCTTGGATTGGTGTGGCCGTATGGATTGCTTTCTCAATGGCTCCTACCAGATTGTCGAGAGACGTCTCGATTGCATGTCGCTCGTCCACCGTTACATCCGGTTTGTTCAGCACTTTCTGCAATTGATCTTCCAGAATCCGGGCTGAGTGGCTGATGTCTGGGAACTGAAAGGTCGCACCACTGCCATACAACTTGTGGGCACACTGCGTCATGGTAGTCAGCGATTTCGAGTCCCAACTGACGTGCTGCAGCCAATGCCAGGACGCATGGAGTTCTTCCAGACGCGCAGGAAGACGTTCAATATATCGCTGCCTCAGCTCTTGGCCCTTTGGCCCCAGGTCGACGCCTGCCATTGTTGAACCTCATCTACTATGCATGGATGATATGAGTATGAATCCGGTCTCACGTTGTAGCGATACGTTGGAGTAAACGAGAATCCGATAGCAATGGTTTCAAACATTTCTGAAACTGCCACACCTCGCCGTCAGGCACAATGGGCAGGGTGAGTAACTCTCGAACCTTAACCGGCCATTCAGGCCTGGATCGACGGTATGAAATCGCTACCGGGATACCTCCGGATGCCAGGGATTAAATAAGGTTGAAGACTCCACGGCGATAACAATAATCGCTATGCTTTGATCTGGGTGGTAGAACAATGCAATCTACTCATATCCAGGCATTTAAATCGTCCTGTCTTGGAATGGAGTCTGTACATGCAGCCAAAAGACGTCGTGGAGCAGTTCATCGCCGATACCCGGGCTCATCGCTTTGATGAGGCAAAAGCGTGGCTGGTTGCCGACGGGTTTGAATATGTGGGGCCGAACATGCATTTCCTCAGTCCGGATGACATGTTGTCCTATCAGTTCGGGATGGCCGCCATCCAGAAAGACCTCGTCCTCCGCCAGCTCAGTGCCGACGGGGAGCACGTATTCGCGATTCTGGATTACCGGACCAACTTTGAACCAATTGGGGATGTGCGACTGGCCGTCTGGTTCCGCGTGCGCAACGATAAGATCCAGACGGTTGAAGCCTTCTATAATGCCGCGGTGGTTGAGAACATGCTGGGAGGCAACCTGCCTTCGGCTAACTGACGCTGACGGGAACCAGAGGACATGAAAGAAACCGGAAAGATCAACTATGTTGAGCTCCCTTCGCGAGATCTTGACGTCACGAAGCGGTTCTTTGCCAGCGCGTTTGGCTGGTCGTTCATAGACTACGGGCCAGAATACGTTGCTATTGAAAATGCCGGGCTGGATGGTGGCTTCTTCAAATCCGATAAAGCCGCCACCACCAGTAACGGCAGTGCCCTGATTGTCCTCTACAGCACTGACCTGGATGCCACCCTCGACAAAGTAACGTCTTCGGGTGGCACCATCGTGCAGGGCATTTTTTCGTTTCCGGGCGGTCGCCGTTTTCATTTCTCGGACCCCAATGGCAATGAGTATGCCGTTTGGTCTGAGCCAGTGGTGTAAACCGACTTCAGGAGCCCAAAATGCCAAGGAAGACATTGCGCAATATCAGCTTACCAGCACTTCTCACCCTCCCTGCCTTGACGTTAGCCGGCCAGCCCACATCGGTTGACTACCTCGCCAGCAAGCCTTTGCTGCTGGAAATCCGCTACTGTGAGTGCCCGGCCACCACACCTGGTGGCGCCCCAGGCGATGTGTTGCCGGAGTTTCTGGATGAGTCGAGGGCTCTAAGGGTGGGAGCAGTCACAACCGAACACAGTAACTTTGTTGCTTCGCGGGCGCTCTCCATGGGATATGAGATCAGCCCGGTGGAAAAGCCCTCGGGTTCGTTCCAGATCACCTATGCCAGTGAATACACAACTCTTGATGGCAGCCTCTCAGGCCAGGGGACGCTGGTGCTGGAAGCAGGCCAATGGGTAAGTTTTCTCGGATCCAGCCTCCAAACTGAAGCCGGGGCGAAACATATCGGTGTTGCGCTTCGGCTGGTGGATCAAAGCGCCTCCCAATAGAAAGCACCTCCTAATAGAGAGAAACGCCGTCGATGATACGCATTCCTTTTCCCCAGGCACCGGACTACCCAGATGTTGAACCGGGTTTCGATGGGCCAAAGGTGGCGGCGATTCATGGCCTCATGGGCCATGACCTTATGCGGAAACACCTGCTTCGCATGATGAGGGAGACCGGTTACCGCGATGCAACGATGTACAGCCATTTGCATCCCACGAAAGCCATCGCGGACGATTTATGCGAAGCAGTTGGCGCCAACCGCAGGATAGCCATCGTCGGCTATAGTCAGGGCGGTTTCGAGGCGATCAAGGTGGCACGTGAACTCGCCCGGCGTGACATCACAGTCGACCTGGTTGTGACCATTGCGGCGGGTGGCTTGGGCCGAACGTTACCGGCCCAATGGGGGTTCAATCCCCGCGAAGTGCCGGCCAACGTATCCAGATGCCTGAATTTTTTCTCCGAGGGCGACCGGCTTGGCTCCGATCAAAAGCCTGAGCGCAATCTGGTGCAAGCCAGCCGCTCAGGCCAGTACGTTGAGAATATTGTCTTCCCGAAGGACGAACACATATCCCACGTTCGATTGGTCATCTGCTACCCGGAGTCACGAGTGCATCCTACCGTCAGAGCTCAGTTGCTGGACCGGCTGCAAACTGAACTGGCGACGTTGACCCGCCAGCATCATGTTTCCGGCAGTGCTGAACGCGCCTCAAAGTAATCCGCAGATTTTACCTCTTCCTTCAGGCTGGCGAGTCCCAGCTTTCGGAGCTCTGAGGTTTCCATCGCTTTTTTCATCAGCATCCGGCTATTACGCCCTGAATTGGGGAACACGCTCTGCCCGGCCCGAAGTTCGAGCGTAACGCCCCCATCCGTTTCTCTCGGAAGGTCACGAAGACGCTGGTACATGTCTTCGTACTTGTGGTGGGCAGGGTTCGTCACGATCAACACAAACGCACTGGTTGAATAACGTGACAGGTAAGTTCCGTCATCAACGGCTGTCGTCACAGCCTTGGCAAGAGCTGCTATTGCCTCCTCAGCCTGGTTGTCGGGAATGTCCCGATGGTTGGCAACCTCCAGGTAGAGCACCGCGAAGACGTGTCTGTCGGTTTCACTCCTTGCCAGCTCCCTGACCAGATGATTCGCCAGGCTGGCCCGGTTGGGCAGTCCTGTGGTCGAATCGTACAGCGCTTTGCGCTCGACACGCTGTGATTCCTCCAGCGCCTGTATTTCAGCGTTCCGGCGTTGCTTGACGTCATTGGCGGAGGCATAAAGAGCAATCAGGATTAACACAACACTGACCAGAGCCAGAGGAGCTCCCAGCCAATCACCCGATAGCAGGTTATCTGCGGCGGGCATGGCGTTTTCAGGATAGATCATGGCGGCCATGCCAGTGTAGTGCATACCGCAGATAGCTACGCCCATGGCCAGGGCGGCGCCGAGCTGGAGGGCGGTTCCTTTCAGGCCTTGTATTGACTGCAAACGGCGGCAAATGAACATGGCCACGCCCGAGGCTCCGACCGCAATAACAACGGAAGCACTGAATAAAACCGGGTCGTAACGCATCCCCGGCTCCATCTCCATGGCCGCCATGCCGACGTAATGCATGGAGGTAATGCCGCCGCCCATAAACAGGCTGCCGATGACGATCTGCAGCGCGCCCGCTCGGTCCTTGCCGATGATATGGAGGGCCAGCCCCGAGGCTCCCACAGCGGCAACCCAGGAAATCAGGGTAATGGTGAGGTCGTAGCTCATTTCCATCGGCATCACATAAGCCTGCATGCCTACGAAATGCATAACCCAGACCCCGGTCCCCATCGTCAGAGCCCCGAGCACCAGCCATAGTCTGGCTTTTGCCTGTTCGAGAGTTACAAGCTGTGCGCCGAAATAAAGCGCGCTGTACGACGCCAGAACCGCAACCACAAAGGATGCGGCAACCAGGGTGTAATCGTAATATCCCGTCATTCTGAAACCCGTTTTCTGGATGGATGCTGTTCACGATCAGTTTCGCCAGTGGCCAAACTGCCGTGAAATGAGAAATCCATCACACTTACGGGCTGTGTTGTTCTACCGTTTCAAAAACAATGTGAATTCTCGTGAAATGTACAATGGCGAAGTCGGCGGCTTACCACTGCTCCCGGTCTTCCGCGCTCTCCTCCGCCTCGACTTCGGCCTTGCGCTCCTGAATCTTTTTCATCTTTTCATCAGAAATCTTCATGCTGTTAGCATTGTCACGCAGCACCATCAGGCTGCCGACTATCAGGGCGAAAGCAACTAGGACAATAACCCATCCGATAAGAGGCATGGCTTGGCTCCTTCAATGAACCCGTTTACCTTATAGTGGACCACACGCCTTCAACCCGACAACCGGATTCGGAAGTTACTCCATGTCCTTCTCCAGAATTTATAATCAGGCGGCCGCCCGAAAAGGAGGCGAAGTCGCGCTACGTGCCATGCTGCCGCGGGTTGCAGAGCCCGGTGAGCTCGAAGCCATGGGTGACGACCGCTACCTGTCGGAAGTTACCCGCTGTGTCTTTAAAGCGGGTTTCGTGTGGCGGGTAATCGAGAACAAGTGGCCGGGGTTTGAAGATGCCTTCAAGGGATTCGTGCCGCTTTACTGGCAGCAGGTTCCGCCGGAAGTGCTGGAGGAACTGGCACAGGATGAGCGCATTGTGCGCAACATGCAGAAAATTCGCACGGTGCCTGACAACGCCCGGATGATTGTGGATGGCGCCCGTGAGCACGGTGGCTTTGGCGCTTTCCTGAGCCAGTGGCCTTCTCACGATCAGGTCGGCCTGCTGATGTGGTTCAAACGCCACGGTGCCCGCCTTGGCGGCAACACCGCCCAGAATTTCCTGCGCCGGGTAGGCTGGGATGGCTTTGTCCTGTCGTCGGATGTGGCTGCCGGGCTGCATCGCGAAGAACGGCTCGATGCCAGCCCCGGCAGCAAAAAGGCCCTGGTGCAGGCACAGCAGGCCTTCAACGACTGGCATAAGGAAACCGGCCTGCCCTACAGCCACCTGTCGCGAATTCTGTCTTACTCAGTGGGAGACTGACCGTTTCGGCCCTACGTCTTTATCCCGTGGGTATTTTGCTATCACTGTCCGCCAATGGCAGGATAAGCGCTTTCCGTTGTCATGCTGAAGGGCGCTATGAATCCCACCATTGAACTTCTTAAATCACACCGTTCGATCCGCAAGTTCCAGAACCGCAGGATTCCCCGCGAACTCTTCGAGGAACTGATCCGGGCCGGCCAGAGCGCCGCTACATCCAGCCACGTGCAGGCCTACTCCATTATCCATGTGGTCGATCCGAGGAACCGAGAGGCCCTGGCCGAGTTGAGTGGTGGCCAACGCTATGTGGCGGAAAGTTCAGATTTCCTGGTGTTCTGCGCGGATATGAAACGGGCCACGGATGCGGCGGAACGCGCGGGTGCCGAGGTGGTCCGCGGGATGACCGAGCAATTGTTGGTGGCCAGTATCGATACCGCCCTGGTGGCCCAGAACGTTGCCACAGCGGCGGAATCGGAGGGGCTGGGCCTGTGTTATATCGGTGGCATCCGCAACAACCCATCGGAGGTCAGCGAGTTACTACGCCTGCCAGAGCACGTGTATCCGGTATTCGGCATGTGCCTAGGGTATCCGGACCAGGCTCCAGAGGTGAAACCGCGACTGCCACTGGCGTCCATCCTGAAAGAGGATTACTACCAGAGCGAACGCGATGCGGAGCTGGTGGCAGAGTTCGACACTACCATGAACACCTATTACCAGGCCCGCACCGGGGGCACCAAGGACACCACCTGGTCGCAACAGCTGAAACCACTGTTTACATCCAAGTTGCGCCCCCACATGCGGGATTTCCTGCGTGGCAAGGGCTTCGAAATGAAGTAATGATGATCGCCGGGATACTTACCCCGGCGCACCTACCAGCGAGCGGTATACATCCACCATCGCCAGGGTCACCGCTGTGCGGCTACGCACAGCGGCATCCCGGGTAGCGGTGAACTCCTGTTCCGCCGTCAGCACCTCGAAATAGCCGATAAATCCCTCCTCATAGCGAGCCCGGGCCAGTTCCACGGCGTGCTCGGCGTTATTCATTGCCTGTTCCAGCCGCTCTTCCCGCTGTTGCGCCCGCTGATAACGCACCAGCCGCGTTTCGGCCTCTTCCAGGGCTTCCAGCACCGTTTGCTGGTAGCTGGCCAAGGCCGCGCGGCTATCGGCCCCTGCCGCCTCGATACGGGCCTTGACCCTGTCGTGGTCCAGGAAGGTCCAGTCGATACCGAGGGCAACGCGGCGGGTTTCCGCCGAGCCAGTGAACAGATCGCTGGTGTCGCCGGCAACGGAACCGATCAGTCCGCTCAGGGTAAAGCGAGGGAACAGGTCAGCGGTGGCCACCCCGATGCGGGCGGTGGAGGCCGCCAGACGTCGCTCAGCGGCGGCGATATCCGGGCGGCGGCGCAGAACCTCCCCTGGGCTATCCACGGGAATCGTCGGTAATGTTTCCGGCAATGCCCCACGAGGCGACAGGGTTTCGACAAGCGCCATCGGCGGCTGGCCAGTCAGCACAGCGATGCGGTGCATGGCCCCACGTATCCCGGCCTGCAGGGTGGGCAACTCGGCCCGGGTCCGTTCCAGTTGGGCGCGGGCACGCACCTGATCAAATTCGGTACCACGCCCGGCTTCCACCCGGGCTTCCACGATGTCCAGTGACTGCTGCTGCAAAGCCACACTCTGGCGGGCGACCTGATACTGTTCCTGAAGGCCTCGCAGCTCAAAATAACTGCTGGCCAACTGCCCCGCGATCGCCACCTGGACGGCACCGAGATCGGCACCGGCCGCCTCAAGTTCCGCCCTCTGGGCCTCGGTAGCACGACGCAGGCGTCCGAACAGATCCAGCTCCCAACTGGCGGCAACACCAGCCTGGTAACGCTGCACCCGCTCCGGACCGACACCCGGGGGAGACTGCTCAATATCCGCCAGATACTGTTCGGCGGCAGAGGCGCTGGCGGTGACGCTGGGCCACTGATCCCGCTCGGCGCCATACAGCAGCGCGGCCGCGCGCTCATAGCGAGCGACGGCGCCTTCCAGGCTGAGGTTGGCGGCCAGGGCATCATCGATCAGGCGTGCCAGCATAGGATCATCAAACCCCTGCCAGAAACGCTGCTGGTCGGCTCCACCGGCAACCATGGTTCGCCCTTCCGAAAACGCGTTCGGTTCCGGTGTCGCCGGGGCCTGGTAATCCGGGCCCACGGCACATCCCGTTAACAGGGCCATAGCCCCAGTCATGGTGATGACTTTAAGCATGGCTACCTCCTGGCAATGCGTCTTCGCCGTCATCGGAAGACAGTGTGGATGTATGATGGCTTTTCAGCGGGTGGCTTCCAGAGAGCTTGCGCAGCGCCACGTAGAACACCGGCGTCAGGAACAGGCCAAACAGGGTGACCCCGATCATGCCGGCAAACACGGCCGTGCCCAGAGCCTCACGTACCTCGGCGCCCGCACCGGTAGCCAGCACAAGGGGAACAACCGCTGCCGTGAAGGTGATGGAGGTCATGATGATGGGCCGCAGCCGCAACCGGCAGGCTTCCAGCGCCGCCTCTACAATGCTCCGCCCTTGCAGCTCGAGCTCGCGGGCGAATTCCACGATCAGGATGGCGTTCTTGCAGGCCAGGCCAATCAACACCACCAACCCCACCTGAACGAAGATGTTGTTGTCCCCGCCGCCAAACCACACGCCAATCAATGCCGAGAGCATACACATGGGCACAATGAGGATCACCGCCAACGGCAGAGTCCAACTCTCATAAAGCGCTGCCAATACCAGGAACACCAGCAGGATGGCCAGCGGGAACACCACCAGCGCGGCATTGCCCTGGGTGGCCTGCTGATAGCTCAGGTCGGTCCATTCAAACGCCATTCCGGCAGGCAGCACCTGGTCCGCCAGTGCGGTCAGCGTATCCATGGCCTGAGCCGACGACAGCACCCTTGGGTCCGCCTCCCCGGCAATGTCCGCAGCGGGGTAGCCGTTGTACCGCAATACCGGGTCCGGTCCGAAGCTCTGGCGGATGTTCACCATGGAGCCGATCGGCACCATCTCGCCCTGGTCGTTGCGGGTACGCAGGCGGGCAATGTCCTCCACGCTGTCGCGGTAGGGGGCGTCTGCCTGGGCGATGACCTGCCAGGTACGACCAAACCGGTTAAAGTCGTTGACGTAGGTGGACCCCAGGTAGGTCTGCAGGGTGTCGAACAGTTCGGTCAGGGGCACGCCCTGGGCCTTGGCCTTGAGCCGGTCCACTTCCGCATCCAGTTGCGGCACATTGGCCTGGTAACTGGTGATGGGATACCCCATGCCCGGTGTCTGGCTGATGGCCCCCTGGAACTGGTTCACCGCGTTCTGCAGGGCCCCGTAACCGAGATTCCCACGGTCCTCGATGAACAACTGATAGCCGGAGCCGTTGCCCAAGCCCAGGATCGGCGGAGGCATGAAGGCGAAGGCAAAGCCTTCTTTCAGCCCGCTGATTCGCTGGTTGATCTGAGCATTGATCTCCGCGGCACTGAGGTTGCGCTCGTCAAACGGTTTCAGAGGGAAGAACACCACACCGGTGTTGGAGGTATTGGTGAACTGCAGTGCGTTCAGGCCGGGAAACGCCACGGCGTTGGCCACACCCTCGGTCTCCATGGCGATGTCGGTGACTTTCTGGAGCAATTGATCGGTACGCTCCAGGGAGGCGCCCTCCGGCAGTTTCACACCGGCGATCAGGTACAGCTTGTCCTGGGTCGGGATAAAGCCTGGCGGTACCGCCTTGAACATCAGCCCGGTGCCGGTCAGCAACAGCGCATAGACCACAAACACAGCGCCACGCCGGCGCAGGGAACGGGACACTCCGCCCTGGTACTTCCCGGCGCTGGCGTTGAAGAAACGGTTGAAAGGCCGGAACACCCAGCCAAACAACGCATCAATCACTCTCTGCAACCGATCTTTGGGCGCGCTGTGGGGCTTTAGCAACATCGCCGCCAGAGCTGGAGAGAGTGTCAGCGAGTTGATGGTGGAAATCACCGTGGAAATGGCAATGGTCACCGCGAACTGCCGGTAGAACTGGCCGGTCACCCCGGAGAGGAACGCCATGGGAATGAACACGGCGCACAGCACCAGACCGATCGCAATGATGGGACCAGACACTTCCTTCATGGCCTGGTGAGCCGCCGCCAGCGGTTTCAGGCCTTCCTCGATGTTACGTTCGACGTTTTCCACCACCACGATCGCGTCGTCCACCACGATGCCAATAGCGAGCACCAGGCCGAACAGCGTCAGGGTATTGATGGAGTAGCCCAACAGGTATAGCGCGCCGAAGGTGCCAATGACCGACACCGGTACTGCCAGCAACGGGATAATCGACGCCCGCCAGGTCTGCAGGAACAGCGTGACCACCAATACCACCAGCAACACCGCCTCCAGAAGGGTGGCAATGACCGCCTTGATGGAGTCGCTGACGAAGATCGTAGTGTCGTAAACCGCTTCATATTCAACCCCTTGAGGGAAACGGGAAGCCAGTTCATCCATGGTTGCGATCACTTCGTCGCGGATTTCCAGAGCGTTGGCGCCCGGCGCCTGGAAAACACCCAGGGCCACCGCATCCTTACCATCCAGCTGCGAGCGCAAGGTGTAGTCACCGGCCCCCATTTCCAACCGGGCCACGTCTTCCAGGCGCAGAATCTCGCCGTTGTCGCCACGCTTGAGCACAATGTCACCAAACTCTTCCACCGTCTCCAGCCGGCCACGGGCGTTGATCAGTGTCAGGAAGTCGCTGTCCGGGACCGGCTCCGCGCCAATCTGACCGGCTGATACCTGCACATTCTGCTCACGCATGGCGCGGACCACATCGCTCGCCGTCAGACCACGGGCGGCAATACGGTCCGGGTCCAGCCAGGCGCGCATGGCGTAATCACCGCCACCAAAGATCTGCGCGTCGCCAACACCCTGGATACGGGCCAGCCGGTCACGCACATGCAACCGCGCGTAATTGCGCAGGTAGAGCGTGTCATAGGTGCCGCTCGGCGAGGTCAGGTGCACCACCATCAGGAACGTGGGCGACTGCTTCTGGGTCGTCACGCCCTGGCGCCGCACCTCCTCCGGCAGCCGGGCCTGGGCCTGGCTGACACGGTTTTGCACCCGCACGGTGGCTTCCTCGGCGTCGGTGCCTGGCCGGAAGGTGACAGTCATCTGAAGAACGCCGTCCGAGCCCGCCACGGACTTGAAGTACATCATGTCTTCAACGCCACTGATGGCTTCTTCCAGCGGCGTGGCCACGGTTTCTGCAATTTCCTTGGGATTGGCGCCGGGGTAGACGGTGCGCACGACAACCGACGGCGGCACCACTTCCGGGTACTCGCTGACCGGCAGGTTCGGAATGGAAATCAGCCCGATGGCAAAGATGATGATGGACAGCACTGCCGCGAATATCGGCCGGTCGACAAAAAATCGGGAGATATTCATTGCGCCAGCTCCTGAGCTACGACAACGGCGCCTTCTCCCCGGGCGGATTCTTTCATGGCAACCAGCTGCGGCTTGACTTGCATACCGGCGCCAAACACCTTCTGCACACCATTAATGATCACAAGGTCGCCATGGTTGAGGCCTTCACGGATCACCTGCAGATCATCCACCTGACGGCCAGTGGTGACCTGCCGGGGTGCAACCCGATTCTGTTCATCCACCACGTAGACAAAACGGCGGTCCTGGTCAGTCAACACCGCCTTGCGGCTTACCAGTAGTGCCTGGTCCAACTCGGCAACGGGCATTTCCACGCGGGCAAACTGGCCGGGTTTAATCAGACCGTCCAGGTTGTTAAGCACGGCACGGTACTGCAGGGTGCCGGTCCCCGGGTTCAGGTGGTTGTCGACGAAGTCCAGCTCGCCCTTGTACTGACGGCCGCCCTCGCCACCCAGCGAAATGCGCACACCCCTGGGCTGGCCATTGGCAAGTAACTGCTGGCTACTGAACGCGGATTGTTCGTCGGCTTCGAAGTACACGTGCACCGGATCCACCGAAACCACGGTGGTGAGCAGGCTCTGGTCGGCGTTCGCCAGGTTGCCCTGAGTCACCAGGGCCCTGCCGGTACGGCCGCTGACGGGTGCGGTTACACGGGTGTATTGCAGGTTCAGCTCGGCGGTATCCAGAGCGGCCTGGGCCGCCTGCACACGGGCCCGCGCGCTCATCAACGCGGTATTGCGCTGATCGTATTCCTCACGGGATATTGCCCGGCTTTCCAGCAGCGTCCTGGCCCGACCAGCTTCACTTCTGGCCAGATCAAGCTGGCTGTTGGCCAGCGCCAATTCAGCGCTGGCCGCCTGCTTTTGGGCTTCGTAGGGGCGTGGATCAATCTGGAACAGCAGATCCCCGGCTTTCACCAATTCCCCTTCTTCGAAGGCCACTTCATCGATGTAGCCACTGACGCGGGGCCGCAAGTCCACCGTTTCCGGCGATGCCACACGGCCAGTGAATGCTTCCCAGAGAGTGACAGGTTCCACGACCACTTCCGCCACATCCACTTCCGGCGGAGGCGGCATGCTCGCCGCTTCATCGCTTTGCGCCTCGCAGCCGGTCAATAAAACAGTTATCGCTACAGCCAGGCCCAGTAAACGGCCAGACCCTCTGAACGGTTTTGCAGTCAGACTTTCCATGGTTTCTCGCTCCGCTATCGGGGCCGCCTTGTGGGCGTTCCCGGTGTTGCCAAGTAATCGGTTGGATCACTTGTTAAGTCGCGTGGGGTATAACAAATTCGACACGAAGCCTATTTCCTCAAGCTAACTTGAGGTCAATGGCCCTGAATCGAAATGCTGGCTATGGGTGACATAGCGCTGGTTTATCGGATCGGGTAATGTTTACCCAACGGGAGCACAACAATATCCAGTGGAAGGAGAAAAGCGGTATCGGGTTACTGCGGGAAGCTTGCCCGATTCTGCCGGCATGATTTATGCCGGAGAGGCCGGGTTGCCGATTTCTGCGCGGTCATTGCCTGATCCTGCAGAAAGCGCATGAGACCCCGTACAGTTCAGGTTATGAAGGATTATACTGCCGCTAAAGGGAGACCCACCGATGACTGCCAACGTTCCTGAGATTTCCGGAAATCTCACGCTCAACCTGCAGCAACAGCTCGCTCGTGTCGCCCGTCAATGGACGACACACCAGGGTATTCAGGGTTCCGCCATTGATGGCCTGGAATTAATACGCTGCGACGAGCCTTCCAGCTGTGGGTCCAGTGTCTATGAACCTTCTTTATGCTTCGTGATTCAGGGCACCAAAATCATCCAACTGGGTGACCGCGAGATCACCTACCAGCCCCTTTCCTATCTCGCCAGTTCGGTACATCTTCCGGTACTGGGGCGAATTGTTGATGCTTCGGAGGAACACCCCTATCTGGCAGCAAAGCTCAAGGTAGACCCTCAGGAAGTGGCGGAGCTGGTGCTCGAACTGGGTGACAAGGCACCCCCGCTGCACCCGAACGAAGCCTGCCCAGAAGTGCAGTGTGGCCTGTGCATGTCGTCGATGGATGAGCGGATGCAGAGCGCGCTCTACCGGTTGCTCAGCCTGCTGGATTCTCCCGGTGATATTCCTATTCTGGCGCCTCTGGCTCGGCGGGAAATCATCTATCGCGCACTGATTGGCGAGATGGGGTCACGGATGCGCAAGTTTGCCGCCACCGATTCCCAGGCACACCGCATTTCCACGGTCATTTCGACGTTGAAGGACCACTACGCCGAACCGCTACGAATCAGTGAACTGGCGGAAGCGGCCAATATGAGCGAGTCCACCCTGTACCACAGTTTCAAGCAGGTGACCCGGATGTCGCCACTGCAGTTCCAGAAGAAACTGCGTCTGCATGAGGCCCGGCGCCTGATGCTGACCGAGGGGCTTGAGGCTGCCACCGCCAGCTATCGGGTGGGTTACGAAAGCCCTTCGCATTTCAGCCGCGAATACAGTCGCCTGTTCGGTGCACCGCCCAGGGCCGACGTTACTGTGCTGCGTGGCGAACACCGAGCTGCAGAGCCCGTTTGACCCCTGAAACTCAGGCGTAGAACAGCAGCGGCACAAACGCCACCAGTACCAGTGAAATGCCCATGGCAATCAGTGGCATGATGATACGCTCGTGGCGCTGGTAGAAGGTGCCCTCTTCCTGCTGTGCCGCCAGCACTTCCGCTTCCCCGACGACCTGTCGCGTCAGCAGGTGGTTCAGTGCCACCGGCGGGCTTAGATAACCCAGCTCAAAGGCGACCAGGGTTACCATCCAGAAGTGAATCGGATGTATGCCACTGCTGTAGGCGATGGTAGCCACGGTGGCGGTCACCAGGATAACGGCTCCGAAGGCGTCCATGATCATGCCCAACACCACCAGGATCAGCACCATCAGCAGCATGGCAGACCAGGCACTGTCGAATGCCTGAGGGAAGGTTTCCATAATGTGGGAGCGTTCGATCACCCCGCCGATACTGACCGAAAGACCCAATAGCAGTAACAGCGCGCCGATTTCCGCCGTGGTGTCGTTGGTGGCCGAGCGCAAGCTGCGTTCCAGGCCCTGGTGATTGATCTCGCCACTGGCCCGACCCTTACGGTTTTTCAGGCTGACATGTTCGTACAGCAGGATGGCCAGCATGATTACCGGCAACAACCGCGGGGCAGAGAATTCATCCATCTGCACATCCAGCGCAAAACGGTACAACAGAACCACCGCTGCGATCACCAGCGCATAGGGGATCAGATGCTTCAACGCTGACATCATCGGTGATAAGGCCGTGGAAGCCGGAGCCAGGTTAAACCAGCTCTGACGGTTCACCGTGAGGGCCACCACCGTGAACATGGTCGCGGTGAGCACGAACACCCATATACCCCAGCCAAACAACTCGTCCGTGGTGACTTCCCTGTTCAGGTAGGCAATGACCACCACTAGCAGGCAGGGCCGCACGACCACACCCATGGAACCGGACATGGCGGTTGCCGCCAGGGCCAGGTGACGGCGGGCACCGGCAGCACGTAGTTCGCTGTAAATAACCGCACCGGCCGCAATGACAAAGATCCCGGACGCGCCAGTGTAGGCAGTGGGCACCGCAGCCACCAGCACCGCTACGACAGCGAGCATTTCAGGCGGCATGCGCCAGGGCCGGAAGACGTTGAACACCAGGGTGGCCAGGCGCGTCTGCTTCAGCATCATGCCTACCCACACGTACAGTCCGACGTTCAGGAACATGTCGGAGAGCTCCATCATTTTGCCCAGATAGATACCAATACCAGAGGCGTGACCAATCAGCGCAAAATAGGTCCCCGATATAAGACACATGGCGGTATAGAGAGGCACCGCCAGGAAGGCCTTGTTCAGATCACCGCCTTCCCTCAGGTCATCCGGCACCCTGACGAGCCGGTACAGGCTGGTAAGCGTCAGTGCGGCAAAACCGGTAATCCACAGGTTATGGAGTAACAGTTCATCGGACGACATGGTGGTGTCGGCGCCAAAACTGGACTGGCGGAAGATCACGCTGGACCCCAGAAGCATGGCATTGGCGACGGTCTGCAGCGTGTGGGAAACCATGTAGTCCAGGCGGGTTTCCATGGCCCGCATGGCAATATGGTGGCGAGTCAGGGTGGCGGTCACCGCGCACAGCATGACCAGGATCACCAGTATGTAGCGCTGGGACTCCAGGCCGAGGGCGATCAGGTCGGCCACAAACAGCTCCACAGCCCGGTAGGCTTTTACGCCGGGAGTAAGCTTGTCCTTGAGATTCTCGTAACTCTGATAGCTCTGGCGGCAGTCCGCCACCGAACGTTCGATGGCCAGACGAACCTCATCCGGGTCTTTCTCGGACTCTCCCAGAAGGGCCGCCATGGGGTTGTCGGAGCCCTCTTTCGCCAACTCTTCCTGAACAGCGGCGTCGATGTCCACGTTCGGGTCACAGGTGGGTTGTACCGGGTCGATCCTCAGCTTGTAGTAGCCGCTCCACAATTGCTCGCCGCCGCGCAGCATCTGATTGTGGATGTCGCTACTGGTGGAAAACAGCACCACCGACAGCAGAAGCAGACAGGCCGGCAGAGAGGACAACCACTCCAACCCATTACGTCGAAAACCACCCTGGGACATAACAGTTTACTCTGGGAACATTGATTTACAGCAGATCGTCCAGATCCATGGTTTCGACCGCTTCCTTCTCGTCATCCCAGAAGGTACCCAGTTGCCCCATGGGCGTCCGGTGCCCGGTATTCTCCATCCACAGTCGATCGGAGATCGCCACAATCATGTCCGTGGCCATCGCATCGACAAAGGCCCACTCCTCGTTCGCTGGCGTTTCCTCGATGGCCTGAGCGTGGCTACGGATCACACCGCGAAGGCGTTCCTCGTCACCTTTGTTCTGGGCCGCGATGGCGTGGAACACATGGCTGATCCTGACACCAGCTTCCTCGCCCTGGGCGTCGGCAATTTCCAGCCGTTCGAAAGGGTCCTCGCCTTCTGGCAGTGCGCCAGGAATCATTGCCCAGACAGTCGCACGCAGTGCCATGGGAGCCCCCCACCATTTGTCGTTTTCCAGACAACGGGTCGCGCGCGAAACCGTAGAGCCAATGTTTTTGGGGACGCCGATGGACGAGGTGGACTTAATTTCAGCGTTCAGGGCCTGCAAGCCAGACAACAAGCCCGCCATGTAGATGAACTCGCCCAGGTCATCATCGAAACCAGGGCACTCACCCGCATCGGGTTTGCCATAGAAGGCGTTATGGTGCTTCCAGCCCCGGTGATAGCGTTTGGCGGCCAGGGAAAGTGCGCGCTTCTGGCGAATCATGGCGTCTTCCGCTTCTTCCGCATCCATCGCGCGCAGTGCCGCCAGGCCATCCAATTCGTGTTCCCGTGCCTGCTCCTCTGCACACCCGCCAGCCGACAGGTACAGCATTACCGCCAGTTGGTCAGGCTCACTGGTAACCCGACCGAAAGACATCAGCAGGGGCGCGGTGGCCTCACTCATGGCGCAACCCATGGCGAGATCCTCACTTTCCAGCAGATAGGGTACGGTGTGGTTGCGAGAAAAGCCCTGCATCACGTCGCCGGTGGTTTTGTAGATCATGTTGTTGACGACACCACAACCACTCAAAACCACACTGGCAAGTACAGCGGCCATTGCTCCACGGAAACGTGTATTGCCCCGTTGAGCCGGACTGGCGGGTTTCTGAAAACTCGTCATAACGTAATACCTTCCACTTTTCTGCGTTTTTGTTGTGCGGAGCATTTGTTCAGAACCGGAGTGTCGCCAGGCCGAGGCAGCACTCACAATCTGTTACGCTTTGTAACCAAAACGGTATTATCGCCGACAACTCCCTGTTTTTATGAGACACGTCCCGCAATTGGATACGGAGTTTCAAATGCATTCTGATTACCGGTTTGCACATTGGCCTGCAAACCGCTATAGATTTGATCAGCCGACGGTTTCGCATCCGCCGGCCAGTGACCAAAAACGACAAAAAGGAGTACCCGATGCGCAAACCTGAACTTGCCGCCGCCGTTGCGGATAAAACCGGACTGTCCCGGGACAAAGCCAGCGAAGTCATCACCGCTTTTACCGATCAGATCTCCTCAGCCGCTGCCCGTGGCGAAGATACCACTCTGATCGGCTTCGGTACTTTCAACATCCGCAGCCGTGAGGCTCGGGATGGCCGTAATCCTCAAACCGGTGCAACCATCAAGATACCCGCCAGCAAAACTGTCGGCTTCAAGGCAGGCAAGGCACTGAAAGACTCCATCCGTTAAGGCGCTAACCGGGGCCCGCCCGGGCCCCTTCCATTCTCGGCTCAGGAGGCGCACTCGGAACGGGAACCGTCCACCCGGCAACGAATCGCTTTCATCAGGCTGATCGCACGTGTGTCGTAGACACCATCCTCCAGCAACGACAACCGCACTTTGCGCAGCATCTTGTCGTACTCGGCCACATCTTCCTGTGGCGGATGCATCCAAACGTCGTCGGGAATACCAGCCTCGGCTTCGGCGATGATTTCATAGGCCTCGTCAATGCGTTTGATGGCCTGGTCACGCACCATCTGGCCAGCATCGTCCGGGAAGCGGTCGCGGTGGATAATCACCTGGAAGTTCATATAGGCCAACGCGTACTTGAACACCCCGCCGTTCGGATTCACGCCCTTGTAGAGTTCCAGGGGCGAGTATGCGACTGCCGGGGCGTAGGCCAGATCAACACTGCCGTTGTTGAATTTGCCGGCAAAATTGGCCGAGTTGGAGCCCACCACAGACGCCCCCACGTGGCGCACCATGCGCACGGACGCGGTGTCGAAATCCAGCGTGGCAATGCGTTTTCCCTGCAGTTTTTCCACCGAATCAATGGCCCGATCCCGGGTGTGGAGGTACACCGCGCCGCCGGGGAACACGCCAGCCACTTCGTAGTCACCGTCAATCAGGAACGGGCGTGCCTTTTCCTGGCTGAGGGTGTTGTACAGCAGCCGCATTTCCTCTTCACCGGGCACAGCGCCCATGGCTTCCAGGGTGCCGGTAAACTTGTTGAATTCGCGGGCACGGGTACCGGTCAATAGCACGGCATCACATTGGCCGGCCTTGAAGTCCTCGGCCGCGACTTTCTCGTCGGTATAGGCACGCAGGTCCAGCCTGATACCTTCCTTAAGGGCCACCGGCTGGAAGGTTTTGGTAATGGCAAACAGAGGGCCGTTGGCACCGACCGGATCAAACACACAGAAGCTTCGCTCCATGATGTCTGATTCCGCCTGGACGAACGGCGACAACACAAGAGTGGCACACAGAGCTGCCACCGCAGTGGCCTTTCGCGGGAGGTTGACTGATTTCACGGGGATGACTCCTGAATTATTATTGTAGGGCGACGGCACATCCACATGTGCACAGGTCACCGCATTCCTTCGCCGAGACTATGCCGGCGATGGTAAGAATACGTTGGCACGGGTGCCTGTCTTCAAGGGCTCTGGGGCAAAAAAGTAAGGAACTGTGACGGGCTCGACAGAGGCTACGCAACCTCTGCCACACTTTGCTGATATGAAGCGATCTGAAGACGGGAGCTACAGGTCAGATTGGGGCCAGGCCTGCCGCCCGTCGCACAGGGTCAGACGAACGAGGCCCGGAAGGGCCTTTCCTGGCAGCGGCACATGACGCCCAACGGAGTTGAGGCTGCTGTCGTTGGGAACCCAGGTGGCGTCGGGATCAAACACACACAGGTCTGCAACCGCACCCTGCCGGAGCTCGGCAGAACGGCCAATGACCTCCGCCGGGCCACCAGTCAGCGAGCGGATCAGGCTACCCATATCCAGATCGCCACGCTCGACCAGCAACAACCCCATCGACAGCGTGCTTTCGATGGTGGACAGCCCCGGTTCCGTCGCCGCCAGAGGCGCCTGCTTGGCAGCGGAATCGTGGGGCTGGTGTTGGCTTGTAATGGCGTCGATCACGCCATCCCGCACACCGCCCAGTAACGCCTGGCGGTCCTTTTCAGAGCGCAGTGGCGGTCGCACGTGATAGCGGCTGTCGAATCCCGACAGGGCGTCCTCGGTGAACATCAACTGGTGCATGGCCACATCGGCGGTTACTGCAATGCCTCGCTTGCGGGCATCGGCCAGCATTTCCACGCTGCGGGCACAGGAGAGCTGACCAAGGTGCAGTCGAACCCCGGTTTCCTCTGCCAGCAACAGCATTTCCATGACCGCGGCGGTTTCTGCCACCTCCGGGATGCCCAGCAGGCCCAGCCTGGAGGCCACAAGGCCATCGTGGGCGTAGCCGTCCGCCGCCAGCGCCTGGTTTTCGGGGCTGAACATCACCGTCAGGCCAAATGTTCGGGCGTAGGCCATACAGCGGCGCAACACCCTGGCGTTTTTCACCGGGCGGGCGCCGTTGCCCAGTGCAATACAGCCAGCACCGGCCAGGCCCGCCATGTCACTGAGCAGTTCGCCTTCCAGGCCACGGGTTATTGCGCCAACCGGCAATACCCGCACCGAAGAGCGCTTCGCGGCCACGTCCAGGATCAGGTTGGTTACCGCGCCTGAGTCATTGACCGGCGAGGTGTCCGGCGAGGCACACAGGGTTGTGAAGCCTCCATGCGCGGCGGCGAGACTTTCCGAAGCAATATTGCCTTTCTGGCCGTTGCCCGGCTCCCGCAGGTTGCAGCACAGATCCACAAATCCGGGTGTCAGGAGGCAGCCTGTGGCGTCGAAATCGTGGTCGGCGGGTTCCTTCCCGGCCGCTTCGCCCAGGGCGGCGATACGCCCGTTACGGACCAGAACAGTGGTTTCGGCATTGGTATCGGCCAGGCGGCCACCGATAATCTTAAGGCTGCTCATCCCTGGGCCCTCCCCGCCAGCTTGCGACTACGCTCGGCCATCTGGCCTCCCATGGCCATGGACATCACCGCCATACGAATGGCGATGCCATTGGTGACCTGATTCAGGATCACTGATTGCGGCCCATCGGCCACCGCAGACTCGATTTCCACGCCCCGGTTGATCGGCCCAGGGTGCATGACGATACACTCGGGATGGGCCAACGCCAACTTCTCCTGATTCAGGCCGTAGAGCCGGTAAAACTCGCGTTCGCTGGGCAGCAGTGCGCCCTCCATGCGCTCTTTCTGAAGGCGCAGCATGATCACCACATCCAGATCTTTCATACCCCGGGTCATGTCGTATTCCACGGTACACCCCAGGCTCTCAACGTCCCTTGGCAGCAGGGTGGCAGGCGCAATGACGCGTACTTCAGCGGCGCCCAATTCATTCAGGGCGCGAATCTGGGAACGGGCCACCCTCGAGTGCAGCACATCACCGACAATCGCCACCTTCAGGCCTTCGAATTCACCCTTGTGCTGGCGAATGGTGAGCATGTCCAGCATGGCCTGGGTTGGGTGGGCGTGGCGGCCGTCGCCCGCGTTAATAATGGCAACTCCAGGGGTAACGCTCTCGGCGATAAAATGGGGGGCACCACTCTGGGAATGGCGCACCACGAACATGTCGCTGGCCATGGCTTCCAGGTTCAACAGTGTGTCCGACAAGGATTCGCCCTTGGACGTTGCGGACGTGTTGATGTCCAGGTTGAGCACGTCGGCCGACAGCCGTTTGGCAGCGAGTTCGAAGGTGCTGCGGGTGCGGGTACTGGACTCGAAGAACAGGTTGACCACGGTGCGCCCCCGCAGCAGTGGCACCTTCTTGATGCTGCGCTCCCCCACTTCGATAAACGAATCCGCGGTGTCCAGGATTTCCGTCAGCAGAGCGCGGTTCAGACCGTCGAGGGTCAGGAAATGGCGTAACTGGCCATCCGCGGTCAGCTGCAGGGAGGTTTGTGAGGGATCGGTTGCCGTCATGGGTCGCCTGTTGATGTTTTGCGTTCGCTGATTAGTGGCCTGTTTCCTGGAGTTCTATGTGCAGTGGGTCCGGCCCCCGCAGTTTGACACGCTGATGCGACTGCAGGGCAAGCACCCGCCCGGTCACATCTGGCTGAACAGGCAACTCCCGAGCGCCCAGATCCACCAACGTGGCGAGGATGATACTCGCCGGCCGGCCATAATCGAAGATTTCGTTCATGGCCGCGCGAATGGTACGGCCGCTCATGATCACGTCATCGATCAGGATAATGTCACGGTCTTCGGTGCTGAACGGCAGGCTGGACGGCTTCACTTTCGGGTTCAGTCCAATGCGGCTGAAGTCGTCGCGATAGAAGGAAATATCCAGTTCCCCCCAGGGTTCCTGCAGGCCCAGGCGCTTACTCATGACATCCGCCAGCCAGACACCGCCGGTGCGAATGCCAATCAGCGCCGGGGAGGTTACGCCACGCTCTTCCAGCTTTTTGCGCAGGCCAGCTTCCAGGTCATCCAGCAGCCGGTCGATTTCAAGCAATGCAGTCATTTAAATCCCCATAGTCAGCAGCCCGGGCCCGGTCAGGACGAACGGGACTCCTGCTGGTGAAACCAGGTTTCCAGAATCAGCACGGCGGCGCGGTCATCGACGCCATCGCGGCCGAAATCACGGCTGCCACCGGACGCCATTACATCGCCCTTGGCCTCAAAGCTGGTGAGACGTTCGTCCACCATCTCAACCTCGACGTGAAAGCGACCGTGCAGGCGTTTGCCAAATTTCCGCGCCCGTGCACACATGTCATTTTCGGTGTCGTCCATGTTCAGGGGCAGGCCGACCAGCACACGGTCCGGCTGCCATTCTTTCAGCAGCCGACCAATCTGTTCCCAGTCGGGAACCCCATCACGGGCCGGCAGCATGGTCAGAGGCTTACCCGTGCCCAGCATTTCCTGACCACTGGCCACACCAATTCGGCGGGTGCCGAAATCAAACGCTATTACCCGCCGGTTTCCAGCCTCAGGCATGGCCCACAAACTCACTGAGCTGGTTGAGGTCAATGCCAATGAGCTTCAGCACGGCCTGATACCGCTCCTCCCAGGGTGTCCCGAACAGGATGTCGGCGGTGGCGGGACAGGTCAGCCAGGCGTTGCTGGAGAGCTCTTCTTCCAGCTGTCCCTCACTCCAGCCCGCATAGCCCAGGCACACCAGGTAATTCTTTGGCCCGCTGCCTGCGCCAATGTCAGACAGCACGTCACGGGAGGTGGTCAGCAAGACGTCGTCAGCCACCTGCGCCGTGTTTTGCCAGCCCGCGTCCGGGGAATGCAGCACAAACCCGCGCTCGGGCTGAACCGGGCCACCTCCGTATACCGGAACGTCGAGCTCGCCACCCTCCATGTCCAGCTGTTCCAGAATTTCCCCCAGGTGGATGTCCAGGGGGTGGTTCACCGTCAGCCCCAGGGCGCCTTCATCCGAATGCTCGCACAGATAGATCACTGCACCGTGGAAACGTGGGTCCTGCAAATAAGGAGACGCCACCAGAAACTGGTGCCGCAGGCTGTGTGGAGAGTGTTTTGATGCTGTCATCCCGATGTCAGCCCCCGCCGTTCGAATACCCAGGTGCGGATAATTTCCAGTTCGTCGACATTCTCGCGCATCTCATCCGGGAAAGGCGCGAAAGGCGCTGCCATTCTCACGATGCGTATGGCTGCATCATCAAGCACGCTACTGCCGGATGATTCGAGTATAGCCAGTTCCTTTATTGTGCCATCCTTCTTCATGGAAACCAGCATCCGCAGAGTGCCATAGATTCCGGCTCGCCTGGCCTCGGTAGGATAGTTGATATTGCCGACACGGGTTACCTTGCCGACCCAGTTCTGAACATACCAGGCGTTGGTTGATTTCAACGTCGAAGCCGCGGTAACACGCATGACCCGGGGTTTCTTGGCGTAGGCCCTGCGTTGCTGATCAAACCGCGCCTCCAGACTGGCAATCTCCAGACTGCGCTCCATCAGGCTTTTCTTTTCCTTCACCGGTAGCGGCTCATCCGATGCCGGCTCCGCCGCTGAAGGCTCCGACACCTGGCGTTCATTCTGGGCCTGCGTCTGCACTACCGGCTGTTCCTGCTCTTGCCTGGGCTCAACGCGGGACGGAGGCTCCGGCTGAACCTCAGCGACCTCCGGCTGGCTGACTTCGGAAGGCTGCGGGGTGGTCATTTCCACCGGCTCCTCCTCGGTACCACTGCCTTTCTGGCTGGTCTGGGCCAGAAAATCGGCTTCCTCCGGGTCAGTCTCGTCATCAAACTGGGAGAGCGTGATTTCCATGGTCTGGGCCGAGGAACGCGGGGGCTCGGGCGCAAAGGTAATACCCAGCACCACGATGGCGTGGAGCGCCAGCGCCATGAAGAGCGTGAACGAAAACCGATCGAAATCGCTGACCTGTACTGCCATTACTGCTATTTACCCTCGGTTAAACCTGGCTGGACACCATTACTTCAGACGGCGCTCGATGGCATCCAGCAACTGACTTGAAATATCAATGCCATAGGCGGCATCCAGTTCCCGGATGCAGGTGGGACTGGTGACATTGATTTCGGTGAGGTAGTCACCGATGACGTCGATACCGACAAAAATGAGTCCTTTTTCCTTGAGCACTGGCGCCACACGGTCACAGATTTCCCGATCACGTACCGTGAGTTCACGACCTTCCCCCCGCCCTCCGGCGGCCAGGTTTCCACGATTCTCACCCTGAGAGGGGATGCGCGCCAGCGCGTAGGGAACCGGCTCGCCATCGATCAACAGGATGCGTTTATCGCCCTGTTTGATCTCGGGTACGTATTTCTGCGCCATCGCCTGGTGGGCGCCATCGTTGGTCAGGGTTTCAATAATAACCCCAAGGTTATCGTCGTTTTCCTTGACCCGGAAGATGGAGCGCCCGCCCATGCCATCCACCGGTTTCATGATGACGTCACCATGCTCGGCGTAGAATTCCTTCAGTCGCTCGGCCGAACGGGTGACGATCAACGGCGGGGTGCAGTCTTCGAACTGGGCGGCAAACAACTTTTCGTTACAATCCCGCAGCGTAGACGCTGGATTGACCACCAGGGCACCCTGCTGCTCGGCGATTTCCAGAATAAACGTGGCCATCAGGAACTCCCGGTCCACCGGTGGATCCTGCCGCATCAGGATAACGTCGAGGTCCCCCAGAGCGCGGTCCTGGGCGCCACCGAAACCGAACCAGTCTTCCGGGTCCATGTGTACAGTCAAGTCACGGGTTCGGGCCCTCGCCTGCCCACCTTTCAGATACAGGTCTGGCAGCTCCATATACTCGATTTCCCAGCCCCGCTTCTGCGCTGCCAGCAACATGGCCAGTGAGCTGTCTTTCTTGAAATGGATCTTCTCTATGGGGTCCATCACGATACCAAGTCGGACTGTCATAATGCCTCGCCAGATAAAAGGTTGAAAACACGAACCGGTCTGCAGAGCGATCCTGGGAATAAATGCTATGCTGTGGACACAAATGGTATTGTACCCGAGCCGCGAATGCATCCGGAGAAATCCTGTATCAATTTCGTGACTTTCCAGGCAGAAGTACATTTGGTCACAAAGTTATACTTTTTATCCGGCCCCCAATACTCTATAAATGAGCGGGATTTATAGAACATCGTTAATGTTTGTGTTAAAAACCCCGGTTGAAAATAACGACAGTCGCTGAGCGCAAGGCAGTTGGACAATGGATGACAACTTCGAGAATCTGAAGATTATGGTGATCGACGACAGCAAGACCATTCGTCGCACCGCCGAAACCCTTCTTAAGAAAGTCGGTTGCGAAGTCATTACCGCAACAGATGGCTTTGACGCTCTGGCGAAAATTGCCGATTCCCAGCCCAATATCATTTTCGTCGATATCATGATGCCCCGGCTGGACGGCTACCAGACCTGCGCGCTGATCAAGAATAATTCCTCTTTCAAAAAGACGCCGGTCATCATGCTCTCCAGTAAAGACGGACTGTTCGACAAGGCCAAAGGCCGGATTGTCGGGTCAGACCAGTACCTGACCAAACCGTTCAGCAAGGACGAGCTTCTAAACACGATTCGCCAGTATGTTCCCCAGGCGGAACAGTAAAACTGCTGAAGCAAAGAACTATTGAGGACACCATGGCCCGCATTCTGATTGTTGATGATTCCCCGACAGAGGTTAAGAAAATCTCGACCATTCTGGAAAAGCACAAGCACGACGTGCTGACGGCCGACAACGGAGCCGACGGCGTTGCCAAGGCACGCGCCGAAACACCAGATCTGGTCCTGATGGACGTCGTTATGCCCGGCCTGAACGGCTTTCAGGCAACTCGTCAATTGACCCGCGCCCCGGAAACCGCTTCTATCCCGGTAGTGATTGTCACCACCAAGGATCAGGAAACAGACCGCGTGTGGGGAACACGTCAGGGTGCAAAGGGTTACCTCGTAAAACCCGTCGTTGAAGACGACCTGATCAAAACAATCAATAGCCTGATTGCCTGATCCCCAACCGTGGAGTAAGCATGTCCGCCCAGGCCGCCCCTTTTGCCGTTCTGACGGATATCGCCCGACGCAGCCGCGCCTTGGCTGCCGGTCTGCCGGAACAACAGGAAGCCGTTGAACTCTGGAACGGAATCGGCTTTGTTCTGGCGGGTGAGCGTTACGTAGCGCCCATGGGTGAAGTCACTGAAATTCTCCATGTTCCCCGCTATACCCATATACCCGGTGTTCATCCGTTTATGATGGGCGCCGCCAACGTACGTGGCCGCCTCCTGCCACTGGTCGACCTTGCCGGCTTTTTTGAAGTTCCCCGTTCTTCACGCAGCACTCGCGAACGCCGGGTACTGGTTGTCGAGCAGGGCGACGTATTCAGTGGCCTGGTGGTCGACAGCGTCTCAGGTATGCAGTATTTCGCAGTGGACAGCTTCGTGGCATCGCCACAGGATGTGCCTGCAAGCGTTCAGCCGTTTGTGAATGGCGGCTACGAGCGTAACGAGGAAGTCTGGAAAGTGTTTTCCGCCGCCGAGCTTCTCGGTGACGAACGCTTCCTGGATGTAGCGCAATGGTAAGGGTGGTGACATTGGCAGGAACATCTTCCCGCCTGCCCAACGCCCGCAGAAACAAACTTGCCACTATTACGAAGAGGCCGGGAGCCAGAAAATGAAAAATAGAGCCGGAAGACTCAGTATGGGACAGGGAGGCAACAAACTGGTTGCCGGCCTGATTGCCGCGCTGATCGCATTGACCGTCCTGCTCGTTGCGGTGCTGTTCATTATCAATCGGGACAGCCAGAACGATCAGGAATACATCGCTCACTCAGCCGAACTGAGGGTGCTGTCCCAGGAAATCGCGAAAAACGCGACGGAAGCCGCCGGTGGCACCGCTTCAGCGTTCGACGCACTGCGACGTTCCCGTGACGAGTTCGAACAGCTGTGGAGCTATGTAGTTGACGGCAATCCGGAAACCGGCCTGCCCCCGAGCGAGGTTGCACAGAACAGCAACGTGCAGGCAACCTGGGAGTCCGTTCGTGACAACGCCGACAGTATCCTGTCCACCCAGGACGCGGTACTCGGCCTTCACGAAGTGGCGCGGACGCTGAACGAAACCATCCCGCAGCTGCAGGTGGAATACGACGACATCGTTCAAATCCTGCTGGACAACGATGCGCCCGCCGAACAGATCGCACTGGCTCAGCGCCAGTCACTGCTGGCGGAGCGGATCGTTCGCTCGGTCAACAACGTTCTCTCCGGTGACGAAGACGCGGTTATCGCCGCCGACCGGTTCGGCCGCGACGCCAGCCTGTTTGGCCGGGTTCTTGACGGCCAGGTCAATGGCAACCCGGCCATGGGCATCTCCCAGGTAAACGATGAAGACGCCATCTATGGCCTGGAAGCCGTTGGCGAACTGTTCGAATTCGTTTCCCAGAACGTAGACGCCATCCTTGAAGCCTCTCCCGACCTCTTCAAGGTGCGTACTGCAGCCAGCGACATCTTCCAGAATTCACAGGTTCTGCTGGACGAACTGTCGGTTCTGTCCGAGAAATTCACCGGCCAGGCCGGATCCCGTTTCATCAGCCCCACGCTGGCGTTCATCATCCTGGCCGCGATGGTCGGTATCGTTGTGATGATCGGTGTGGTGCTCTACCGCGAAGCCCAGGAGCGCCTGGCAACAACCCAGGAACAGAACGAGCAGAACCAGAACGCAATCCTGCGACTGCTGGACGAACTGGCTGACCTGGCGGATGGTGACTTGACCACGGAGGCCACGGTTACCGAGGACTTCACCGGCGCCATCGCTGACTCCATCAACTACGCGATCGACCAGATGCGCGGACTGGTACAGGCGATTCGTGGCACTGCGGTACGGGTAGCGTCAGCCGCCCAGGAAACCCAGGCCACGGCCATGCACCTGGCGGATGCCTCCGAGCACCAGGCCCAGGAAATTGCCGGCGCCTCCGCCGCGGTGAACGAGATGGCGGTGTCCATCGACCAGGTATCTTCGAACGCGGCTGAATCCTCCGCGGTTGCGGAGCGGTCGGTTGCGATCGCGAAAAAAGGCGCGGAAGTGGTACAGAACACCATCCGCGGCATGGACAACATCCGTGAGCAGATTCAGGAAACCTCCAAACGGATCAAGCGTCTGGGTGAATCTTCCCAGGAAATCGGTGACATCGTATCCCTGATCAACGACATCGCCGACCAGACCAACATCCTCTCCCTGAACGCTGCGATCCAGGCCTCCATGGCAGGTGACGCAGGCCGGGGCTTCGCGGTAGTTGCGGACGAAGTTCAGCGACTGGCGGAACGTTCCTCTGCGGCAACCAAGCAGATTGAAGCGCTGGTTAAGACGATCCAGTCGGATACCAACGAAGCCGTTATCTCCATGGAACACACCACCGCCGAGGTGGTCCGTGGTGCCCGCCTGGCACAGGACGCGGGTATCGCCCTCGAGGAAATCGAGAACGTATCCATGTCTCTGGCGGAATTGATCCAGAACATCTCCAACGCAGCACGTCAGCAGTCGTCCTCTGCGGCGCACATTTCCAACACCATGAACGTCATCCAGGAAATTACCTCGCAGACGTCCTCCGGTACCAACGCGACTGCGAAGTCTATCGGTAACCTGGCAGAAATGGCGTCTGAACTGCGGTCCTCTGTTGCGGGCTTCACACTGCCCGAGGAAGAGTCGGCCGACCAGGAAGAAGAGGAAGACAGCGACGTACCGGTGGTGAGCTGACAACCGCTCCGAGGCTGCTGACAGTTTATGGCTGAAACACGCAACCATCTGTCACCCGCCGAAGGCGTCTGGTCACTGCGCCGACTTCCCGACATGGATGAGGCGCAGTTCAACCAGTGGCAGACACTGCTTGAGCATCGTACCGGCATCATCCTGTCTTCCGGGCGCAAATCGTTTCTCGAGACCAACCTCGGAATCCGCATGCGGGAGATTGGTTGCAGTAGCTATCAGGCCTACTACGAAATGATCGTATCCGGCCCGGACGCTGTTATTGAGTGGTCCACCCTGGTGGACCGGCTGACGGTTCAGGAAACCCGGTTCTTCCGGGATCCGGATGCTTTCCGGCTGGTGTCTGACTATGTGCTTACCCGGCCCCGGGAAACGCTGAAGAGGCGCCCTCTGGAGGCCTGGAGTGTGGGATGCTCGACTGGCGAGGAGCCTTACACGCTGGCCATGCTGTTGAACGAATGCATGGAAGGGTTGTCGCTTCAACCGTTGTTCGGTGTCACTGGCTCTGACATCAGCAAACCGGCTATCGACAAGGCCCAGTCCGGCCTGTTCAGTGCCCGCAAGCTGATGGGAATGAATGACGCCATGAAGGCCCGGTATTTCCGGCCGGCGGAGCGGAACAACGTCGAGATTGTAGAAAGCATCCGGGAGCGGGTGTGTTTTACCAGGCTGAATGTACTGGACTTGAAACACGCTCCGATGCACGGAATGAACATTATCTTCTGCCAGAATCTGCTGATTTATTTCCGGCGCTGGCGCCGGCGGGAAATCGTGAAAAGACTTGCGGAGCGGCTGGCGCCCGGGGGGTTGCTGGTCCTGGGTCAAGGGGAGTTGACCGACTGGCAGCCCCCTGGCTTACAGAGGGTACCCTCGGAACATGTGCTGGCGTGGATCAAGCGCCAGACTGACGAAGAATAACCGGAGTGGTTATGGGCAAACACCATGACAGCATCGCCCTGGACTGGGTTCGGGGCGAAATACAGGATACGTTGACCCAGGGTCAGCACGCACTGGAAGCGTATGTCGAGAATCGTGACGACACTGCGCGCCTGCGCTTCTGCCTGAACTATCTCCACCAGGTCCACGGTACCCTGCAGATGGTTGAGCTTTATGGCGCCGCCCTGCTGACCGAGGAAATGGAGAAACTGACCCAGGCGGTCCTGAATGAAACCGTCACCAGTGTGGACGATGCCGTCGATGTGCTGATGCAGGCCATCCTGCAACTGCCCCAGTATCTGGAGCATCTGACCAGTAGCAAAGACGATTTTCCGATGGTGCTGCTGCCATTGCTGAACGATCTCCGCGCTGCACGGGGCGAGTCTCTGCTGTCCGATACATCGCTGTTCAAGCCCGACCTGTCGCCCTCGCGGGCAACCGCTGCCGCTAATGTTTCCCAGCGTCTTCAAGATCCGAAGGTACTTGGACATATCCGCAAACTGCGCCAGATGTATCAGTTCGCCCTTGCTGGCGTGATCCGTGAGGCCGACCTGGACGCGCACTTTGACTACATGCAGAAGGTCATCCAGCGGCTGATCCGCCTGTGCCAGAAAACCCCCCGGGGCGAACTCTGGAAAGCGGCCGGAGCATTCGTGGAGACTCTCCAGCAGCATGCGAACCCCGCCAACACCGCAGTGAAGTCCCTGCTGCGCGAGCTGGACGCCGAGATCCGCCGCCTCACTGACGAACATGTTGATATCCTGCAACAGGCCGTTCCAGAAGCGCTGCTGAAACACCTGCTTTACTACGTGGCTCGTGCCCGCGACCTCGACACGCCCCACGTAAAGGAACTGCGCGACAGTTACCGGCTCGACCAGGCTTTACCCTCCGACGATGATGTGGACGCCGCCAAGAGCCGGGTTTCTGGCCCTGGCCGTGACGCGATCCATTCGGTGGTCAGCGCCCTCAATGAGGAATTGGCCAAGCTCAAGGACCAGCTCGATCTGTTTGTGCGCTCCGAGCTACGCCAGAACGATGAACTGGAAGAACTGCTTCCGGGCCTGCGCCAGGTCGCTAATACTCTGGCCGTATTGGGCCTTGGGATACCCCGCAAAGTCATTACCGAACAGATCGAACTGGTGGAAAAGCTCGCCAGCCAGTCCGACTCCGTGGATGACGGCACCCTGATGGATATTGCCGGCGCCCTGCTTTATGTCGAAGCCAGCCTGGCTGGCCTCGACGGTGACCGACAGTCGGAATCCGATGTCACTGGTGATGACACCCAAACAATCAACCTTGGTTCCCGCGAACTGGGTGAAGCCAGCAGCGCTCTGCTGCGGGAATCCCGCAATACGCTGGAGCAGGTAAAAACGGCCATCGTCAATTTCATCGCTTCTCAATGGGAAACCGGTGAAATCGAACACGTCCCCGGCCTGCTGCACAGCATCCGTGGTGGCCTGAGCCTGATTCCCCTTGATCGCGTGGCCGACATGCTCGCCTCGGCCGAACATTACATCTCCGACGTACTGTTGGGGGGCAAGCAGGTTCCCGACTGGAAACAGCTCGACACACTGGCTGACGCCATTACCAGTATTGAATACTATCTGGAGCGGCTTGCCGAGGGCATAAGCGACAACGAGAGTGTGCTCGGGGTTGCCGAGGCCAGCCTGAACTCCCTCGGCTTTCCGGTTGGCGAAGAGCCCACCTGGAAACATCCGACCGCCGACGAAGTACCGGTTGTTGGCGCGGAAGTACCCGTCGAGTCGGTGGAAGCCGAATCCAAGAGCTCTGATAAAGAGTTGTTGGATGACGAAATCCTCGGCATTTTTATCGAGGAAGCCGAAGAAGTTCTGGAAACCATCAACGAATTCTATCCTCGCCTGCGTCAGAACCACGATGATCGCGACGCACTGACTGAAGTCCGCCGCGCGTTCCACACTCTTAAGGGCAGTGGCCGGCTCGTGGGCGCCACTAGCATCGGTGAGCTGGCCTGGTCGGTGGAAAACCTGCTCAACCGGGTGATCGACCAGACACTCCGGCCTACCGATGACATGTTCGGTTTGATTGATGACGTCAACAGCCGAATTCCCTCGCTGATCAACGATTTCCGTGACGGACAGGCCGATGGCGAGGTTGCCGAGCTGATTGAGCGCGCTGAAGCTCTGTCTACCACGCGAAAAACCGACATCGACAGCGTATCGGAAGAAACCGGTGCAGCGGATGAAGAGCTACCCGTAATCGATGGTAGCAATGACGGCGAAGCCGCCAATGCCGGGCAACAGTCCATACCAGAGGCTGAGTTCGGGGATGACCTGATCGACGATGAAATCCTCGAAATTTTCATTGAAGAAGCCGGCGAGGTGCTGGACACCATTCGCGAATACCTTCCAATGCTCCTGCGTCAGCACGATGACCGCACGGCGCTCTCGGAAGTCCGGCGCGCTTTCCATACTCTGAAAGGAAGCGGTCGGATGGTTGGTGCGCTGGTTGTCGGCGAACTGGCCTGGTCTGTCGAGAACATGCTGAACCGCGTGATTGACGGCAGTATTTTCATGAATGACGACATCGCGGCGCTGCTGGACGACGTTACTGCAGCCCTGCCCGAGTTGGTTGACGATTTCGAGAAACGCCAGACCCCCTCCCGCGATACATCGAGCATGGAAGCACGAGCCAATGCCTTGGCAAACGGCGAAATTCCAGATACCAGCACCATGCCTCCGTCTGAGCCACAGTCAGAAACCGTGAGCGGCGAAACCGAGCCAGAATTGACAGCAGCAGAAGAGGATGCCGTCGATCCAGTGCTGCTGGATATTTTCGAGAGCGAGACCGAAACCCACCTGCAAACCCTGCAGGACTTCCTCGACGCCGCGGGCGACAAAGCGAGCGTTGCCTATACTGACGACCTGTCACGCGCGCTTCATACCCTTAAAGGCAGTGCGCACACCGCCGGTATCGCACCCATTGCAACAGTAATTACGCCTCTGGAACGCTTCGTCAAGGAAGCCCGGGCACGAAACAAACGGGCCGATCGCGACGTTATAAGCCTGATCGGCGATACCTGTCATTTCCTGACTCAGGGCCTTGGCCAGATCCGGGAGAATCCCCAGGCTGACCTACCGGGCACCGAAACCTTCCTGGCAAAACTGGAACAGGTCAGCAATGCCACCCTTCGTGGCGATGGCTCCCGGACCGACAAGCAGGAAGAGAGTGCCCGTCCGCAACTGGTTCAACTGTTCCTGAATGAAGGCCTGGATATCCTGCTGGATGCCGACCGGATTCTTGACGAATGGGCGGAAAACCCCAAAGCAACCTCCGCCCTGGAAACGCTGCGCAGGGAGTTGCACCAACTCACCGAAGGCGCACAGGACGCCGGGCTGGGCGACGTTGCCGAACTGTCGAGTGCCCTGAAACAGGTTTACGAGCGCGCCTCAAACCCCGATTTCGTTCCCGATTCACCTTTCTTCGATAGTGTACGCGCAGGCCATGAGCACCTGATCAACATGATGGATCAGGTAGCGGCCGGGCTTGCGACCGAGGCCAACGTCGATCTGATTGCCAACCTGGAAACATTGGCTCCCCAGACGCCCACAGACAATGGCCCGGATGCGTTTGAGCAGGAGTTCACCGGGGATCTGGAAGAGATCGATCGCAGCCTGGAGGTCGAGGCGGAAGATGCCCCGGAACCCAGTGGTGAGCTGCCGCCACTGGCGGAAACCGATGAAGATATGGATCAGGAACTGGCGGAGATCTTCCTTGAGGAAGCCCGTGACCTGATCGACAGCACCGCCGATGCCTTGCAGAGCTGGAGCGACAGCACCGAGAATCTGGATCTTTTACGCCTTTTACAACGGGACCTGCATACCCTCAAAGGCGGCGCTCGCCTGGCAGATATTCAGCCGGTGGGTGATCTTTCCCATGAGTTGGAGAACCTGTTTGAAGGACTGACCGAGCAACGGCTTGCCGTTACCGGGGAGCTTTCCGACCTGTTGTTCCGCTGTCATGACCGACTGGCTGGCATGGTCGATGCTCTCGAGCATCAGGAGCCACCGCGTCCGGCGCCGGACCTGATCAGTGAAATCCATGCCTACATGGACAGCGCCACAGGCTCCAGGCCCGTGACTGATGTCAGACAGCAGGACGCTGAGCCGGAAGAAGACGACGAGATTCCACTGGCTGAATTGGAAGAGGATGATACCGAAGAGCCAGAAATCACGGCCGAGGGACCTGAAGAGGAACACGCCACCGATCTGTCTCACCTGGACTCGGAACTGATCGGCATCTTCCTGGAAGAAGCCTACGACCTGATTAACTCGACCGGCAGCGCTTTGCATACCTGGAGCGAGGATTCCAACAACCGCGACGTGGCGGCCGAGCTTCAACGTGATGTGCACACCCTCAAAGGCGGTGCCCGCATGGCGGGCGTCGATGCCATTGGCGACCTGACCCATGTTCTTGAAGATTTGTTCGAGAAGGTCGCCGAAGGCCAGCTTGACGCCAGCAACGACATGAACGACCTGCTATTTGCCTGCCACGACCGGTTGGCACAAATGGTTGAACAGGTTGCCACCCAGAAACCCTGCCCGCCGGCAACGGAACTGGTGGCCAAGGTCGAAGCCATCCTCTCTGGCAAGCCATTACCATCCGCTGAATCTGAAGAACCTGCGGAAGAACCGGAACCCTTCGACGAGGCATCCACAGCCGACGAACAACCGGCATCCGTCACGGAAGCCATTGCAAAGGCCTCCGATGATGATCTGGTCGGCATCTTCCTCGACGAGGGTCTGGAGATTCACGAAGCCATCGGTGAATGCCTGGCCCAGTGGCGTGAAGAGCCCGAAGAATTGACTGGCGTTACCCAGCTACAACAGGAGCTGCATACGCTCAAAGGCGGTGCTCGCCTGTCCGACGTCGACCCGATTGCTGATCTGGCCGAGGCCTGGTCCGATGCCCTGGACCCCCTGATCGCTGGCTCCGGCAATCAGTCAACCCTGCTGGAACTCAGTGAAAAAGCACATGACACGCTGAAAACCATGCTCACCAGTCTGGAAGAGGGCAACAAGCCTAGCGCGGACGAAGTGTTGGTTGAGGCGCTGAACGACGCCCACAAAGTCTCCGGTGACGAGCTGTCAGGGTCCGTTGATCAGGCTGAGCCCTCTGCAGGCGGTGAAACCGTCGATGCCGAAGTCCTGGAGATTTTCCTGGAAGAGGCCGGCGAGATCCTCGACCAGTTGGAGCAGTTACTGGATGACTGGCGTAAGGACCCGGCTAACCACCACTTTAACCAGGAAGCCCAGCGCGCCCTCCACACCCTGAAAGGTGGCGCTCGGCTGTCGCAGCTTGTCGAGTTGGGCGACAAGGCCCATGCGCTGGAAACGCGGCTGATCGACCTGGGCGGTAATACCCCGGGCGACGAGGCCTGGCAGGCCATCACCAATGACCACGACGCGATTGTGGCGCTGGTGGGCGATATCCGTAAGCGGTTTGAAGACACAGGCGCTGTTCCAGAGCCCACCAAACCGGACGCAACAACAGAGGAATTGCCGAAGCCCCAGGAGCCGGGGGCGGAAGCGCCTGCCAAACCGGAAAAACCGGTCGCACCCGCGCCCAAACCCAACAAGGTTCCGTCCAAGACGCCCGCGAAAGCGGCTGCCGCCCAGCGCGCACCCCAGGAAACCATCCGGGTCTCCGCGCCGCTGCTGGACGAATTGGTTAACCTGGCCGGTGAAACCAGTATTACCCGTGGTCGACTGGAACAGCAGACCAGCGATTTCAGCCACAACCTGGACGAAATGGCCGCCACCATCGAGCGTCTGCGCGAGCAGCTGCGCCGAATGGAAATCGAGACCGAGACCCAGATTCTGTTCCGCGCTGAGAAAGAGCACGGCCCGGATTACGGCGACGACTTCGATCCACTGGAGATGGACCGCTATTCCGCCATCCAGCAGTTGTCGCGGGCCCTGACGGAGTCATCGTCTGACCTTGCGGACCTGAGGGAAACCCTGTCCGACCGGGTTCGGGATACCGAGACCCTGCTGGTGCAGCAATCGCGGATCAACACGGAACTTCAGGAAGGCCTGATGAAGACCCGGATGATTCCGTTTGCCTCCATGGTGCCCAGGCTGCGCCGGATTGTCCGCCAGATCAGCGGCGAGCTCAGCAAGAAAGTCGAGTTTGATGTCCGCAACCCGGAAGGGGAAATGGACCGTAACATCCTCGAGCGCATGATCGCGCCGCTGGAGCACATGCTGCGTAACGCGCTGGACCACGGCATCGAAAAGCCGTCTGACCGCAAGAAGGCCGGCAAACCGGAAACCGGCGAAGTCACCCTGTCGCTGACCCGCGAAGGGGGCGATGTGGTGTTGCGGATGATTGACGATGGTGCGGGTATCCCTGCCCAGGTCATTCGCGACAAGGCCATCAGCCAGGGCATGATGGCCAAGGACGAGGACCTGAGCGAGCGGGAAATCCTGCAGTTCATCCTGCAACCCGGTTTCTCCACCGCCCAGGCCGTTACCCAGATTTCCGGCCGTGGCGTGGGCATGGACGTGGTGGCCAGCGAGATCAAGCAGCTCGGCGGCAGCCTGGACATCGACTCCACCGTTGGCAAGGGCACGGTCTTTACGGTTCGACTGCCATTTACCGTATCAGTCAACCGGGCATTGATGGTGTCCACGGGCGAGGATTTCTACGCCATTCCGTTGAACACCATTGAGGGCATCGTTCGGGTCAGCACCTACGAGCTTGAGGAATACTACAAGCCCGACGCACCAATGTACGAATACGCTGGCCAGCAGTACCGCCTGCAGTATCTGGGTAGCCTGCTGAACAGTGATCACCATCCCAAGCTTCAGGGTCAGGCCCTGCCGTTGCCGGTCATCCTGGTGCGGGGCGCCGAACAGCCCATGGCCCTGCAGGTGGACAGCCTGATGGGCAGCCGCGAAATCGTGGTTAAGTCGCTCGGACCGCAGTTCAGTACGGTCCGGGGTGTGTCGGGCGCCACCATTCTGGGTGACGGTAACGTGGTGGTGATCCTTGATCTGCCGGCCATGATCCGTTCCGATATACTCTCGGAGCGCCAACGCCTGGCGAACCTCGAGAAGGCGAAAGAGGCCTCGCGCCGTGAGGAGCAGTCCACCGTGGTGATGGTGGTGGATGACTCGGTAACGGTGCGCAAGGTAACGTCTCGCCTGTTGGAGCGCAATGGCATGGAAGTGATCACGGCCAAAGACGGCCTCGATGCGGTCGCACAGCTGCAGGACCACAAGCCGGATATCATCCTGCTGGATATCGAAATGCCCCGCATGGACGGCTTCGAGGTGGCGAGCTTTGTACGCCATGATGACAATCTGCGAGACACACCGATCTGTATGATTACCTCCCGTACCGGTGAAAAACACCGCGAGAGGGCGCTGGCCATTGGTGTCAACGAATACCTCGGCAAGCCTTTCCAGGAGACCGAGCTGCTTGACACCATCACGCGGCTGACCAGGGATCAGTGATGGCCGGCCAGCCAGGACGGCCAGCGGTCGGTATCGTCTCGGATATTGTCTTGCAGCGCCACCGCCTGCAGGAAGCATCGTCCAGGTTTGGCCTGGACGTTTGCTTTTCCGGAGACCCGGATCGTCTGCAGAGCTATTCTGAATTCCCGGATGCCAGCCTGTGGTTGATTACCCTGGAAGACGAAGCCGATCACCCGGTGCTGTTTGACCATCTGCTAGAGAACACCGAAGCACCCGTTCTGTTTGGCCTCGACCCCGCTCCAAAACCGGGCACCACTGAGTATTTCCGCTGGGAACGCCGTTTGCTGGACAAGCTGGAGCAGTCCCTGGGTCACCTGGAAAAGCTGGATTCCGCGGCCGCTATTGAAGAGCTGGCCACGGAACAACCGCAACCGGCAAGCTCTCCCAAACTGCCTCACTGGATCCAGCCGGCCTCAGCGGAGCTGCCGGCGGACGAGGTCTGGATTCTGGGGGCATCGTTGGGCGGCCCCGCAGCGGTGAAAACCTTCCTGGACAACCTGCCGCCCGGGTTGCCAGTGGGGTTTGTCTACGCCCAACACATTGATGATAACTTCACCGAAGTGCTAACACGGGTTCTTGGCCGCCACGCCCACTACAAGCTGAGACGGGCGGAAACCGGGTATCGTGTTCACAATGGCGATGTGGTGCTGATGCCGGTCGAACGCGAATGGACTCTCGATGACAGTGGTGCACTCAAGGAACGGGAAACGCCCTGGCCGGGCCCCTATGGCCCTTCTATTGACCAGGTACTACTGAACATCGGTGATCATTACGGAGCCCGATGCCATGCCATCATCTTTTCCGGTATGGGCAACGATGGTGCCATTGCCGCGCCACTGCTGAAAGCCTATGGTAGCCGCATATGGGTCCAGGAGAGCGGCAGCTGCGGTAACAGTTCCATGCCGGATTCCGTGGCGGCAACCGGGTGTTCCGTATACTGTGGTACACCGGAACAGCTCGCCCGCGAACTCGTCAAAACGATTGAAGAATCCTGCCTGCTCAAGGGCCGGCAAAAAAGGGATTCCGCCTGAGGAAATGAGTGATGAACGACAACAGCCAAACCCTGCCCTGCGTCATGATACCGATGAGCGAGAAACAATTGCTGCTGCCCAACGTGTCGATTGCGGAAGTGGTGGACTTCGCCAGCTCCGACCCCGCCGCGCATTCGCCGGAGTGGCTGGTGGGCGAGCTTGATTGGCGAGGCCTGAATCTGCCGGTGATCTCCTACGATGCCGCGAATGGCGGCAAGCTGACCGTGCCCGGTGGCAGTCGGGGCCGAATCGTCATCCTGAACACCATCGGTGATCACCATAACTCGGTCCCCTTTATGGCATTGGTCACCCAGGGCATCCCCAGCCAGACGCGTCTGACCGAAGATCAGTTGAAGAAGATTGACGGCGACACCGGCCCTGCCGACCTGATGGCGGTTGAAGTTGAAGGCGAAACCGCCTTTATTCCCGACCTCGGCTACCTGGAGTCGTTGGCACTGGAAGCCTCCCGCTAGCGCCTACCGGAAATCAGCACACCTATCATACGTGGCACTGTTTTTTGCTAATGTTATAATATTGCAAATTCCACAGGACAGTGCCCATGTCACCCAGCGCTCTTCCCTATCGACCGCACAATCATGACGCCTGTGTCGCCCAGGCTCTGACAGAGGCCCGAACCATCTGTCAGCAGCACAATGCCCGCCTGACACCCACCCGAGAGCGAGTGTTGGAACTGATCTGGCAATCCCACAAGCCACTTGGCGCCTACGATGTGCTTGCCGTGCTGGCCGCGGATGGTCACAACGCCGCACCTCCCACGGTGTATCGCGCACTGGATTTTCTGCAGCAGCACGGGCTTGTTCACCGGATTGCGTCACTGAACGCATTCGTCGGCTGCACTCACCCGGGTAAAAACCACCAAGGGTTGTTCCTGATCTGCCGTTGTTGCGGCAACGTTCTGGAACTGACGGCGCCCGGCGTGTCCGATGCCGTCAAGAACGCCGCGGCGGACGAGGCTTTCCAGCCGGACAATATGACCATCGAAGTATCCGGCACTTGCCCCGGCTGCGCATCGGACACTGCCCATGACTGATACATTGGTAGAACTACACCAACTTACCGTCAACTTTGATGACCGCCCCGTGGTGGACCATGTAGACCTGCGGGTCCAGCGTGGGGATATCATCACCATTATCGGCCCTAATGGCGCCGGAAAGACCACACTGATCAAGGCGATACTGGGTATCCAGCCAGTTTCGGACGGCACCCTGACCATCGCCCCCAGGCTCACCATTGGTTACGTGCCTCAGCACCTGACACTGGAAACCACACTGCCACTCAGCGTAAGGCGGTTCATGCTGCTCAGTGGCCGGTCACACCAGGAGTGCGTGGAGGCACTGACCAAGACCGGTGTGGAACACCTGATCAACGCCTCGGTCCATCGATTGTCCGGAGGCGAAAAGCAGCGGTTGCTTCTCGCGAGGGCACTGGCTCGCAGGCCGGACCTGCTGGTTCTGGACGAGCCGGCCCAGGGCGTGGACATCAATGGCCAGGCCGCGCTCTATGAGCTGATCCGTAGCCTGCGGGACGAACTGAACTGCGGCGTGATCATGATCTCCCATGATCTGCACCTGGTCATGGCCGCCACCGACAAAGTTATCTGCCTGAACCAGCACATATGCTGCAGCGGGTATCCGGCAGATATTTCTCACGATCCCGCCTTTATCGAAACCTTCGGTCGTCCGGTGGCGGAAAGCCTCGCGGTATATCATCACCACCACAACCACAGCCACGATCTGCATGGCGATGTGGTTTCCGCCGACCACGACGACCACGCGGAGTGTTCCCATGCCCATCATTGATGCCGTGCTCGGCGACTTTTTCTGGCGGGCGCTGATGGGTGGTCTCGGTGTAGCCTTGATCGCCGGGCCGCTGGGCTGCTTCGTGGTGTGGCGGCGGATGGCCTATTTCGGTGACACACTAGCGCACTCGGCGCTGCTGGGCATCGCCCTGAGTTTTTTGATCAGTGTTCCACTCAATGTGGGCGTTATCGTGACCTGCGTGGTCCTGGCGATTGCCCTTGTGCTGTTTTCCCGCAGCAAGACCCTGGCCACCGATACCCTGCTGGGCATCCTTGCTCATAGTGCCCTGGCCATCGGCCTGGTCACGCTCAGCTTCATGCCCGACATTCGCGTGGATCTGACCGGCTTGTTGTTCGGGGACCTGCTGGCCATGAGCCGAAACGACCTGTTGTGGATATACGGCGGTGCCGTCCTGATTCTGGTGTTATTGACGGTGCTCTGGCGCGGACTGTTGATGAGCACCATTCACGAGGAACTGGCGCGGGTTGAGGGCATACCGGTTGAACGTCTTCGGCTGGTGCTGATGCTGATGTTTTCCATCGTGATAGCGGTGGCCATGAAGATAGTCGGAGTACTGCTGATTACCGCACTACTGATCATTCCGGCTGCCACCGCCAGACGATTGGCAGGCAACCCCGAACATATGGTTGTCCTGGCCATCCTGTTCGGTTTTATCGCCGTCAGTGGTGGGCTTACGATGTCCTGGCACCTGGACACACCTGCTGGCCCTTCAGTGGTGGTGACGGGGTTCGCCGTATTCCTGCTGGTGTACGGTTCGGCACGGCAGGTCCAGAGATGAAGTAGAGGATTCCAGAGTAAAGTTTTCCAGGGCGCGAGCAGTGGTCTAAAGTATAGGAACAGGAAGTTCCCCACACGTTCGCCACCGGTTATGGATCAACCTATGGAAAGCCCCCGATTGACAGGGACAGGACACGTTATTGCGTTGCCACACCTGTGGGCGCCCCTGCTGGTATTGTTCGCCGGCCTTGTTGTTACCGGCCTGACGGCGCAGGCGCTCGAAGAGCAATCGCGTTCACTCGCCGAGCAGGTATACCACAAGCAGCACAACACACTTGTCGCCCGCTTACGAGGGTATGACGAGCTTCCACCGCTATACCCGGATGGCGTTTCGTCAACCAGGACCATCAACCACACTACCCCGGCTGAGCTTTGGCTCACAACCGTATTCAAGGATTCGGTGCCCGGCACGCTCAATTTACGCGTGGATACTCTGGATAGACATACCAAAACCCCGCTGTTCCAGGCTACCCGCGCGGAAAACCCGGACCGTTCCCGATCCCTGCGCTCCGAAATCGCAATCGGAGAGCATCGATGGCTGGTGACGACGCTGCCGGATTCCAAGTTCCTGGCGCAACCCGCTCACCGTTCGTTCCGCTTCATCTGGCTCGCAGGGCTGGTGATCACGGTGCTGGCAACGGTGGTGGTGGTTTTCCTGTGCCTCCGCATCCGCCGGTGGCAAAGTCACTACCGGAACGCCGACAAAGCATCCCGCGGGTACGAATTGCAACTGAACAACATGCAGGTGGAAAAATCGATCCTGCGACAGGCACTGAACGACAGCGAACAACGCAGCCGGGACCTGGTCGCCCTTTCCGGCGCTACGATCTGCGAACTGGACGAACAGGCACTGACCGGGTACATCTCACCCCAGGTGGTGGACCTTCTGAAGAAGGCACCTGCGGACCTCGCCGGAACCCCATTCGAGCAATTGGTTGACCCCGCCTATCTGGAGAACTTCCTCAGGGCACTGAAGGCGTCCCGCCAGGAGCGGCAAATACAGCGTATCGACCTGAAGTTGCTTGATGCCGACGCTCGCCAAGTACCTGTTACACTGCGCGTACTGGCACTTCAGGATACGCTACACGGTTTCAGCGGTTACCGGCTAAGCCTCCAGCCTGGCATTCAGGCATCCTGATCCAGGGTTTTGTGGGTACCATCACACAAGGGCGGGTTGCCGGTGTGCTTGCACCCGCAGAACCAGACCCATTCTTGCTTTTCGGCCGTGTATTTAACCGGAGTAAACCCTGTTCCCTTGTGGGAGCCGTCGCAGAATGGCTGGCTGTTACTGCGGCCACAGGCGCACCAGAAGTAGTTCTTGCCGCCCTCGACCAGCACTGAACACGGCGTGGTTCTGGGAATTTTCGGCTTCTCATCAGTCATTGGTCAGCCCCTGCTTTATTCTTTTGTATCCAAGGGCAGTATAGTCAAAGTGGAGCTTATTGCCTGCGCTCAGCGCTTCCCATCCAAAGGCCGCATGACATCCTTCAGACGGCCGGATTCCACCAATTCCATAAACTCATCGCCCAACCGGTCGCTTTCGGCAATCGCCTTGCGCCAGGCGCGCTCGCGGCCAGCATCGTCTCCAATGTAGCGCTCGAAGTCCTTCCTGTCTGGCAGTTTCCTGTTTGGCAGAGATTCCAGATACTCCGGGGACGGTGACACCAACAGCACATCCTGCAGTCGGGTGGCATCGCCGCGACGCCAGGGCAGGGTTTTATCGAACCAACCTGGAACCACCTTATCAGTGAAGTGGGGATAGAGGATCACCCCGGGCTGTTCGTACGGCAGGTCAAGATGGTAATCCAGCAGGCCGCCGTCCCGATATAACCCATCAGGGGCGCCGGGAATATTACGGACGCCAGACATCACCAAGGGTATGGACGCAGACGCGAGCAGCGCTGGCATCAGGTTATCGCGGCTCAACGGCACCTCATGGCTGGGGAAATCCACCAGCTTGGCCAGGGGCGCTTTCACTCGCGCATCATGGATGATGCCCCGCTCCATAAACCGACCCAGATGTCGGCGGCTGACCATGTTGGCACTAATGGCGTTCATAAGGCCAAGGCTGAGGCGCCCTTTGGTATCGTGTACCAGCATGCCGCGACTGCGAACCACGACAACATTCAGGCGGTACCAGGGATGATTGAGAATATGGTTCTCATGACCCGCCAGCAGTTCTTCCAGGAACAACACACTCTTGCGGCTGACTTCCGCCATACTGACGCCTTTAGCGAAGCGCTGGGACGTATAGAGGTCCGCCAGCCGGGCCAGTTGCGCTTTAGGGTCGTCCGTCGAGGCCACCGCTGCAAATCGCCAACTGCCAATGGAAGAGCCAATCAGCGAGCGTTCCTGTGGCGCGCTGGGCAGAAAGTCCCCAAAGATGGCTTTATCCAGGCCGGAAATGCCCAACGCCTTGGGACCACCCGCAGCACCCGGGATGACGTGCACGTCGCCCGCCGCAAACGGTTGCTCCCGCAACCGCTCAAAAGCACGGCGACCGGCGCGGACGGTCAATGCGGGAGAACGGGTGTGTACTGCGCTCATAACGGCTCCTTGTTCCGAGCCCGCCAGTTTAGCGAACTGGGGGCCCGGCAGCCAGAGCGCGAGCGGCGCGCACTGAAAGGTGCAAATCCAACTACCTTCCCAGGAAGGCCGTGCTAGACTTTGAAAAAGCCCGGATCAAGGACTGCGGGCCCAACACAAACAGCAGGAGTGTGCTGTGAATCCTCTTGCCACTACAAACAACCTGGCCACCAATCCCACCCTTGCAGTGCTCGGCTTCAAACGTCAAATCGTATATCACCTGCATTTCTGGGCTTTTATTGCCGTCGCTCCACTGGTGATGGTGCAGTGGCAAAAGGGCAATGTTCTGTTGGCACTACTTCTGGTTCTGTTCTGTCTGAATGCGGTGGCCGTTATCGCTTTCCTTCGGTTCCGCAGCATCTATTTTCTCCAGGGGCGCCTGTTCCCAACGTTGGCGGTGGTCTGCGCGGTGTACTCCACCCTGATCAATGGCCACGCCGGGCTCTACTGGGCTTACCCCGCCGCTGCCGCACTGTTTTTCCTGCTTCCGTTGAAGGAAGCCACCGCCAGTAATATCGTGTTTGTAGTCAGTATGTCCGTCGTGTCTTTTATCAAGTTTCCGGAAGCGGATTTCTGGCGTATTACCTTTTCCCTCGGCCTGACCTGTCTGTTCGTGATGATCTTCGCCTGGCTAGTGGGCCGCCTGCAGGTCGAACTGACGCGCCTCGCCACCACCGATCCCCTGACTGGCTGTTTCAATCGTTCGCAATTGGCGGACATCCTCAATGGACAGATCCAGATGCGTGAACGGTATGAACGAGTGTCCAGTCTCATATTGCTGGACCTGGATTACTTCAAGATGATCAACGATCGTTGGGGCCATCTGGCCGGTGACAAGGTTTTGCAGGAGCTGACACAGCGGATCAGCAGGCGACTGAGAGAGAGCGACCGCCTGTTCCGTATTGGCGGAGAGGAATTCATGCTGGTGTTACCGGAAACCCGTCAGAAGGACGCTGACAAAGTCGCGCGGGAATTGCTGACGAGCATCAGTGCACGCCCATTCGTGGAAGGCATACAGATCACGGCCAGCGCGAGTGTGGCGGAAGTGGGCAAGGGTGAAACCTGGTCAGTCTGGTTGAACCGCGCGGATCAGGCACTATACGAAGCCAAAGCGAGAGGCCGCAACCAAGTGGTCAGCGCCGCCCGGAGGCTGCACGAAGGCCCTCCAGAGGACACTGACCACACGACGTTGGCCACCGACCTGTAACCACTGCAGGGTTACGCCTGCTGCTTGCAGAAGTCCCGCCACGCCCGATATACCTCGCCGGCCGTTTCAAAATGTGGATAGTGACCGACATTGCGGAGGCTCACCACATCTGCGTTCGGCACCATCTCCCGGTAACGCCTGGCCATGGCGGAACCGGACACCGGGTCCGCAATTCCTGAGATCAGCCTCATTGGCTGTTCTGCTTGCTGCAGGGCACCCACCCAGCGATTACGATGGCAACGGCGCTCTTCCATGAAATGGATCAGATTGTGCAGAATTCCCCGGCCATTGTTGTAGGTCAACAGGTACCAGAAATCATCCATATCTTTTCGCGACGGCGGGTTTTCCGGGCCGAACAGGCGTCGGAAGTTGCGTTCGAAGGTACGACGGGTGAGCCCGCGACTGATCAGGCCACCGAGAGGGCTGCCCAGGAGTTTCTGGATCAAAAGCGGGCTGTGAACTTCCGGAAACAGGGCCCCGTTAAGAAAGCCGACCCGGGCGATGGTGAAAGGCAAAAGCCCTTCCTGATCTCTGGCCAGCAGTTCCTGGGCCACACTGCAGCCATAATCGTGGGCGAACAGGCTAACGTTCTTCAGTCCCAGGCCGGCGATCCAACCTTCGAACATGTCAGCCTGATCTTCGATGCTGTAGTCGTAAAGTGCCGGCTTATCGGAAAAGCCGAAGCCCAGCATGTCGAGGGTGAATAAGGTGTGATGTTGCACCAGCATCGGCCACAGCCGGCTCCAGTCCCAGCTGGCCGTCGGAAAGCCATGCAGTAGTACCACGGGATCACCCTGGCCCGCCATTCTGCTGAAGATAGCGTGGCCGCCGTAGGAAAACCACTTACCTTCCTGTTGCCACCATTCCAGTGTCGCAGTCCCTGCGCCGGGGGCGGCACCCCGAACTCCCGGTATTACCTGTTCCATTGCGGTTTCCTGAAACCAGCTTGAAATTGAAACTTTAAATCAAACCAACCGCCCTCGCCAGATCTGGTCCGACAATTTGCGAACCAGAGCGTTCCGGGGTGGTCTTTTCACCCTGCGCAGTCGTAAGTCTGGAGGGCGTGAGAAAATTCCCTTAAGCTTTCGCCCTGAACTGACTCATTTAACCGGAAGCGACTATGACCAACAAGCTCGACGACCTGGCCAGCCATTTTCAGCAGATCATTGCAGGCCTGGGCGAAAACCCTGATCGCGAGGGACTTCAGGACACACCCATACGGGCAGCCAAGGCCATGCAGTTCCTGACACAGGGTTACAAGCAAAGCCTGGATACGTTGGTCAACAACGCGGTTTTCGAGTCCGCCATGGACGAAATGGTCGTGATTCAGGACATCGAGCTGTACAGCATGTGCGAGCATCACATGTTGCCGTTCATCGGAAAATGTCACATTGCCTACCTGCCCAATGGCAAGGTACTGGGCCTGTCCAAATTTGCCCGTATCGTCGACATGTACGCTCGCCGGTTGCAGATTCAGGAAAACCTGACCCGCGAGATCGCCGAGGCTATCGAGACGGTGACCGGCGCCAAGGGCGTGGCCGTGGTTATTGAAGCCCAACACATGTGCATGATGATGCGTGGCGTTGAAAAGCAGAACTCCCGCATGAAAACCTCAATGATGCTGGGCCAGTTCCGCAAGTCACAAGCCACGCGGACTGAGTTCCTGACGCTGATTCGGGATCGCTGAACATCCATTGTTGACCAGGAGACCAGATGACTGCAGTGACCGGAAATCACCAGGCAACCGTACGCATCAAGGATTTGCTACTGCGCGCGTATATCGGCATCAAGGAAGAAGAAATCAATAACCAGCAGGATGTTCTGATTAACGTCTGCCTGACCTACGATGCCGCGGCAGCCATCAACGAGAATGACATCCGCGCGGCACTGAACTACCGCACCATTACCAAGCAGATCATCGGCCACGTGGACGGCAACCGTTTTGCACTGCTGGAACGGCTGACCCACGAGGTGCTCAGTATTGTCATGGAGCACGAAGCGGTTCATTGGGCGGCGGTGGAAATCGACAAACCCCATGCGCTACGCTATGCCGAATCGGTGTCCGTTCGCCTTGAGGCGCACCGGGATTCCTGAAGAGTTGATATCGCATGCCCCAAAACAGCCCTCAACAATTGCGCGAAATTCTGGAAACCGTCCACACGATTGCGCTCGTGGGCGCCAGTGACAAACCCCACCGCCCCAGCCATGAAGTAATGGCCTACTTGCAGGGGCGTGGCTACCGGGTGATCCCTGTAAACCCGCGACTGGCTGGCAAGACGCTGTTAGGCGAAACCGTGTACGCCGATCTTGCGTCTGTTCCCGGGCCGGTCGACATGGCCGACCTGTTCCTCGCACCAAACCATACCGACCCGGTTATCGATACCGCCATCGAAAAGGGCATTCCGGTTATCTGGATGCAGATTGGTGTTATTAACGAAGACGGGGCTCGCAGAGCGGAGAATGCCGGGATGACGGTGGTCATGGACCGATGCCCCAAGCAGGAAATCCCCCGCCTGTTCTGAAGACAACACTTCTGCCATAATCGGGTCTGACAATCACAAGACTGGCAGAGCCATGTGGTTCCGACGTAAAACCAGCACACCCTCGCCATCGAACAGGGCAACGACCCGAACCTGCAGGATGCACCCCCGCCCGGTTATCCGGGAGTGCGTGGAAATCATCAAGGCCAACGCCAGTGCGATGTTTTGGATGAGCCGCATCAAGCACCGAGACGCCTATACCGCTGTACACTGCCTGCGGGAGTCGATTAACCCTCCGTTGCCGGATGGTGCTTTCGGAATTTCACGGACGGAAAGGGTTCCGCAATTGATAACAGATCATCGCGTTTATCCCTCATAATCGGGTGTATACGGCCGTTATGTTAGTCAGTTACCTCATCAACCGGAGCATTTTGTGGACAAATCTGCATCAGCGCTAACCCTGTTCGTGAGGGGACTGCTGAATCCGGCATTTCCAGCACTGATTTTTCTGGTGTTCCTGGGAATCGCCCTGGTTTTGCAGTACGGCATCGAAAAGCAGGACCACACTCGAATCCAGTCCAACCTCGGCAGCGAGGCCAGTTCCATGGCAAAGCGGCTGGAGCGGGAATTCGGCGTTCACGCCAACTCCATCAGCCGTATGGCGAAACGTTTTGAAGCCTTGCCGGACACGCCAAATGAGATCTGGGCACAGGACGCCCGCCAATATCTGTCGGATTTTGGTGTCTACCAGGCGATCGAGTGGATTGACCGTGATTATGTCATCCGCTGGATGGTACCGGTCGAAGGTAACAAAGACGCCATTGGTTTCAATGTGGCCTTCTCTCCGGAACGACGGGCATCACTGCTTGAGGCACAGACCACCGGGAACCTCGATATCTCCGGCATTGTGAACCTGAAACAGGGCGGCAAGGGTATGGTCATCTACGCGCCCATATTCACAGGTGAGGCCAACAACGGCTTTATCGCGGGCGTGTTCCGGATGGAGACCCTGGCCAACCACATGCTTTCCAACCGAGCCCTGACTTCCTTCCACATCGAAATCAGGGAAAAAGGCGAACCCGCCTACGAGCTTAATGGTTCAATGGAGACCGACTTCAGTTTCTCCCGTACTCTGGATGTTGACCTGCCAACACTCGACTGGACACTGGTGGTAACACCTTCCAGTTCGTGGGTTGAGGAACAACGCAGCCGCTGGCCATTTGTGACCTTTATTATCATGCTGTTCATGGGCCTGCTGACCAGCCTTACTGCACTTCTGGTGCAGCTGACTCTCAAGCGCAACCGGGCACTACTGAAAACCCGCCAGGAGCTGGATGCGGAAATCAGCCAACGCCAGGCTGTGCAAAAGGATCTTGCTCGCCTGGAAACCACAGACGCCCTGACCGGTCTGGCCAACCGCCGTTTTTTCATGGAAGACCTGGCGCACACGCTAAGCATCGCCGACCGTCAGATGCGCCAGGTAGCACTGGTAATGATCGACCTGGACCGTTTCCAGATGCTTAACGATTCTCTCGGCCATCAATTCGGCGACGAATTGCTCATCAAAGTCGCTGAGCGTTTGAATGCCCTCAGCGACGAGAAAGTCATGGTGGCTTATTCCGGTGGCGACGAGTTCATGGTGTGCCAACAGCATGTTGAAAACATTGACGATGTAATCAATCTTCTGGGCCAGATCAAGCAGTGCTTTGAAGAACCCTTTGCGGTGCAGAGCGAGGAACACGGCATTACCGCAACCATGGGTGTGGCTGTCTATCCCCAGAGCGGCCTGGATGCCGATACCCTGCTGCGCAATGCCGATGTGGCGCTCTACCGGGCCAAGGAACAGGGCCGCAACACCTACCAGTTTTACACCGAAGGCATGCAGGACCGGGAAGTCATGCGCCTGGAATTGGACAAGGACCTGAGCCACGCGCTGGCCAACGACGAGTTCGTGCTCTATTTCCAGCCCCAACTGGATCTAAACGAATCGTCGATCAACAGCGTAGAGGCTCTGATTCGCTGGCAGCATCCTCGCCGTGGCCTGTTGCCGCCGGTGGACTTTATTCCCCTGGCGGAGGAAAGCGGTCGTATTACCGACATCGGCCGCTGGGTGATAATGGCCGCCTGCCGGCAACTGGCGAAATGGCAAAAAGGTCCTTACTCACATCTGCGCATCGCGGTAAACCTCTCGGGCCGTGAACTGGATGACGAAAGCATTGTCGACCATATTCAGGAAGCGTTGGAAAACAACGGTGTTCCCGCGAGCCGGCTGGAAGTGGAGCTGACAGAAGAGATCTTCATCCAGAATATCGAGCACAACCTGAATCAGTTGACCAAGCTGCACAAGCTGGGCGTGCACCTGGCTATTGACGACTTTGGCGTGGGTTACTCGTCGCTGGGTTACCTGAGGGATTTCCCCGTAGATCTGCTGAAGATCGACCGTTCCTTCATTACCGAGGTTACCGAGCGCCACGACGACGCGGTGATTACTCGAGCGGTGATCAATCTTGCCCACAACCTGGGTATCCAGGTTGTGGCGGAGGGCGTGGAAACCCATGAGCAACTGACTTTCCTCAAAAATCACCGCTGTGATGTGATTCAGGGTTACCTGATTAGCCGCCCGATTCCGGCAGGCGAACTGGAACGGGCGCTGAGCGCCGGCTTGCTGGATATCGACACGCCGGTTGGTAGCTGATTGAAATGAGTGCCGCAATTCACCACTATTGCCGTATTCGTTTTCAAGGTGCGGCCTCATGAGTTCAAGATATCTGACGTCGGAACAGGATGTCCGTCTGCGAAGGTGGGAAGCCTGGAACAAGCGTTACTTTATTTTCGCTTTCTTCTCACTGGTCATTGTTCTGGTCTTCAGTAGCCAGCTCGGGCTGTCCAGTGGCGACAGCTGGGGGCCGCTAGGGCTTCTGATTGCTGCGCTGGTCACCCCCATTATCATTCTGCAACTGCGTCTTGCGTGTCCCGCCTGCGGGCAAAAGATTGGCTGGCAGGCCAAGCTGATGGCCCCGGACCAATGCAAGGCCTGTGGCACCTTCCTTAGGGCTAAAAGCACCTCTTCCTGAAAAAAACCTTTGACCTGTGAGTTACTCACAGGTTTTAGTCTACTCTTCATCCAAAACAGGGTGGCATCCGTGGCAGGGTGCCCATCGTGACTGGAAGGTATCTGTTTCCAAAACACGCTTTTTACGGCACATCCGTGTGACGCTTGGGCTCCGCCATCCATGGCTCCGCACAGTTTTGAAACAGATACCTTCCAGTCATTTGTTCGACATTCGGGATGGTCGTCTGAGCTATGAAAGTCAAAGAGATTGCTATTGGCGCCGGGGTTAACCCGGATACCGTCCGGTTCTACACCCGCGAAGGGTTACTGAAACCTACACGGAATCCGGATAACAATTACCAACAGTACGATTCTGAGGATTTGCGCCGGCTTCGGTTTGCCCGCAAAGCCCGGCAGCTCGGGTTTTCACTGCCGGAAATACGACAGATTCTGGAGCAGGCAGATGACCATCATTCGCCCTGCCCGATGGTTCGGGATGTATTCCAGCAGCGGCTTGTGGAAGTGGAACGTGAAATTGCCGAGCTACAACAACTGCGTAGTCGTATGACCGCCGCGCTGTCCGCCTGGCAGGACATGCCGGATGGTACGCCGGACGGACACACGATTTGCAGGCTGATTGAACATTGGGATGAATCCCAGCCAGACACCAGTGGCAAGGAGTAATGCTTGATGAACGAGAAAACCGCGTTATACCCCGCTTTATCGATATCCGGTGCCTCCTGCCAGGGTTGTGTTCGCAAGATTGGCAGTGCCCTGGAGCCACTGACCGGCGGTGCGGATCGGGTTGAGGTTAATCTGGACGAACAGACGGTCGCGTTGCCCGACGGCATCGACACCCGTGAAGCGGCACGCGTCGTAACGGAAGCCGGTTACCCGGCGTCGCCGCTGGAGACGGCTTCCGACGACGGCGCCGCCTCAGAGGAAAACCACTGTCACTCAGGTACACGCCAGAACCACTCTGGATCAGCGCACCGGCCTGAGCAGGAGCAAGCTGAGGCTGTGAGCAATGGTGATCAGATTTACCTCGCGATTACCGGCGCCACCTGTGCCTCCTGCGTGAACACCATCGAAAAGGCCCTGACGTCGGTGGACGGCATCACCGCAGCGCACATGAATCTTGCCGATAATACCGCCACGGCGACCGGGCGTGCAGACACTCAGGCGCTGATCAAGGCGGTGGAAAGCTCCGGATACGGCGCCAGCCTCATCGAAGATCCAGACGCGGCGGACGACCGCAAGCAGGAAGAGGATCGTAAGCAGTACAAGACCCTGCTGGTGAAGATGGCTGTCAGCCTGGGCCTTGGCCTGGGGCTGATGATATGGGGCATGGGCTTTGGTTCTATGGTGGTCACCAGTGACAATCAACTGACCTGGTTTACTCTTGGCGTTATCACCCTGGGTGTCATGACCCTCACCGGTGGTCACTTTTTCACCGGAGCGTGGAAAGCATTCCGGCACCACAATGCCAATATGGATACGCTGATTGCTTTGGGAACCGGCACCGCCTGGGTCTATTCCATGACCGTAGTCAGTATCCCGGAGGCACTGCCGGAAATGGCACGGCACGTGTATTTTGAAGCTTCGGCGATGATTATTGGCCTGATCAATCTGGGTCAGGCACTGGAACTTCGCGCCAAGGGAAAAACCTCCGAAGCGGTGCGTCGGCTGCTGGATCTGCGCGCCAAAACCGCCCGGGTGATCCGTGATGGGGAGGAGCAGGACCTGCCGGTGGAGCAGGTTCGGGCTGGTGATCATATCCGCGTTCGTCCGGGTGAGAAACTCCCGGTCGACGGGGAAATTACCGAAGGCAGCACCCGCGTAGACGAGAGCATGCTCACCGGTGAGCCCATGCCCGTCAGCAAGGGCGAAGGCGACGAGGTGTCCGCTGGCACCATCAATACCCATGGTTCCATTATCTACAAAGCCACCCGCGTGGGCAGCGAAACCGCCCTCGCTCAAATCATCCGCCTGGTGAAAAAGGCCCAGGGCTCAAAGCCCGCCATCGGCCGCCTGGCGGACAAGATTTCCTCGGTATTCGTACCGAGCGTGATGTTGATTGCCGTGGTGTCGGCACTGGTCTGGTACAACGTCGGACCGGAGCCGGCGGTGGTTCACATGATGGTGGCGGCCACCACGGTGCTGATCATTGCCTGCCCCTGTGCCCTGGGCCTGGCCACGCCCATGTCGGTGATGGTGGGCGTTGGCAAGGCCGCGGAATACGGCGCGCTGATTCGCCAGGGGGATGCCCTGCAGACTGCCGGCAAGCTGGATCTGGTGATTCTGGACAAGACTGGCACCATTACTGAAGGCCACCCGGCGGTCACCCGTTTCCATGCCGCCGACGACGATACCGGCAGATTACTGGCCCTGGCCGCTGGCCTGGAACAACACTCAGAACATCCGTTGGCCGAAGCCATTATGGCGAAAGCGAAGGAGAAAGGCGCCAATCCCGACACTGTCACTGGTTTCGAAGCCCTTAACGGCAAAGGCGTGCAAGGCGAGTTGGACGGTCAAATCGTACGCCTGGGCAACCGTCGCTGGCTGGAGAGCGAGAACATTGATCTGGCCGGACTGCAGGATGAGGCCGATGCCATCACCTCGGAGGCCGGTACACCACTTTTCCTGGCACTGGGCAATGAGGCCCTGGGTGTGATTGGAGTAGCCGATGCGATTAAACAGGATTCGGAAGCCGCCATCCGTCGGCTACACGATGCTGGTATACGTGTAATGATGGTGACTGGCGACGTCGACGCCACCGCCAAAGCCATCGCCGAAAAAGCCGGGATTGACAGTTACCGAGCTGAAGTCCTACCGCAAGACAAAGCCACCATCGTCAGCGAGATGCGGGGCAAAGGCTATACCGTGGCCATGGTGGGCGACGGCATCAACGATGCGCCTGCCCTTGCGGCGGCGGACGTTGGCTTCGCCATTGGCACCGGCACCGATGTCGCCATCGAAAGCGCCGGTATTACGCTGATGCGGGGCTCTCTTCACGGCGTTGCCGACGCCATCGAGATATCCCGGGCCACGGTACGCAACATTCACCAGAACCTGTTCGGCGCCTTTGTCTACAACTCGTTGGGCATACCCGTCGCGGCCGGGCTGCTTTACCCACTGTGGGGGGTTCTGATGAGCCCGATACTGGCCGGCGCCGCGATGTCGCTGTCCTCGGTCACGGTCGTCACCAACGCCAACCGGCTGCGACTGTTCAAAACCACCAGCAACGCAGGCAAGGGGGGGAACCAATGAGTACATTTCTGGTCAATGCCGGAGGATTGATCCTGATGGCCGCCATCGTCTGGTGGTTCTGGGTGTCACCTTCCAGCGGCGGCAAACCAAACCACGATCACAGCCATCATCATTGAGGTAACACCATGAAAAAACACGTGTTGGCCCTTGGCCTTGTCGCAACCTTCGGCTTGAATGGTCAGTTGCAGGCCGAAGACGAACTGAAAGACATTCATGTCTACAAGTCCCCGACCTGCGGCTGCTGCACGGATTGGGTGGACCATCTGAAGGAAAACGGCTTCAAGGTCGAGGTCACTGAAACCAATAACCTGAACCCGATAAAGATCGACGCCGGCCTGACACCGTCACTCGCCAGTTGCCACACCGCGTTTGTTGGCGACTACGTGATTGAAGGTCACGTGCCTGCCAATGACATTCACCGGTTGATTGCGGAGGCCCCGAAAGCAAAAGGCTTGTCAGTGCCCGGCATGCCGGCTGGCTCCCCCGGCATGGAAGTGGGGGGGCGCAAGGACCACTATCAGGTGTTGATGTTCAACGACAGCGGCCAGACCAAAGTCTTCGCAGAACACAACTAGTTTTCCTACACACTTTGCCATGCCTGCTCTATCATACCTTCCAGATAGATCCAGACTGTGCATAAGGAAAGCTTTTGAGCCTGAAAACCCGACTACTGGGCCTGGCAGCGGCTCTGATGATCATCGCCTCAGTCGCCTCCTGGCTCGCGTATCGGGAGCTTTCCGAGGACATCATCGAGCGCTGGGGGCAGCAGGTTGCCGAAATACAGGTGCGCTACGACAGCGCCCGCCTGCTGCAATCCCTGGAACGGGAAATCGGGCTCGCCCGCCAGATGGCCGACTCCTCCACGCTGGTCAACTGGGCTACCTCACCGGAAGATAAGGCGTTACAGCGCGACGCCATCCGCGAAATGGAAAGCTTCCGGAGCAATTTCCGCGACAACAGTTACTTCGTCGCCCTCCGTGATTCCCGCCGCTATTACTACAACAATGCCGACAACGAGTTTGCGGATGATCAGTTCCGCTACATCCTGGCCCCCGACAAACCCGAAGATGCCTGGTTCTTCCAACTGATTGAGGAAGGCCGCAATTTTCATCTGAACGTAAACCCCGATACCGAGCTCGGTGTGACCAAACTCTGGATCGACGTGCTGATGCGGGATGAGGAAGATCGCATCGTCGGCATGGTCGGTACCGGCCTGGACCTGGACGCGTTCCTGCAGGATATCGTGGATATTGACCAGGAGGGTATCACCACCCTGTTCGTGGACTACAACGGCGCGATACAGCTCTACCGCGACCGCAACTACATCGACTTTGCCAGCATCATCAAACCGGAAGGCCAGAAAAGCACCGTCGACCTGCTGTTTGATAACCCGGAAGACAAGCAGAAGGTGCTGGGCATGCTGCAGCTCCTGAAAAATCGGGGCGGCGCCACCGGTGCCGTGGAGAGCAGCTTCGTGACCGTGGACGGCCGAAAACACCTGGCTGGCGTGGCCTTCCTGCCTGCCATCGGCTGGTTCGAAATCACCCTGCTGGATCTTGAAGCGCTCCTGCCCCGCAGTTACCTATGGCCTTTGGTTGCCGTGTTCCTGACCAGCTTGCTGGTCACCCTGATTCTGTTCCATCTGATCATCCGTTCCCGCATCCTCAAACCCCTCGTCAGCCTTGAGAGCGCTGTTGAAAAGGTTCGGGGTGGCAGTTTTGCGCTCCCATACCTGGAAAAACCGGACAACGAGATCGGCAGGCTTGCCAGTCATTTCGAGACAATGACCGACACGCTCGAGCACTCGACCCGCGAACTGGAACGAAAGGTTGCGCAACGTACCGATGAGCTGAACAGGCTGGCGCGTATTGACGCCCTCACCGGGCTTAAAAACCGCCGTGGTCTGGACGAAGCCCTGGATGAAGAAATACAGCGGGCAAAACGACAGAACACGGGCTTTGGTCTGATCTGGCTGGACATTGACCACTTCAAGGCCGTCAACGACGAATTGGGCCATCAGACCGGTGACGACATTCTCTGCCGCGTGGCACTGTGGCTCAAGGCCGGCGTGCGGCCCTACGACCACCCCGGCCGCTGGGGCGGCGACGAGTTCGTGGTGGTGCTCTCGCCCTGCGATGAAGATACGCTGTGCCAGATTGCCGCGCGGATACGCGAAACCATCGAAAGGGACAGCATTCGCACCGGCACGCCGGTGACCGTTAGCGTGGGCGGGTATCTCTGCCAGCCCGGCGACAACGTTGATACCATTCTGCGACAGGCCGATCAGGCGCTCTACCGTGTGAAACAACAGGGGCGGAATAAAGTGCTTATCACGGATGGATCAGGCCAGGAAATTAACCCCGCGTAACATGGTCTGACTCATACCGCCATAACCGGTATACTCCGCAGCGACACTCAAATTTTATCCAGCCAGGTTCTGTTCATGCTCAATGCCGACGCCCTCAGCCAGTTGCGCCAGCTGAAAACCAATATCGAGGAAAACAAGGTTGTCTTTCCGGGTACCGTCAAAGCCACCAATGGGCGTTTCGGCTTTGTTGCGCTGGATGAGGGGCGAGACGTCTTCCTGCCACCGGAAGAAATGCAGAAAGTGCTGCCCGGTGACCGCGTCAAGATCACCGAGGAAGAGGGCGACAAGGGCAAGACCCAGGGCATGATCGACGAACTGCTGGACACCAGCCTGGACACCTTCGTTGGTCGCTATCTGGTGAAAGGTAAAGGCCACTTCGTGGTGCCGGAAACCCCCGGCATCAACCGCTGGATCTTCATACCGCCGAAGGAGCGCCAGGGTGCCGAGCCCGACGATTACATCTACTGCCAGATTCACAAGCATCCGATCAAGGATGGCAAAGGCCAGGCAAAGATCCTGAAGGTTATCGGCAAAGCCGGTGATACCGGCATCGAACGCGCGCTCACCGTTGCCACCTTCCACCTGCCAGACACCTGGTCCGACGCCGTGCAGAAACAGGCCAGTGCGCTGGACGAATCAACCGTCGAGGCAAAAAGCGAAGGCCGGGATGATCGCACCGACCAGCCCTATGTGACCATCGACAGCCCCGGCACCCAGGACATGGACGATGCCCTGCTGGCAGTGCCCAACGCCACCGGCTGGAAACTGTCCATTGCCATTGCCGACCCAACGGCTGTTATCGAGCCGGGCAGCCCTGCCGAGCAGGAGGCCTTCCGCCGCGCTACCGCCATCTATTTCCCCGGCGAACCGCTGCCCATGCTGCCGGATACCCTCAGTACCCGCCTGTGCTCGCTGATGCCGGACGTCAAGCGCCTGGCACTGGTCTGCGACCTTCAGGTGAACAATGATGGCAGTCTCGGCGACTACCAATTTCACCAGGCAGTGATTCGCTCCCATGGCAAACTCAGCTACGAACTGGTCTCCAACCTGATCGAAGGCCGGGAAGACGACGAAATCAAGGCGCTGCCGGATACCGTCTCCAACAGCCTCGACCAGCTCCACCAGATCGCCACCGCTCTGCGCAAATGGCGACATGAGCACGCACTGGTGAACGGCGACCGCCCCGAATTCCGCCTGCGTCTGGACGAGAATCGCCGCATACGGCTGATCGAACCCTCCGTTCAGAACGAGGCCCATCGTCTGGTGGAAGAATGCATGATTGCGGCCAACCGCTGCGCGGCCGACTTCCTGGGGCAACGTGACAAGGGACTGTTTATCCAGCATCCGGGTTTGCGGGACGACCGCTCCGATAACGTCCGCGCCCTGCTGGAGGGTTATGCTCCTGACTTGGCGGGTATTGATGCCACCAGTGCCGCAGGCTTTCGCGACCTGATGAAACAGACCGAGGGGCTGGCCGCAGAGGTTCCCGTCAAAGCGATTATTTCCCGCCAGCTTGCCCGCGCCGAGCTGTCGTTCACGCCGGCGCCCCATCAAGGCATGGGGCTTGCCGCCTACACCACGTTCACATCGCCGCTTCGCAAGTTCAGCGATTTCCACGTGCATCGGCTGATCAAGTCGATCCTGTGGCAGGAGTCGCTGAACGAGCTCAACGATGAGCAACTGACCGAACTGCAACAGACCCAGATCCGCGCCCGTCAGGCTGCCAACAGCCTTGAGAACTGGCTCAAGAGTGATTTTGCGAAAACCCTTGGTGAAAACGCGATGACCGGCGTGATCAGCCGCACAACGCCGGCAGGGTTCTTTGTACGGCTGGATGCTAACGGACTGGAAGGGTTCGTGAGCTGCAAAACACTTGAAGGTAAGTTCAGCTTCGATCCCGTTACGTTGCGCCTGGTTCACAACAAGAACGGCCGCACGTTCCAGTTGGAACAACCAGTGACCGTGACCTTCTCCGGCGTGGACAACGAACGCAAGCAGATCCAGTTCAATCTGGTGGACGCGCCGGCTGAAGGCCGTGAGCCCGCGAACACCATTGATGCTTGAAAATCCGGCTCCGGAGCGCCATCTTAATGGATAAACGGGCACTTATTCGTTACGGAGGTGAATCCGGATGCCGATCAGTCCAACCGAGTTCCTGAAGAAGTATGGCTTCGAAGAGGAAGAAGAGGAGCGCGACCATAGCCTGCGCCACAATGCGATGGAGCACGCAAAGCATTTGAAGCGCCCTCATGCTGGCACGCCCCATGACTGGGAAGAGTGGGAGCGTTACAAGAAAGAACACCCGGACGAGGTCGAAGACGACGAGGACAGCAATTAGTCCTGCCCAAGCATCCTCGACAAGCGTTCGTCTTTCGCCCGCCACTGTTCCGCCAGCCAGTTCTTCACGTTTTTTCGGTGCTCTGCATCGGTCGCATAATCCCGGCCTTTCAGGTGCGCCGGGATGGTAACTGTGTCGATCTCCATGCCGACTTTCCTCACCCTTCCGCACATGAAATCCCAGAACGTTGGAGCCCCCCCGGGATAGGCAATAGTGACATCCACCAGGGTTTCGATGGAGTCGCCCATGGCATCCAGCACGAAAGCCACACCGCCGGCCTTTGGTGTCAGCAGGTGGGTGTATTTTGATTTCTGCTTGTCGTGCTTGGCCTGGGTAAAGCGCGTGCCTTCAACGAAATTCATCACGCTTACCGGGGTGTAGCGGAACTTCTCACAAGCCGTGCGGGTCGCTTTAAGATCTTCACCACGCTTTTCCGGGTGTTTGATCAGGTACTCGCGGGTGTAGCGTTTCATGAACGGGAAATCCAACCCCCACCAGGCCAACCCTATGACCGGCACCCAGATCAGTTGTTGCTTGAGGAAGAACTTCAGAAACGGTGCACGGTGGTTGAACACCCGCTGCATGGCGAAGATGTCGACCCAGCTTTGATGGTTGCTCAACACCAGGTACCAGCTTTCCCGCTTGAGCTTTTCGTCGCCGTGGACGGTCCATTCCGTGCCCTGGGTGAGTTTCATCCAGCCGGTGTTGCAGGCAACCCAGGCTTCGGCGATCCAGATGATGACTTTGGTGCACAGCACCCGGAAACCGGTGTGGGGAATAATCAGCTTCAATATGGCCGGGATGTAGAGAAGCAGGCACCAGAACAGGGTATTCAGCCCCAGGAGGATGGAACTGATGACGCCGATAACGGGGGCTGGCAGGAAGCTGAGCATGGTTGTCCTGTTGTTGGTTTTTTAAGATGGCTGAATGATACCAATGGTGAGCAGCTTTGGGCAGTGGCCTGAAGTGACCGGTTTGCCAATGGTGATGGACGTTCTTGCCATAGTTCTGGCCTGTATAGGTAGTCTAGTCTTATTCCGAACCTGTTCTCGACATACACGTTATGGAAACCTTTATGCCCGATCCGCTCAGCTACGCTTTCAACAAAGCCTCGGGAATAACCCGCCAGACAGCGCTCTATGCCGGCAACGCCTTCGACCGCGTATTCCGGGCCGCCAGCCTGGTGCAGGCAGGGCAGACGCCGTTCGAGACGTTGTACACCGATGGGCTGGTGAGCTTGCGATACTACCCGCCGTTGGCGGAGGATTTTATCGAGTTAGACAGCGAGATGATTGATGTGGAGCGCACGCCCCACAAAACGCCCATCGTGATCGTGCCGCCCCTGGCGGTGAACATGCTGATCTACGACCTGTTTCCCCAACGCAGCCTGGTGCGGTTCCTGCGGGCCAAGGGGTTCGAGGTGTACCTGATCGACTGGGGCGTGCCCACGCGGCAGCACAGTCACTACAACCTTCACACCTACGTGGCGGAGTTGCTGCCGGCATACCTGAACCGGGTGCGGGAGCACAGCGGGGAGCAGGAGCTGTCGCTGCATGGCTGGAGCCTGGGGGGCATGTTCACGCTGTTCTACTCCGCCCTCAGCCGCGACCAGCAGATTCGCAACGCCATCGTGCTGGGCTCTCCCATCGACAGCCACGCGTCAGGGCTGATGGGGTTGATGTACCAGCGGGTCTCCGACGTGGCCGATTTTGTCCGCAAACGCACCGGTTTCCGCCTGCACGATGTAAAACCCCACTGGTTCCACACCCCCGGCTGGGCCAACACCATCGGCTTCAAGCTCACCAACCCCATCGGCAGCGTGATGGGCTACTGGGAACTCATCGTCCGCCTGGGCGACCGCGACTTCGTCGCCAGCCACGCCACCACCTCCGCCTTCCTCGACCGCATGGTCGCCTACCCCGGCGGCATCGTGCAGGATGCCGTGGTACGCCTGTGGATCGACAACGAACTCTCCAAAGGCCAGATCCAGATTGGCGAAGACGTCGCCCGGTTGGACAATGTAAACGCCAACTTACTCGCCATCGCTGGCGATACCGACACCCTGGCCACGCCCGGCGCGGTCAAACGCATAGAAGATCACGTCAGTTCAAAAGACGTTACTTTCCGGGTTACCCCCGGTGGTCACATGGGCATTCTGGCCGGCAGCAAAGCGCCGAAGGAAAGCTGGCTGGAGATGGCGGAGTGGTTGGCTGAAAGATCGAACTGAATCGACCTGGACGTCCGAGCAAAAGACAGCTATCACGAGAGTTGAACGCACGTCTCGGGAAGGGCTATCCAAAACTGTGCGGAGCCATGGATGGCGGAGCCCAAGCGCCACATGGATGTGCCGAAGGAGCGTGTTTTGGATAGCCCTTCCCGAGAGGTGCAGCCACCAGAAAGTCAGAGATTAGCCAAAGTCGCGGGCAACTCCGAAAGACTCCGAACCACCGCATTAGGCTCAATCCCCCAGTCTTCAAACACCTTCCCGGCATCCCTCTGCACCCAGATTGCCGTCAACCCCGCCGCCCGGGCACCAATCACATCCCACGCGTTGCTGGACACCAGGCACAGAGGCTTATCCATCGCCCCGGTCGCCCGTCGTGCATAGGCATACACCGCCGGGTCCGGCTTGAAGCTCTTGATGTCATCCACCGATACCAACCCATCAAACTGATTCAGCAAATTGTTATGCCCCAGCACCTTCTCCAACGCCGGATAGGTGCCATTGGAAAAGGCAAACATCCGATACTTCCCCTTAAGTGACTCCAGTGCTGGCAGCGAGTCGTCAAACGCAGGCAGGGACAGATAGGCCCCCATCAGCTCATCTTCCCGCTCTCCACTTAAGCTCAACCCATGGCTGGCCATCGCATACCTTAGCGCCTGCCGCGTACAGGCCCCGAAATCCTCGTACATTCGCATCAGTCCCTTTCGAAAGGAAAACTCCAACTGCTTTTCCCGCCACTGGGCACTCACGGATTCCGCCGCCTCGCCTGCGTCCGGCGCCAACAGTTCTGCCATTCCCATGGGGTCCACCAGGGTTCCGTATACATCGAACGCCAGGATCGGTTTCATAGAATGCTCCTTCATTTGTTCAGCCATTGTTACGCCATCGTAAACCAGTCGGCATCGTTTTTTGAATGTTTACTCAAACCGCCAACATCAAATTCTCCGGAATGGGCAACTTCACTTGCCTCGGGTACACTGCTATTCATGAACTCCATTGATACATTTAACCTCGATATTCGCTCCCTCAGTACCTTCATCGCAGTGCTGGACGAGGGGAGCGTTTCGAGGGCCGCTGTACGCCTGGGCGTGAGTCAGTCGGCTGTCAGCCACACTCTGGACCGACTACGCCAGGCCCTGGGCGACGCCCTATTCGTCAAATCCGGCCGTGGCATCGTCCCCACCCGGTACGCCCTCCAGGCCGGCCCACACATTCGCCAGATTCTGGACGACCTGCACTCCCTGTCCTCCGGGCCGCCCTTCACACCGGCCACCGCCGAGTTCACCTTCACCATCGCCGCCAATGATTACCAGCGCGACCTGTTGTTACCCGCCCTGTTGTCGGTGATCAGGCAGGAGGCTCCAGGCATCCGACTGCAGGTTGTCCCCTCAGGTATTCCGACCGCGGACATGTTACGCAAAGACCTGTGTGACCTGATTATTTCCCCTCACGCACCGGAAAGCACCGACATTATGCAGCGGGGCCTGATGGCGGATCAGATGGTGGTTTTCTACGATCCCGCCACCCGACAGCCCCCGGAATCCCTGGCGGATTACCTGAAGGCGGATCACATCGCCATCCTGTTTGGCACAGGCGAGAAAACGGCGTTCGAGGGTTCGTTGGCCGCCCAGGGCTTGACCCGGAAAACGGTCGTAACGGTCTCCAATTTCTCAGGCCTGCCAGGTTTCTTACGTGGAACCAACATGCTCGCTACAGCGCCAAAACGCATGAGTGAGGACTTGCTACGGAACTTTGCCTGGACCCCCCTCCCATTCGACTACAAGCCGTTCACGCTGCTGATGCTGTGGCACAAACGCAATCAGACCGACCCTGCCCATCGCTGGATCCGCAATCATGTAAACGGCGTGGCGGCGGCAATGAATGACCTCAATACCTGACCTATCTGTTTTATTCATACGTTGTATGAAATAGCCGGCCGTTATCTCAAGACACTGGAAGCGTAAACTCCCCAGATCAGACCAAGTGCGGGGCGAGAGCCGGCCTTCTGAAACCGTGCGGAGCCATGGATGGCGGAGCCGAGCGTACAGGGATGTATTCACAGCGTGTTTCAGAAGGCCGGCTCTCGCCCAGTGCGGTACTCCAAAGATTCCGGGATCAGCAATGCTTGCACTAACGAGTGTATGGACAACGATACTATTGGCAGCCGCCGTCGCCCTCGGGCCGCTGGCGATTGATATGTATCTGCCTGCCTTGCCCGCCATGGGAGAGGCGCTCTCAGCCGATACCGGACAGGTCCAGCTTACCCTGAGTATCTACATGGTCGGCTTTGCCCTGGCACAGCTGATCTGCGGCCCACTGGCCGACCGTTTCGGGCGCAAACCCATAATGATTGGCGGCTTCCTGCTTTTTGCGATAGCCAGTGTCGTTTGTGCGTTAGCCACAAACATCGAAACACTTATTTTGTGCCGCTTCCTGCAAGCATTGGGGGGGTCGGCCGGTCCAGTACTTGGCCGGGCAGCCGTACGGGATATTTATTCCCCGCGGGATGCCGCAAGAATCATGGCCATCCTGGCCAGCATCATGGCCCTGGCACCCGCTGTTGCACCCACTCTTGGCGGCTTTATGGTGGTCAGTCTGGGCTGGTCGTCAATTTTTCTGGCGCTGGGTGGCTACGCGCTGATCATGGCTGTGGTGGCTGCAGTGGGTATTCCGGAGCCGATGCGCCCGGAAAACCGGCAGTCTCTCCGGATTGGCAGCCTATGGAAGAACTACCGGGCAATTGCCTCGGACATTAGCTTCCTGGGCTACACCCTGACCAATTCCCTGACCTTTGCCGGCCTGTTTGCGTTCCTGTCGGGCTCTTCGTTCGTGCTGATCGATTTCCTGGGCGTGGAACCGCAATACTTCGGCCTTTTCTTTGCCTGCATCGTCACCGGCTACATTGGCGGTAACCTCACGGCCGTTGGACTGGGGCGCTCGTTGACGCCGGATCAGATACTGATCCGTGGCCTGATTGTGGCAGTGGCCGGCGGTTCTTTAATGGCTGCGCTGGCAACGGCCCATATTTACAACGTCTGGGCGGTCATTCTCCCCCAATCGCTGCTGATGGTGGGTGTGGGCATGGTTCTACCCCAGACCATGGCCGGAGCCCTGGCCAACTTCCCCAGCATGGCCGGCTCCGCGTCGGCGCTGTTCGGCTTCACCCAGATGGTGGTTGCTGCGACCGTGGGTGCGCTGGTGGGGCACTTCCACAACGGCACGTCACTGGTGATGGCGGGCATCATTGCCACCTGTGCCATTGGCGCTCTGGGCAGCTACCTGCTGCTGGTCCAGCGCCATCCGGCTCCCGGATTTGAGCCCGCCTGAAACCAACTTAACTCGACTCCCGGATGAAAAAGCATCCAAAATGGACTACACAGAGTAAGCTGTTAAACACAAATCCATTAAGCCAGTATCAGGGAGTTCCAAATGAGCAACGTCACACTCGGCGGTAATCCAATCACCGTGAGCGGCACCCTTCCGCAAACCGGCGACACCGCCCCCAACTTCACCCTCACGACCCAGGGCCTGGAAGACGTCACCCTCGACAACTGGGCTGGTAAGCGCAAAGTCCTGAACATCGTCCCCAGCGTGGACACCCCAACCTGCGCCACCTCCACCCGCAAGTTCAATGAAAAAGCCAGCAGCCTGGACAACACGGTGGTGCTGGTCATTTCTGCCGACCTGCCCTTCGCCGCCGGTCGATTCTGTGGTGCCGAAGGCCTGGAAAATGTCACTACCCTTTCCAGCTTCCGAAACTACAGCTTCCAGGAGGATTACGGTGTTGCCATTCAGGACGGGCCACTTGCTGGCCTGACTTCCCGAGCGGTGGTGGTTCTGGATGAGAACAACAAGGTTCTGCACAGTGAGTTGGTGGGTGAAATCAAGGAAGAACCGAATTACGAAGCCGCTCTTTCGGCGCTCTGATTTGCAGCACTCCGACTTACTGAAGGTAACTCCGTAATCGATGTGCGAAGGCCGGGGCGCCTTCCCCAGACCGTGCATTGCCAGGGATGGCAATGCCGAGCCCCCATGGATGGGTTCACGGCGTGTCTGGGGAAGGCGCCCCGGCCTTTGCACCCACTCACAAACCGATAACTGCTAAAATCGCCCACCAAGCAAAACACCTGGAACAGAAGCCACCAACGTGACGAACGCCACCCCACACGCCAGCCTGCCGCGCCAGTTGTTCACCATGACCTGGCCCATGCTCTTCGGCGTACTGTCACTGATGACCTTCCAACTCGTCGACAGCGCCTTCATTGGCCAGCTCGGCCGCGACCCGCTGGCGGCACTTGGCTTCACACTGCCCATGCAGCAGCTCATCATCGGCCTGCAGGTGGGCCTTGGCATCGCCACCACCGCCATCATTTCCAGAACCCTCGGCGCCGGCGACCAACTCCGCGCTGAACGCCTGGGCGGTCTCGTCGTCACCGTGGGCGCCACTCTGGTGATTATCCTGTGTATTGCCCTATGGCTGCTGCAAACCCAGATTATGGCTGGGCTGGGTGCCGAACAGAGCCTGCTGCCGCTGATCCGCAGTTACTGGATACCCTGGCTGCTCTCCGCCTGGACCGGCGCCATGCTCTACTTTGGTTACAGCGTGTGCCGCTCCCATGGCGATACCAAACTCCCTGGCTACATGATGGTCGCCACCAGCCTGGCGAACATTGCCCTGGACCCGCTGTATATCTTCGTCTTTGGCTGGGGCCTGCAGGGTGCTGCGCTGGCAACAGTGACCGCCTTCGGTATCGGTTGCCTGTTTATCTACCCCAAACTGCTGCGCTCTGGTTGGATACGCTTCGACCTTTCGCAACTGGCCCTCGGCCAGGCACTGAAACAACTGAATGGCATCATGGCTCCGGCCATGGTCAGCCAGCTGATGCCGCCAGCCTCGGCCATGTTCGCCACCGCCATGGTGGCGGGCTTTGGCTCCGCCGCCGTCGCTGCCTGGGGCCTGGGCACTCGCCTGGAGTTCTTCTCCATTGTGGTGGTGCTGGCACTGACCATGTCGATGCCGCCCATGATTGGCCGCATGCTTGGCGCCGGTGAGCTTGCACGGATTCGCGTTCTCGTGCGCCTGGCGGTCCGTTTTGTGGTGGTGTGGCAGCTGGCTATTGGATTAATCTGGCTCCTCGCCTCGGGATTGGTCTCAGAGCTTTTCACCAGTGATCGCGCCGTCAGCGATGTGCTGGGCAGTTATCTGGTTCGGGTGCCGCTGAGTTATACCGGCCTGGGTATCTGCATGCTGATGGTGTCGGTGTGCAATGCGCTGGGGCTGGCCATGCGGGCACTGCTGGTGTCGGTCCTGCGATTGTTCCTGTGCTTTTTACCGCTACTTTGGCTCGGCGCCCAGCTCAGCGGCATCAACGGCCTGATGAGCGGCGCGCTGGTTGGCAACCTGATGGCGGGAGCTATGGCCTACCTGTTCTACCGACAAGGCATCCGAAAGCTGGCACACCAGGACTAAGCACTAATCGCCGAAGCGTGCGCGGAAACTCTCCGGCATGGGCACAACCGATTTGCGCTGGTAATTGAAGAACACGAAGCCGTACTTTGCCAGTGCCACGGGCTGACCGCTCTCGGCTTTCGTTACCCGGAACACAAAATCCCCGCCGTATTTGTTGAAATCCATCAATCCAACTTCGAACCGGAGCATTTCCGGAAAGAACGATTCCGATTGGTACATGGTTGCCAGGTCGGTGACGATGATACCCACGCCGTTGTTGTCGGCTTCCTCGACACCATAGTTCACCAGGAACTGGGCCCTGGCTTCGGACAGCATGGAGATCAGGGCATCGTTACCCAGGTGGTTGGCACCATTGATATCGGTGATCCGAACCGGCATGTTGGTTTCAAAATAGAAAGCATCATCCGGGAAAGAAAGCTTGATACGGGCCAAGTCGGAGTTCCTGTGTGAGGGAATTTTCTGTGAACCCAATGATACTTGGTTGTAACCATGCCTACACCCCGAGACAGCCGACCGAACATTCGTTATCTTGGACTATTACAGGCAGCCTTCGCCGTTGCCCGATGAAAGAGGTTGGGAGGCTACTGTCAAAACTGTGCGGAGCCATGGATGGCGGAGCCCAAGCGCCACATGGATGTGCTTGAGCGTGTTTTGACAGTAGCCTCCCAACCTCTTTCCAGCACCAAAAGTCTGAACAACAAGATACGGACACTCTATGGATATTCGCCCTGCTGCCACACTGGTCCTGACCAAAGACACCGATGAAGGCCCGAAGATATTGCTACTGCAACGAACGTGGGACGCGGTGTTCATGCCCGGCTATTTTGTGTTTCCCGGAGGTGCCGTCGACGATCAGGAGAATAGCGGGCGAGCTCACGTTATCGGGAGGGCTGATACCGAAATCAGCCAGACAATGACCATGGACGAGGGCGGTGCGGATTTCATGTTGGCTGCGGTTCGGGAGTGTTTTGAGGAAGCGGGGGTTCTTCTCGCGCTGGACCAGGACGGGGCGGAGCTGACACAGGATCACCCGGTTCACGGTGATCGCGACGCGCTGTTCAAAGGCGAGTTGACACTGGCGGAGCTTTGTCGTCGCCATAACCTCACCATTCCCCTGGACCGTTTGGCGTACCTCGGGCACTGGGTGACACCGCCAGGACCGCCCCGGCGCTTCGACACCCGCTTTTTCATCACGGTGGCACCGGAAGGCCAACGGGCAAGCCATGACGGTGTGGAAACCATTGACCACGTCTGGCTGAGCCCGGCGGAAGCCCTGGAAGATCACCGCAGTGGTCGTCGCCTGCTTGGATTACCAACCATTGGGACGCTGCGGATACTGGCGGATTTCGATACCACCGAGGCGCTGATGCGTTATGTTCACGCCAACCCACCAGAGCCCTATCCCAACCAACCCTGGCCCGCCGTAAAGAAAGGCAAAGTCAAAATGCTGGAACCGGGAGCGCCGGCCTATGACGAGGCCGTCAAACTGGACCCGGAAGGGGAAGGAACAACGCACGCAGACATCGTTCCCGGTGAGCCTGTAGAGGTGGCGGCAGGTGTGGTGAGGCTGACGGCGCCGAACCCCGGGATGATGACCGGCCCGGGCACCAATACCTACGTGCTCGGCCACAAACGCTTTACGGTGCTGGATCCAGGGCCGGCCGACACAACGCACATTGAGCGGATTCTGGAAATCACGGGAGGGGCGATTGATCAGATTGTGGTGACCCACACCCACCAGGACCACTCTCCCGCTACGGCAGCGTTGAAAGCCAGAACCGGGTGCCGGGTTTACGGCCAGCCCGCGCCCGCTGGGCCTGCTCAGGATCAGACGTTTGCGCCGGACGAGGAACCGATCGACGGGGACCTGATTACTACAGAAGCCGGCACGTTAAAAGCTCTGCACACCCCCGGACATGCCTCCAACCATCTTTGTTATCTGCTCCTGGAGCAGGAACTGCTATTCTCAGGCGACCACATCATGCAGGGCTCCACCGTGGTCATCAATCCGCCAGACGGTGACATGAAGGCCTACCTGGAGTCGTTGTACGACCTGCTGGCGGAATCCGTGCGTTATATAGCCCCTGCCCACGGTTTCCTGATGGCGCGTCCCGAGGCAATGATCGACTACCTCATCACCCACCGTCTGGCCCGCGAACACAAGGTAGTCAGGGCTCTGAAACAATTGGCGCCTGCCAGCCTGAAGGATCTGACCGCAAAGGCCTACGACGATGTTCCCACCGCCATCCATGGTGTTGCGGCCCGGTCGGCCCTGGCTCACCTGCTAAAACTGGAAGCGGATGGCCGGGCGCGGCGAAAAAGCGAAATCTGGCACACTACACCGCACATCTGATGGCCAGCCTATTTCTTCGCGATTATCCAGACAGCGTGCACGATGCCCGGAATATAACCGAGAATCGTCAACAGGATGTTGATCCAGAAGTGCTTGCCAATCCCCACCTGTAAAAAGACGCCCAACGGCGGTAACAAAATCGCAACCAGAACTCGCAAAAGATCCATACAGTTTATTCTCCATCAAATGTATAACGGGTACAGAACGGCAATCCACACCCTGTAACCTACTTGAATAGGTCATTTTGCGGAAAGACACAAAGACTTCATGAAAATGGCATTAAACCTTTGTCACAGCCGTATTCATGAAACAATGGGATCTCTATCCTTGTACCGCTTTCATAGACCGGACAACGGGCCCCAAACTGGCTGAAGACCCGAGAGGAATTATGCTGTATCGCTGGCTGACACATCTGTTTCGCGCTGGCTTGATATTTACCCTGACTGGTAGCCTTGTCTCCATACCTGCCGTCTACGCAAATAAGTCCGATAACTCCGACAACACAGAGGTGCTCGTCGCTGAACTTGCCGAAGACGAAAGCGTTGAGGATGTCGAGCATTCGGAACCCTTGCGCTCGTCTGAACCGAAAGCCGGTAACGGTAAAGCGGACACCGCGCAGAGATCCAATGAGAAGTCAGCCTCACAGGATAAAACACCGGATTCCACCGCCGAACCGGCCGTGGAAGAAGTGGCACCCAATGTTGATTTAAAGGAGGTGGCGCCGCCTCCAAAGCCCGCCGAACCCGCGGAGTCGGAACCTTCGGAGCCCAAGGAAACGGCTGACCAGAGCAAACCCACTGCCCAGGAAGCCGACGCCGCAACCGCAACCGATGAAAGCGGCGTGGAAGAGGCTGCCAAGGTGACGGAACCCCAAAAGGCCACCAGCCTGAAAATGCTGGGCTCTGAGGTTCTGCCAGGAACCTCAACCCGTCTGGCCTGGTCACCGGCCATCCAGATTGCCGGCCTTTCGCAACCAACCCCGGTTCTGGTGGTCAACGGGTCCAAACCCGGCCCAAACCTGTGTCTAACCGGTGCCGTTCACGGTGATGAACTCAACGGCATCGAAATCATCCGCCGCACAATGTACGACCTGGAACCGAACAAACTCTCGGGCCGGGTGATCGGCATCCCGATCGTCAACCTGCCGGGTTTCCAGCAGGGCAGCCGTTACCTGCCCGACCGTCGTGACCTCAATCGTCACTTCCCTGGCAGCACCGATGGCAGCCTGGCGGACCGGATTGCCCACTCGCTGTTCGAGAATGTGATCCGTCATTGCGACATGTTGGTGGATATCCATACCGGTTCTCTCAAGCGCACCAACCTGCCTCAACTGCGTGCGGACATGAATAACCCGGATGTAGCAGAACTCACCCGGGGATTCGATCGCATGGCGGTGGTACACAGTACGGGTACCACCGGCATGCTTCGACACGCCGCCGTCGAAGCCGGCATCCGGTCCGTCACCATGGAGGCGGGCGAATCACTTCGAATCCAGGAGCACCAGATCAAGGCCGGGGTGAACAGCCTCACCAGCCTGATGGACAAGGAAGGCATGATTTCAAGGATGTTCGTCTGGGGAGACCCGGAGCCGGTTTACTACGATTCCGAGTGGATACGGGCCGAACACGGGGGCATCCTGTTCAGCGAGACCAAACTGGGCGCCAAGGTAACTGAGGGGGAAATCCTGGGCTATGTGTCAGACCCCATCACCAACGCACAACACCCCATTCGCGCCAGTAGCAACGGCCGGATTATCGGCATGGCGGTAGATCAGGTGGTCATGGCCGGCTTTGCCGCCTACCACGTTGGTACGGAGGCGGAAGTTCCCGGAGAATAATAAACGGGGCCAGAGAATGCTCTGGCCCCGTTCCGTTGTTCGACGGTCTGGATACTACGAATCGCAACCAATCAGGCTGAACAAAGGCGTGCACGCATTCCCATGCCAAAAAGACCGATGCCCAGCAGGGCCAGGGTGCTTGGCTCGGGCACTTCACTGGCTTCCTTGACCAGCTTAATCTCAGCTTGCACCTTCGCACCGTGATTGCCTAATCCCCAGAACGTCCCCTCGTTAAATTCGGTGTCAGAAAGGCTGACTTCCAGAAGACCGTCGCCAAGCGCCCCGAAGACGAGTTGTAAAGGCGAACCCCAGCTAAGAATACCTCCCTGGAAAAAACCATCAATTCCAAAAAGCGGGTCAGGTGCAGTATCACCCGAAGTACTACCACCTACAGAACCACTCATGGTCTCCGGCGACGTAAAGTTGAAATCAACCGAAATAGGCTGCGGCGCAAGATCATCGTCATTCACAGCACCTTCAGGCGTCCAGATCTTGAACAGGTTGAAAGTCACGCTATCCCCCTCGTTCAAATCAAAGGTAAATGGGTTAGCCTCAAGGTCTGCAGAATCAACAACCAGCCCCGGATCCGAATCGTTCAGGTTTACCTGATAGCTGGCCGAAATCAACGCTGCATTTGCGAGTGCTGGCAGGCACAATGAAACCAGTAATGCAATGGTAAGTCTGAGGTGTCGCATAGGTGCTCCAATAGATATTAGCTAAATGTCCATTTTGGCTTACTGCCAAGTTAGTAAAAGCATAAATTAGGCCTTTGTTATTTTTATTTATATATAACAACAATATAAAATATGTTGAATGGCACAAAAGCAAGGCTATCATGTAAGAAATATCGACATACCCGCCACGACTTCGGCATCACTTCACTGTATCCTGACACCATCCGGGAGCCTTCATTCAGACGGGAGCTGGCGTGTCTTCAGAAACATCTAAACCATTATGGCTGGCCTACACCGGCCTGGTCCTGACCCCGCTGTTCTGGGCCGGCAATGCCGTGGTGGCCAAAAGCGTGGTTGGCGAGATTCCTCCACTGTCCATGTCCTTCTGGCGCTGGGTGATCGCCCTGACAATACTCCTGCCCTTCGGGCTACCGGGGGTGTGGCGTCAGCGCCAGGTCATTCGCCAACATCGGCTGTCGATACTGGCACTGTCTACCTTTAGCGTGGCCGCCTTTAACTCGCTGCTTTATTTTGCCGCGGTGACCACCACGGCCACCAATATCGCGCTGATCAACGCCACCATCCCTATCATGGTGGCGCTATTGGCCTGGGTACTGCTTGGCGATCGCACACGCCCCATACAGGCTCTCGGAATCGCGCTGGCGGTACTGGGTATCCTGGCGGTTGTGGCAAGGGGGGACCTCTCGGTACTGACCGGTTTGCGGGCACAACCCGGTGATCTGATCATGGTACTGGCGGTATCCAGTTGGGGCCTGTTCTCAGTACTGCTTCGCCGCCAGGCGGTGCCATTGCCACCACTGACCTTCCTGACTGTCCAGATCGCCTGCGGTACCATGGTGATCTTGCCGTTTTTCCTGGTGGACCTGCTGTTCTTCTCGGGTGGATTCGAGCTGAACGCATCTACCGCCCTGCCCATGATGTATTTTGCGATTTTCCCCGGTATTCTGGCTTACGCGTTCTGGAATCATGGGGTGCTTCGGATCGGTCCTGCAAAAGCGGCCATCTTCATGTACCTCACTCCGGTTTTTGCGTCGGTGATGGCGGGCATTTTCCTCGGAGAACGCCTGGGCCTGTTCCATATCATTGGTGGTCTCCTGATTCTGGCCGGACTGTTCCTGGCAACTCGAACCACCGAACTTCGCCGCAAATACCGTTGAGCACCCAACAACAAATATCGACAAGGCAGACATTCATGGTCAATGGCATGACAAGGCCGTTCAAATGGGCCGGCGCACTGATATTATCGGCTTTCAGCACCACAACGTTTGCCGCTCCCTGCGACCCCGAGGAAAATACCTGGATGCCGAGCCGTTATTACCCGCCGGGACAGACGGTGTTTTACCAGGGCGACTGGTACCAATCCCGCGAACTCCACGAGGGTAAAACACCGGGTGCGGATTTCGAATGGAAAAGACGGGCGTCAGCGCCGGATTGCGACGTCAGTCGTGCTGACAGCAACGTCCCTGAGAGCAAATCGGAAGGTAGGGTGAACCGTCAGCCGCAGGCACCGACCGATTCCGGCCAATCGCCCGTAAAAGCGCCCAACGAGCACCGACAGACCTGCGAAGAAACCAGGCGATGGAGCTTTGGCGGCAGCTACACCGTGGGCCAGATGGCCGTGCACGAAGGGCAGACTTACCGCGCCATCCGCCCCAGCAACGGCCAGATGCCAGGCATGAGTCAGCCGCCTCACTGGCAGCCGGTGGACGATCCCTGCAACAACGACGCTAAAGACGCCAACTGATCCGGTTATTTATTCAGCGCCTGCCGGATCTGCTCCAGGGCCGTTTCCAGAACCCGACGCGGACAACCAATATTCATGCGCATGAACCCGCTACCGGGCTCACCGAAGGTGATGCCCGGGTTCATGCCAATACCCGCTTCCTGAACAAAGAACCGTTTCAGTTCCGCGTCTCCCATGCCCAATGCCCGGCAGTCCAGCCACAATAAATAAGTGCCCTCCGGCTCTGTTACCCGGATAGCCGGCAGATGTTGGCGGATATAATCCATCACCCTGTCACGATTGCCTTGCAGGTAGATCATGAGTTCGTCCAGCCACGGGCCACCATGGCGATACCCTGCCTCGAAGCCGGCGATACTGAACGGATTGCACTGGTTCATGTGCATGGCGTCAAAGACGTCTTTCAATAACTTGCGATGCTCCGCATTCCTCACCACCAGCGCCGACAGGCCCAGACCGGGCATATTGAAGGATTTACTGGGCGCTACGGTTGTGATCAGGGCATGTTCTTCATCGGCCAGCTTCGCCAGCACATGATGGGAAGGTTTGTCCGGGTAGGTGAGGTCACAATGAATCTCATCCGACAGCACCACCAGGTTGTGGCGCCTGGCGATGGCCAATACCGCCCTGAGTTCGTTTTCAGTCCACACCCTTCCCACCGGGTTGTGAGGCGAGCACAGCAGCAACACCCTGGCGTCGCCCCGTGCTGCACAGGCCTCAAGGTGCTCGAGATTCATCTGATAACGGCCATCCACCTGTTCCAGCGGGTTTTCAATCACCACACGTCCGGTTTTTTGAATGGCGCTGAAAAAAGGCGGGTAAACCGGAGGCTGTATAATCACCCCTTCGCCTTCGCCGGCAAACGCCAGTGCCGCAGCGTGCAGAGAAGGCACTACTCCCGGGGCCATCATTAGCCAGTCCCGCTCAATGACCCAGCCATGCCGATGTTCAAACCAGTCGATAACCGACCGGTACAGGCTTCCCGGAAACAGTGTATAGCCGTATACCGGATGCCTTGCCCGTTCTTCCAGAGCCTTGATCACCGCTTCCGGCGCAGGAAAGTCCATATCCGCCACCCACAGGGGAATAACGTCATCTCTGCCGAATACCGCTTTGCGGGCATCAAACTTCACTGAACAGGTGCGTTCCCGCTGGACAGGCTGGTCAAAGGTCTTGGGCACGAGTGGCTCTCCGCTGGAATGGTAAGTTGGGCAAGGTCATTCTGTGGCAGTCTTTGCAATTCGTGCAAGCCGGGCGCCGTTCCTCCGGCTCATTGGGGGGGGTTATCATTGGTCGCAGGGGCACAGGTTTTACTTGCCTGGAACCCAGGTATAATTGCGAACCTAACGAGTTATTTGCTTATCCTGATCGACCCTCGGAGCTCCTGAATGCTTGCCCAGATCCTGTCCACGATGTTGCCGGTCTTTCTGATCGCCGGTTGTGGTGCCCTTTACGGCCGATATCGCACTCCAGACATCAAAGGCTTGAACACCCTCAATATGGAGCTGTTCGTTCCCATGCTGGTGTTCGCGGTTCTGGCCGATCAACAGGCTCCGCTTCAGGATTACACCAGCCTGGCTCTGGCGGCAACCGTGGTCGTTCTGGGTTCCGGCATCGTCCTCTATCCGCTGGCCAGGATTCTGAACCTGAACCTTAAAACCTTCCTGCCGCCGATGATGTTCAACAATTCCGGCAACATGGGCATTCCCGTACTGGTATTTGCGTTCGGCGAGGCAGCCCTGCCCGCCGCCGTTGTCCTATTTGTCGTGGAAATGCTGCTGCACTTTACCGTGGGCATCTACATGCTGGACCCGCACACGTCGATCATCAGACGGCTTCGCATACCCGTTATTGCGGCAAGCATCGCCGGCCTTACCGTCAACTTCGGTGGCGTACCCATGCCACAATGGCTGCTGGAAACCCTGAATATGCTAGGCGGAGTGTGTATCCCGCTCATGCTCTTTACTCTCGGTGTCCGCATGCTGGACGTGGATTTCAGCGACTGGAAACTCGGGGTTCTGGGCGCTATTTCCGCGCCCGCATCCGGGTTGATTCTTGCCTGGCCAATGATAGCGATTCTGGATCTACCGGGCCTGCAGGTAGCTGCTTTGTGGGTCTTCGCCGCCATGCCCTCTGCTGTGTTGAACTACATGCTGGCGGAGCAGTATCAACAGGAACCTCACAAAGTAGCGTCACTGGTGCTTATGAGTAACCTCGGAAGCCTTGTGGTGATGCCGATTGTGCTCGGCCTGGTCTTTACAGCCGGCTATGTATGAACCGCTTCAGATAACGATCAATGTCGGAATCCTCGCCGATGCGTCAAGATCACTAACGCAAGCGCTTGCAACCTCTCTGGCTTTGGCCGAAGGTAAGAACGATTCAGGTTGAATTTCTTCTCGATATGGAGATCCGCCCATGAGTGTTCTGCTTCTGCTGATCAGTGCGCTGGTACTGATCTACCTTGGCATCGGCGGCACCACTGCCGCCGCCGTACTTGTGATTGCAACGGTCGTCGGGCTGTTTCAGGATGGCTGGCACATCCTCAGTATACTGTTTGGTGGCGGACTGCTTGCCCTCAGCCTGGTGCTGGTGCTGCCAGGTGACCTGCGGCGCGAGAAGCTCAGCGCTCCGCTACTGAGTTGGGTGCGTGGCCGGCTCCCGAAACTCTCGGATACCGAGGCCGAAGCACTGCGTTCGGGAACTGTAGACTGGGATGGCGAGCTTTTCTCCGGGCAACCCAAGTGGTCGAAACTGCTCGACGCCAAACCGGCCCACCTCTCCAGTGAAGAACAGGCGTTCCTCGACGGGCCCGTCGAAAAGCTTTGCGGCATGCTGGATGACTGGAAAATCACCCACGAAGACTACGATCTGCCCAACAAGGTCTGGAAATTCATTCGCGAGAACGGTTTCTTCGGGTTGATAATTCCCAAGGAGCAGGGCGGCAAAGGTTTTTCCCACACCGCTCACTCCGAAATCGTGATGAAGATTTCCACCCGCAGCGTATCCGCCGCCGTGACCGTGATGGTGCCCAACTCGCTTGGCCCGGGCGAATTGCTGATGGAATACGGCACCGATACCCAGAAGGAACATTACCTGCCGCGACTGGCCGGCGGCGAGGAAATCCCCTGCTTTGCACTGACGTCTCCGGTCGCCGGTTCCGACGCCGGAGCCATCCCGGACAAAGGCATCGTCTGCAAGGGTCAGTGGAATGGCGAGGAAGTTCTGGGCCTGAAAGTTACCTGGAACAAACGCTACATAACCCTGGCACCGGTGGCGACGCTGATTGGCCTGGCCATCAAGGTGTATGACCCGGACAAACTGTTGGGCGACTCTGACGACATCGGCGTTACCTGCGTGATGGTTCCACAGGACCTTGAAGGGGTTCACTCGGGCGCCCGTCACCTGCCAATGAACACCGTGTTCATGAACGGTCCGACCTGGGGTAATGACGTTTTTATCCCCATGGATCAGGTGATTGGCGGTCAGGACATGCTCGGCAAAGGCTGGAAAATGCTACTGGAATGCCTGTCCATTGGCCGCTCCATCTCCCTGCCCGCATTGGGCACTGGCGCTGGCAAAGTGGCCAGTATGGCGACAGGTTCCTATACCCTGACCCGGGAACAGTTCGGCCGCTCCATCAGCCAGTTTGAAGGGGTTCAGGAGGCGTTGGAGCCCATCGCCGGCTACACCTACATGATGGATGCCGCCCGGCTGCTGACTTCCGGCATGCTGGACCGGGGCGTGCGCCCCTCTGTGCCATCAGCGGTTCTCAAGTATCGCAATACCGACCTGATGCGCACGGTAATCAACCATGCCATGGACGTGGTTGCCGGCCGCGGTGTTATTACCGGCCCCCGCAATTTCCTGGCCAGGGCGTACCAGGCGGTGCCCATCGGCATCACGGTGGAAGGCGCAAACATCCTGACCCGCAGCCTGATGGTGTTCGGCCAGGGCGCCATCCGTTGCCACCCGTTTATTGTTGAAGAAATAGAAGCAGCGGACATGGACGATAAAAAGGCGGCGGTCGAGAAGTTCGACGGCAACTTTTACCGTCATATCGCTCATACCACCCGCAACGCGTTACGCTCGTTATTGCTGGCACTGAGCGGGGGCTTGCTGGAAACCGTGCCCCGCCAAGGCAAAATCCAGTCCAGCTATCGCCAGCTTGCCCGATTCTCGGCCGCGTTTGCCCTGATGACCGACGTTACCCTGCTCACGGTTGGTGGCGGCCTTAAGGCACGTCAGCGCCTGTCCGGCCGGATGGCGGACTGCCTCGTACATCTGTATTACGCCTCGGCGGTGATCAAGCAATGGCACGAGGAGGGCTATCCGGAAGACCAGCGCCCGCTGGTGGAATGGTGCCTTCAGACCAGCCTGCGCGACCTCAAGACATCCATGCGCGAGCTGATCATCAACTTCCCGGTGCCGCTGTTGCGTTGGCCGCTGCGGGTGCTGGTGTTCCCTCTGGGCGCCACCGGCCTGAACGGCCCGGACGACACCCTGGGCACAGAGGTGGCGGCCAGCATTGTGAACGATACGCCGCTGCGCCAGCGCATCAGCCGCGGCAGCTATATCAATACCGATCCGGATGATCCTTTGGGTCGTGTACTGAATGCGTACCGACTGGCCAATGAAACCAAGGACATGCGCGATCGCCTGCATGAGGCCCTGCGCAATCGTGACGAAGACGAGCTGGGCGGTATCGACCTGCTGATGGGGCACCAGCGTAAAGAACTGGTGGACTGGGCCTGCGAGCAGGGCGTTGTTCAGAAAGACGAATGCGACAAACTTCTGGAGGCACTGGAAGCACTCTACGACGTCATCCGCGTGGATGCCTTCGAAGCCGACGGGCTGAAAGCCCTGTCCCGGTGTGCCAAAGGTAAGCGCAAAGTGGTCGAACGCCCGCCACGGGACGAAGAATAACCGCTAAAGACACGCCCTGAACGGGGCGTGTCGCCCCCACTGTTCTCCTCTCCATTCTTGACAGAATCCACATTCGCCAACTATTACTGAATGTCGGTTCAAATAGCTGTATTTGCGACCTTTCAAAAAAAACGACTGTCACAACAACGAATAAAAAAACACGCGGCACCAGCGCCGCTCACCTGAATTGAAAGGGGTGTCTTTCCGTGGAAGAGCAGGCTGTAGGCGAGCAGACACAACCATCCTCAACCATCCTTGAAACCAGGAACCTGACCAAGGATTTCAAAGGCTTTACCGCCATCAGTGACGTCAGCATCAACGTCAGGACAGGCTCCATACATGCTTTGATAGGCCCGAACGGGGCCGGAAAAACGACCTTCTTCAACCTGTTGACCAAATTTCTCAAGCCCAGCGCCGGGCAGATTATCTACGCTGGCAAAGACATTACCAACGCGCGACCTGCAGGTATTGCCCAGCAGGGACTGATTCGCTCTTTTCAGATCTCGGCGGTATTTCCCCATCTTTCTGCCCGCGAGAATGTTCGAGTCGCTCTGCAACGCAAGCTAGGCATTTCCTACCATTTCTGGCGGCCGGTCCGAATTCTCGATCAACTGAATGAAGAGGCACAGGCCACCCTGGAACAGGTTGGCCTGGGGTCCTTTGCTGATACCAAAGCGGTGGAACTCGCCTACGGACAGAAACGGGCGCTGGAGATTGCCACTACCATTGCACTCAAACCCAGGCTCATGCTGCTTGATGAACCCACCCAGGGCATGAGCTCAGAGGACGTAGGCACGGTCACCGAGCTGATTCGCAAAGTGGTGGATGGCAGAACCATCGTGATGGTTGAGCACAACCTCAATGTGGTTTCCACGCTGGCCGACACCATCACCGTTCTGAACCGCGGGGAGGTGTTGGCTGAAGGCAACTACGACACCGTATCGACCAATCCCGCCGTCATGGAAGCCTACATGGGAACCACCGATGCAGCCTGATCAACGCCCGGAAATGCTCAAAATCGAGAACCTTCACGCCTGGTACGGCGAATCCCACATTCTCCATGGCCTCGATCTGACTCTGCGGGAAGGTGAGGTGATTACCCTGCTTGGCCGCAATGGGTCCGGGCGCACGACCACACTCAAGTCTATTCTGGGGCTGGTCAGCAAACGCACCGGCTCAATCAAGATCCACGGCACCGAAGTTATCAACATGCCGACCCACCGCATTGCTCACGTTGGCAAGCTGGGTTACTGCCCCGAAGAACGCGGAATCTATGCGTCTCTCAACGTGGACGAAAACCTGGAGCTGCCGCCGGTGGTCGCCGATGGCGGGATGTCCGCGGACGAGATTTACAGAATGTTCCCGAATCTCGAGGAGCGTCGCAAAAGCCAGGGGTCCAAACTCTCTGGTGGCGAGCAGCAGATGCTGGCCATTGCCCGCATCCTTCGCACTGGCGCCAATCTCCTGTTACTGGACGAAATAACCGAAGGGCTCGCGCCAGTCATCCTCAAATCCCTGGATGACGTCATCCGTAAGCTGCGTGACCGGGGATTCACCATCATTCTGGTTGAGCAGAACTTCCGCTTTGCCGCTCCGCTGGCCGACCGACATTATGTTATTGAACACGGACGGGTGGTTGAGCAAATAGAGGCGGCCGATCTCGAGGCCAAAAAAGAGCAGTTGAACAGGCACCTGAGTGTCTGAACCTGTGGGCCTGGGCCGCAGCAAGGGCCCGACCCTGAATCTAATAACAAAAGGAATCCCACTATGTTCAAGCACTGGAAACAAGGTCTGGCAGGCGCTGTAGCAGCGGCAACCCTGGCAATGCCACTCACCGCAGCCGCCGAGCTGTCTGAGGGCAAGGTAAAAATCGGCGTGCTCAGTGACATGTCCGGCGTTTACAAAGCCCTTGAAGGCCCAGGCGCGGTCACCGCCGCCAAGATGGCGGTCGAGGATTTTGGCGGCTCGGTGATGGGCAAGCCCATCGAGATCATTTCAGCGGATCACCAGAACAAGCCCGATATCGGCGCCAGCACAGCCCGGGAATGGATCGATGCGGACGAGGTCGACATGATCACCGCGCTCGACAACTCCTCCGTTGCCTTATCCGTTCAGGGGCTGGCCAACGACAAGAAGATCATCACCATGAACACCGGCGCAGGCACCACCGCACTGACAGAAGAACAGTGCACGCCATACGGCATTCACTACGTCTACGACACCCACGCGTTACCTGTTGGTACCGCAACGGCAATGGTCAAGAACGGCGGTGAAAGCTGGTTCTTCATTACCGCTGATTACGCCTTCGGGCACTCTCTGAGGGATAACACCGGCGCCGTGGTGGAAAGCCTCGGTGGCGAGGTGGTTGGCAACGTCAATGCGCCACTGTCCACCAACGATTTCTCTTCCTACCTGCTACAGGCCCAGTCTTCTGGAGCCGACGTCATTGGCTTGGCCAATGCCGGCCAGGACACGGTGAACGCCATCAAACAGGCCAACCAGTTCCGCATCGTGCAGGGCGGACAGAAACTGGCCGGCATGCTGGTGTTCATCACCGACGTCCACAGCATGGGACTGGATATCGCCCAGGGCCTGCAGTTCACCACAGCCTTCGTGTGGAATCAGAACGACGAGACCGAAGCCTGGTCCCGCCGTTTCTACGAGCGCCACAACGCCATGCCGACCATGGTTCATGCCGGTGTTTACTCAGCCGTCACCAACTACCTGGAAGCGGTCAAGGCCACCGGTTCTGACAACAGCGACACCGTACGGGCGAAGCTGGGCGAAATGACCCTCAACGACATGTTCGTGAAAGGCGGCAAGATTCTTCCCAACGGCTCCATGCTCCACGACATGTACCTGGTGGAAGTGAAGAAGCCGGACGAAGCCAGCGAGGAATGGGACCTGCTGCGGGTGGTCTCGAAGATCCCGGCCGACCAGGCCTACATCTCGCTGGAAGACTCCAAGTGTCCGCTGGTTAACTAACCATACCGATTAACCACTGTTTCAGGGGAGATAGCCAACGTGTCGATGCAGGTCATACTGGCCCAGGCGCTGCTTGGGCTGAATGTGGGTGTGTTCTACGCCATGTTGAGTCTCGGGCTTGCGGTGATATTCGGGCTACTGAATATCATCAACTTTGCTCACGGTGCCATGTACATGCTGGGTGCCTTCATCGCACTCATTGGCTACTCTCTGCTGGAGCAGTGGTTCGGAATCAGCCTTCAGATCGGATTCTGGGCGTCGCTGCTGGTGGCGCCCCTGATCGTCGGCATTCTGGGCGTGACCATTGAACGCTTCATGCTCAAGCGTCTTTATGACCTCGACCATATCTATGGCCTGCTGCTGACGTTCGGTATCACGCTGATCCTGCAGGGCCTGTTTGCCAACTACTTCAACGTCTCCGGCACCCCCTATCCCGGGCAACCGGAGAGCCTCAGCGGCGTGGTCAACCTCGGCTTCATGTACTTCCCGACCTACCGGCTGTTTGCCATCATTTTCTCCCTGGTGGTCTGTTTTGCCACCTGGTATGTCATCGAACACACCAAACTGGGTTCACGGCTGCGCGCCGGTGTCGAGAACCCGGACCTGACCCAGGCGTTTGGCCTGAATGTGCCACTGATGATTACCCTCACCTTTGCCTTCGGCGCCGGTCTCGCCGGCCTGGCGGGCGTACTCGCGGCCCCGATCTACTCGGTCAGCCCGCTAATGGGCGCAGATCTGATCATCGTCGTGTTTGCCGTGGTGGTGATCGGTGGCATGGGCTCCATTATGGGGGCCATCCTTTCGGGGCTGGCACTGGGCCTGATTGAAGGCCTTACCAAAGTGATTTACCCGCCCGCAGCCAGCACCGTGATTTTCTTCCTGATGGTACTCGTGCTGTTGTTCCGTCCTGCTGGCTTATTTGGTAAGGAGAAGTAAGGCCATGATCAACCGCGTTCTGTTTATCATCATGCTGGTCGCCGGCCTTGGCGCGCCCTTCTATGCCTACCCGGTGTTCGTGATGGACCTGCTGTGCTTCGCGCTCTTCGCCTGCGCCTTCAACCTGTTGCTCGGCTACGCCGGGTTGCTGTCGTTCGGGCACGCCGCCTTCTTCGGCGGTGCGGCGTACATTACCGGTTACGTGACCAAAGAATGGGGATTCGGACCAATTTTCGGCATTCTTGCCGGCACCGGGTTTGCCCTGATCCTCGGCACGATATTCGGCTTCCTCGCCATCCGCCGACAGGGCATCTACTTTGCCATGGTGACCCTGGCACTGGCGCAGATCATCTACTTCCTGGCGCTGCAGATGCCGTTCACCGGCGGCGAAAACGGCCTGCAAGGCATTCCCCGTGGCGAGCTTTTCGGCTTCATCAGCCTCAACAACGAAATCGCCATGTACTACTTTGTGTTTGCGGTGTTCCTGATTGGTTTCGCCATCATCCACCGAACCATCAACTCGCCCTTTGGCGAAGTCCTCCAGGCCATCCGGGAGAACGAATCCAGAGCACTTTCGCTCGGTTACGACGTCGACCATTTCAAGCTACTGGCGTTTATCATTTCCGCCACACTCGCCGGAACTGCCGGTGCCACAAAAGCGGTGATATTCCAGTTTGCGGCACTGACCAATGCTCACTGGCAGACCTCCGGGGAAGTCATCCTGATGACACTGGTGGGAGGCCTTGGCACCATTTTCGGGCCGGTACTGGGCGCGATTACCGTCGGCGCGCTGAGCCACGAACTGTCGGCGTTCGGCTCCTGGGTACAAGTGATCCTGGGGACTGTGTTTGTCGTCTGCGTGATGGTGTTCCGCCGTGGTATTGTCGGTGAAATACAGCACCGGCTGCTAAAAAAGAAAACAGACGAATAGAAAGGCCGGCCAACGTCGCGGCCCGCTCACTCACCCCGCAAGCCGCCGCGGATAGCCTCGTCCACCAGCCAGCGACGCAACACCTGCAACCCACGCTCGCGCCGCCGGCTGGTTTTCCAGGCGAAATAGAACTTGTCGCCGGTCATCACCGAGTGACAGGGTAAACGAACAAAATCGCCGGAGTCCTGCCGCGTACTCAACATGTAATCGTTGGTCAATGCGATGCCCTGATGAAAACGGGCCGCCTCCAGAGCCAGCAACATGTGGCTGAAGTGCTGTATCCGAGCCGTACCGGGAATTTTCTGATCCACTGCCCGGTACCAGACCTCCCAGTCACCGGCCGCCTTGTCGAAAATGCTGTGGGTGGACAACAGAGGAAAACGACTCACCTCCTCCGGCGACAACTCCGGCTCGTCACGCCCCTCAATCTCCGAATCCCGCCCCAACTCCCTGCGGATTCTCTGCCAGTAATCCTGGCTGCACACCGGAAACAGCCGCTCGGTATAAAGCAGTTCATAACTGAACGCGGCCGATGACGGCTTGATGGTAATAAAACAGTCCGCCACCCGGTCGGACAGCACCGGGGTCTCACTGCTCATCTCCAGAGACAGATCCAGTTGCGGGTACTCACGCTGCAAATCCGGCAAACGCGGCACCAGCCAGCGCACCGCGAACGAACTGAACACCGACAACCGCAACCGCGACTCCTCATGCCCGAGCAACTGCTCACTCACCCGCTCAATCTGCAACAACGCCGATCCCACACCATCCAGATACTGCCGGCCTTCGTCCGTCAGCGACAGCGTCCGGCCACTGCGCCAGAACAGTTTCTCACCGAGGTAGGTTTCCAACTGCTTGATTTGATGACTGACCGCACTCTGACTGACCGCCAGCTCCTCCGCCGCCAGCGAAAAACTGTTCAGCCGGGCAACGGCTTCGAAGACAGGTAGGGCTTTGAGAGGTGGAAGCTTCATTATCTAAATTTCTAATGATAAGTGATTAAAGATCATTTTATCGGATATTAATACACCAGTAGACTCACCATCACAAGTTCAGGGAGCCGAGCGGGTTGGCCTGTCCAAAACCGTGCGGAGCCATGGATGGCGGAGCCCGAGCCGAACAGGGACGTCTTGAGGCGTGTTTTGGACAGGCCAACCCGCTCGGCGAATGCTCCCAAACCGCAGGAAAGAAAGTAGGAGGTAAGTTCTATGTCAGGCAAAACCGTAAACAGTGCAATCCTTCTGCTGGTGATCGGCAACGCCATGGCATTGATCAGCGACGTCTTCATCAAGCTGCTGGAACCCGGCGCCCCCGTGTTCCAGTTTGCCTTCCTGCGCTGCGTTATCACCCTGTTGCTGCTACTGCCCCTGGCGGGCCAACTCAACCGGAAACACCTGTTTTCCGGCATCAAGGTCCACGCCGTGCGGGCCCACATACACCTGGCAGGCATCCTGTGCATGGTCGTTGCCCTCGGCAACCTGCCACTGGCCACCGCCAACGCCGTATTCTACGCCGCCCCCATCCTGGTCATGGTGCTGTCCGTCATCCTGTTCCGGGAAAAGCTGACCCCGCTCAGCGTCTTTGCCGTCTTCAGCGGATTTGGCGGCATTGTCGTCATCCTGCGGCCAGTAGAATTCAACTGGGCTGCGATCGCCGCACTGGCCTCCGCCTTTGCACTGGCCATCAACGCCGTAATGGTGCGTAAACTGCCGAAGCAGCAGTCCACCGTTCACAAGTTATTCCTCAACTACGCACTGATCATCCCGGCTGCCGGCGCACTGGCACTATGGGAAGGCGCTGCCTGGGACAGCTCCATACTCATCAGTGCCCTGGGTTCAGCGCTCTTTATCCTGGGCTACAACATCACCGTCTTGCTGGCTTACCAGCAGGTGGATGCCAACCAGGTCACCAGCGCCGAATACACTGGTCTGATCTGGGCAGTCGGCATTGGCTGGGTCTGGTTCTCCGAAGTGCCGGATCTCTGGTTCCTGGCTGGCAGTACCATGATCGTCGTGCCGCTGATCATGATTGGACTGAAGAGCCGGCGCCGTTCACAGGCGCCGGCGAGCGGCTTCAACCCCGACAATCAACGGGTTACGTCAATTAGTAGCTGAGCACCCTGCAGTACCTGATGTTCCATGGGATAGGCACTGTTGTTGTAATAGAACCGGAAACGGGTGCCATGGTCATCCCGGTAATGGTGACGATGTTTGTTCCAATGGCGTTTGGGGCCATATCCATGGTAACCATGCCTTTTCTGGTGGTATTGCTTATGCTGCCAACCGTGCTTGGGTCGGTTGTGCGCCTTGTTTTTCCCGCCATGCTTGCGATCCCGGTGCCTGTGGTGTGCATCCGCATCGCGGTGCCGGGATGACAGAAACTTCTTGTGGTGGGGAATACCCCTGTCGTGATCCACTTTCTGGTGGAACCCTGCCCTGTGGTTCTCCCGCCGGTCAGGCTCTGCCACAGCCTGGCTGGTAGCCATTATCAGGCCAACAAGACAACTGGTAATCAGAAATGCTTTCATCGCTCTTCTCCCGATCTTTTCAGATCCCGGATTAACATCCACGAATACTCAGTGGCTGCTCCCTAGTTTCAGAGTACGGAACTTCCGGGGAAAGTCAGGCGATTGGCGGCGGCTTTGCACTTCTTTTACGCAGGCGCGAACAGTCTTTACAGGCGCCGTGGCCGGCTGACCGTCAAACACCGAATCAAAGCAGATGGGATTCCAGCTCGAACACGTGGGGGTCATGATCCCCCAGTGCACGCAAAGCGTCCGCCAGTTTCAGCAGATACTCGCTGTTGGGGCCACTGGGGCCTGAGGAGCGCGCAATCTGGCTGGCAATGTCGAGCGTTGAGGCCGGCCCCAGAAAAGCGGCGTTGTCTTCGGTGGCAATGTAAACAAGGCCTTCCGCGTAACTGCCGTCGTCAAATGTCATGGTCGTGCTGAAGCGCAGATAGCCGTTCTTCTCACGCACATCCAGATGCTCAAACACGTCCGGTGATACCCGATAGGCCATGCCCTTGCATGTCGCACCGGGCTGGCTGACCAGTGTGACCACACGCCCGGGAGCCTCCGGAGTACCACGATGATCATGGGAGCCCTGCCAGAAACGCCGGGCCCAGTCCTCAATCGTGGCCGGCCGTCGTTCAAGAAACGGAAAGTCCACCTTGTAAATCAGCGAGCCATAGCCGAATAGCCACACGGAGGACACTCCGTCAAACTGCTGGCGACTGCGATTGTGCGCTACGGTATCGAAAGACATCAGGTGGCCGACATGGAGGCAATAAATCCAGCGATGCCCGTCAGTACAATTTCCGCCGCCATGGCGGACAGTATCAGACCGCTGATCTTGGAGAGTATGTTCAGCCCCGTCTTACCCAGAACCTTTTCAAGATAACCGGACAAGTTTAGCAATACCGCCAGAATGGCCAGCCCCGACACCAGCCCGAAAAGGCCTCCGGCGACTTCCGGCACAGTGTTCAGCTCGGCGCCGTAGACCAGGATGGCACCGATGGTGGCCGGGCCAATTATCACTGGGATGGCCAGCGGCACCACGGCAATGTCGTCCCGATCCTCATCGGGCAGCCCGGTGGCGTGGTTGCGGGTACCGCTGGTGACCAGACTGATGGCGGTCAGGAACAGCAGGCTGCCGGCACCGATCCGGAACGAGTTCAGGGTAATGCCGATTGCGCTGAACAACAGCGGCCCGGCAAAGAAAAGCACCAGCCCCAGGATCAGTGCTGATACGGTAGAACGACGGATAATCGAACGCTTTTCAGCCGCAGGCAGGCCGCGGGTGAGCGCCAGGAACATGGTTACTACAAAGAACGGCGCCAGCAGGAACAGGAAACGGATCGTGCTGCTGATGTAGGTACTGATAAACGCTTCAAACATTCGGAACATCCGGCCAGGAGTAAAAACGGTATAGCATAGCGACAGTGGCACCTTCGTGCCGTACGGAAGTGAACGTATCCTAGCGCTTAACGCTGCTCTGTCTGGGTTTGCGTGACTTTGCGGGTTTCCCGGGTTTCCCGGACTTTCCCGCCTTACTGGGTTTTCCCGGGCGCGGGGGCTTGCCGTGTTTCCCGGCAGGCTTTGCTGGCTTGCCAGGTTGGCCTGTCCTTGCCCCCTTCCCGTAGGAGCCCGACGGTGATGCCCCCGGCTTTTTGCCTGCCCGTTTGCCCGCCGGCGTCTTCGTTTCGCTACGGGTTTCGGGACTCACTTCCGAGGACGAGTCGCGGATCATGTCGAACAACCCCGCCAGCTCCTTCGGCCCCAAATCCCGCCACTCTCCGACCGGCAGTCCTTTGAGGCTGATGTTCATGATGCGCACACGCTCGAGCTTTGTTACCTCGTAATCAAAGAACTCGCACATGCGGCGGATCTGGCGGTTCAGGCCCTGAACCAACGTAATGCGGAACACGAAACGGGACACCTTTTCGACCTTGCAACGTTTGGTGACCGTACCCAGTATCGGTACCCCGGCACTCATACCCTGCACGAATTCTGTGGTCACTGGCTTGTTGACGGTGACCAGGTATTCTTTCTCGTGATTGTTCCCCGCACGTAAGATCTTGTTCACCAGATCGCCATTACTGGTCAGAAAAATCAGCCCCTGGGAGTCCTTGTCCAGTCGGCCAATGGGGAAGATCCGCTCACCGTGACCCACATGGTTAACGATGTTACGGCGTTCCGCCGGGTCGGTGGTGCTGACCACACCGACGGGCTTATTGAGGGCGATAAAGATCAGGTCCTCTTCGTCTCGCGGCTCAATCAACTGACCGTTCACCGTGACCTTGTCACCGGGCAGCACCTGATCGCCCACCTGGGCGGCCTTGCCGTTAATGGCAACGTTGCCGTTCTCGATATAGCGGTCAGCCTCCCGCCGGGAACACATGCCACTCTCGCTGATGTATTTGTTGAGGCGGGTGGAATTTTTGCCGGGCATGGGAGTCCTGTCTTCGGTCGGGGATCGTCGGGGTATCAGGCCGCTTTTGGAGATACATAGCTGAAACGCTTGCGGTATTGCTCCATGGTACAGCCTACCGTGCGTTTAAACAGCCTCCGGAACGAACTGGCGTCCTCGTAACCCACACTCCAGATGATGCGCGCAGTCTGTTCGCGGCTGGATTCCAGCAGGTGCTTGGCCGCCTCAATTCGCAGGTGCTGCAGGTAGCCGATGGGCGTCTCCCCGGTGGCTTCCTTGAAACGGCGCTTGAACGTGCGGGTGCCAAGGCCAGCCACGGCGGCCACTTCGTCGATGGTCAACGCATCGGCGTAGTGCTGTTCAAGCCAGGACTGCGCCTTGCGGATAGCATCATCCTGGTGGGCTTTCTGGCTGTAGAAGGCCATATAGGGCGTTTGCTCCGCCCGGCGACCGTCCAGCACCAGCATCTTGCTGCAGGCCAGGGCAACAGCCGGTGAGGCGAAACGCTCCACCAGGTAACTGCACAGGTCCACAAACGCTGTGGCACCGCCGGCACAGATGATGCGGCCGTTATCCACCAGCAACTGGTCTTCCTCCAGGCGCAGGTGCGGATAGCGGGCACGGAACAACGGCGCTGCCCGCCAGTGGGTGGTGGCCACCTGGTCGTCCAGCAAACCCGCCTCCGCCAGTACGAAACTGCCGGTGCAGACGCTCGCCAGCACGGCGCCCCTCTCCAACCCTTCCCGCAACCATCCGTACAGTGGTCTTGAGGGTGCGAGAGTCTTCTCCAGGCGTTCCGCGCCCACGGCAGCTTCCACCGAAGAACCCACCACGATCAGGTCCGGCTGGAAATCCCCACGCTTACAGGTTGGCGTCACCACCGCACCGCTGTACCCACGAACCGGCTGGTCGTCCACCGTCACCATCTGGCAGTTGAACAGCGGTTCGCTGTGGCCTGCCGGTGCGCGGCCGCAGAAATTGGCAACGGTGAAGAAATCCATGATGCCGTGCACTCCGGAGGCATGGCAGTTGGGAAAGGCAACAATGGCAACGTTGAACATGAAAATGGCCCTTTCAGCACTTTATATGTCAAATATGACACTCCTGCTGGCAACCCGCAAGTCCTAACCTGAACCTGTCATCCACTACCACTGGAAGAAGGACTTTCACCATGACCTCACAACTGAACACTCAATCAGTGATCTTCGAGCAGCCGACAACTCATAAGGTTGAAGGCCCGAAGGGGTTTTCGCCCATCCGCCTTGCACTTCAACTCTATGGTCGTATGTCCCCTGAGAAAGCCGGCCGGCTGGTTAACCGCATGGCGTTCAGGCCCTCACGCCTGCCCATGCCGTCCCGCTACGAATACCTGCTGGACAAGGCCGACAGCTATACCCAACTCCAGCACGGCAGCCGCACCATTCCGGTGTATTCCTGGGGCCAGGGACCTGTGATTCTGGGCGTTCACGGCTGGGCCGGTGCCGGCATCCAGTTCGGCGCCTGGGTCACCCCGCTGGTGGAAGCCGGCTATCGCGTGGTGCTGTTCGATGCCCCCGCCCACGGCCGCGCCCAGGGCGAGAGCACCGATCTGTTCGAAATGGCCGAAGTCGTTGCCAGGGTGGCCGCCAGTGTCGGGCGGGTTCACGGCATACTCGCTCATTCCATGGGCAGCATTGCCGTCGCCAGGACCATTGCTGACGGGCTTCAGGCCAGCTATCTGGTGATGCTGGCCCCGCCCGCAAGCCTGGCCAGTGTCATGGACAACCTCGGGCGCCAACTGGGATTGAGCCAAGAAGTGCTGTCGGTGCACCTGCGACTGATGGAAGAGCGTTTCGGCGAGTCCGTCTGGGAGAAACTGAACCTGGAAGCGCTATCGTCATCACTCACTCAGCGCGGCCTGATCGTGATCGATGACGACGACACGTCGATCTCGCCCGACGAAAGCGAGCGGGTTTCCAACAACTGGGACAACGCCAACGTATTACGCACCCGGGGCCTGGGACACCATCGCCTGTTGTGGAGCCCGATGGTGATTGAGACGGTTCTACGGGATCTTGGCCGGCCGGTGGACAGCGTCTGATTGCGCCTTTGGGCAGGTCCGTTTATGGTTTGCAAACACAACCCGCCCGCGATCACGGAGCCCTGTCATGCAACTGTCCAGGCCGAAACAACAGCAAACACCCCGGGGGCGCTTCGCCTGGCGAGAGGGCGGCGCACCCGGTGGCAAGGCGCTGGTGATGATCCACGGCTGGCCTGAAAGTTCCTACTGCTGGGAGCGTGTGGCGATGCACCTGAAGGCAGGGTTTCGCATCATTGCGCCAGACTTGCGAGGCCTGGGCGATAGTGAACGCACCCCGGACGTTTCGCATTACCACAAGCAGCAATTGGCTCAGGACGTAATCAGCCTGTTGGACCATCTTGGCATTGGAGAGTTTCAACTGGTGGGCCACGACTGGGGTGGCATCGTCGCCCAGGAAGTCGCACTGGCCATTCCCGACCGGGTGCAAAGGTTGGTGATCATGAACATCGCCATCATCAACAACCTCAAGGGCAATCAGGAAGTGATCGAGAAGGTCCGTGCCGGCAGTGGTGCTGCCTACTGGTATCAACACTTCATGCAGACGCCTAGCCTGCCTGAAGCAATGATTCCGGGTGCCGAAGAGGCCTGGCTGGGGCATTTTCTGCGCACCTGGAGCCGTGAACCGTTTCCACGGGACGCATTCGACGAATACGTGCGTACCTTCCGGATTCCGGGAACTCCCCGCAGCAGTTCCAACTATTACCGCACCTTCCATGAGGACGCCAAGCGCTGGGCCACCAAAGCTGATCACTGCTGGCCCATGCCTGCCCTGTATATCTATGGCAACAAGGACAAAGTGATTATTCCGGAATACCTGAATCACATCAGGGAATGCTTCGAAGACCTTCAGATTGAACAGGTGGAGGCCGGCCATTTCCTCCAGGAAGAGCAACCCGAAGCCGTCGCCGGATATCTCAACGAGTTCCTGGACTCCGCCTGAACCACTACCTAGACGGGCTGACGTAGACCCAGTTGGTGCCAACGTTGTCGCACACCACGATGTCAGCATTGATCACCGCACACAGGGACAAATCCTGTGGAAGCTCGTCGTGGTAACGGGCCTTGACCGCCAGATTCTTCTTATCCTGTTTGAGCAGAGTGAAGGTCCGTTCCATACGCCGGGCAAAGTCGACACCACCGTCTTCCATGGTATGGAAGGCGTTGTGGAATGCCGTGAAGCTCATGGTATTGGCGCCCAGGCCAATCTCCACCATCTTGAGAATATATCGATCATAGGCATCGGACAGGTAACGGCGGACCGCATCCTCATTGCTCCGGTCATCCGTGAACGAGCTGAGCCCGAGATGGTTCTCTGCCGCCAGAACGCCGTTTGCCAACTTGCGGTTGGGAAGATTCGAGATCAGGTCATAACGACCCTGCGGGCAGTTGATACGCGGCCCCTCAAGACGACAACGAGCCAGCTTTCCCCTGAATTGCCGAGTATCTACCTGCTTGGCATCGTCGGGGTCGTTTGCTGACTGTGGCTGCGGCGGTTTGGCCGATGATGCCGTCACTTCCGGCACGACCAGGCCCAAACGCCCGGCCGGACGGCGCAGGAGCAACGCCTGAACCTTCGGATCGTTGCGCCTGAAATCCGTCCAGGTAGGCAAACCCGCGCCCTGACCTTCGCTGACTACCTTGCAGTACAGTGTCTCCAGATCAGTTCTCGCGTTTTCCAGACACCCTTCACCGGTGGCGTTAAGGCTTCCGGCGAAGGCGCCCAATGTCAGCAAAAACAACCATCTAGCCGTCATCACGCTGCCCCAGCGCCACGCGCGCCATCAGGTCTTCCACCCGGCGTATGGTTTCAGCATCGCCCTTCTTCCCCGTAAGCACCACCTGGGAGCCGATGGTGGCTACGTACATCAGCAGCGACAGATCGCGAATGCGCTGGGGATCACTGCTCAGCCGTTCATACAGCTCGCAGTTCTGATTGATCCTTGCTTCGTCCACTTGTGTGACCAGATCCGCCGCGTAATCATTCCGCCGGGCAAAATCCCGCACCGCCAGTTCCACCTGCAGGCGCCGAATGTTGCGGGAGGCATCCGTAAGCAGCAGCTCCAGAATCTGCCGCAATTCGGTTTCGACATCCCCGCCCTTGGGTTTCCAGTACTGAAGCTCATGCAGGCGGCGGTCCCGCCAGCGGTTCAGGAAGCGAACCACCAGATCTTCATGGTCCTTGAAGTGCCAGTAGAAGCTGCCACGGGTCACACCGAGTTTTTTTGCCAGGGTCAGCACCCTGAGGTTGCTGAAGCCACCGGCTGCAACCTCACCAGCGGCCGCATCCAGCCAGTCGTCGCGGGTCAACTGCGCTTTTTCCGGCGTCTTGCGGCTGCGGCGTTTCTGAGGTTTGGCATCCGTCATGGTGGCATCTGGTCCTGCTACTGGCTGTTGGGTGTGAATTCTACATCAACGGCGGAGTCATGTTTGAAAGCGTTGACCCCACCCAAAACATACATTAGTGTATGGACAAACAATACACCAGTGTATGGATAATTCAACCGGTCTTCCGTACACCGCCTACTATCCAATGCCAGTATCAGGGAGCTGCCACATGAGTACTGCCCATTTCGATGTGAACGGCAACATCGCCGTCATTCGACTCGACAACCCGCCCGTCAATGGCCTGGGCCTTGACCTCCGCCGGGGTATTGTTAACGGTATCCAACAGGCAGAAGCCGATAATGCAGTGAAAGCCGTTGTACTGATCGGCTCCGACCGCGCCTTCTCCGGCGGCGCAGACATCAGCGAGTTCGGCTCTCCCAAAGCCTTTGCCGAACCCAACCTGAACACGGTAGTCAACTATGTAGAGAGCAGCCGCAAGCCAGTCATCGCCGCCATCAGCGGCGCCTGCATGGGCGGCGGTCTTGAACTGGCACTGGGCTGCCACTACCGCATCGCCAAGCCGGACGCACAGATCGCCCTCCCGGAAGTGAAGTTGGGCCTGCTGCCCGGCGCTGGTGGCACGCAACGCCTGCCGCGCGTCATCGGTGCCGAGCACGCGGTGAACATGATCGTCTCAGGCAGCGTGGTCCCGGCCAAGCAATTCAAGGGCAGCGCTTTGTTCGATGAGATTATCGACGGCGAATTACTGGACGCCGCCATCGCCTACGCCACCAAGGTGGTCAGCGAAGGTCTGCCGCTGAAAAAAGTCCGGGATCTGAAAGCCAAACACCCGAACCCCGAAGGCTTCTTCATGTTCACCAGCAACACCGTCGGCGCCATGGCCAAGAACTACCCGGCGCCGCTGAAATGCGTCGATGCCGTGAAAGCGGCCGTGACCATGCCATTCGACAAGGGCATGGAAGTCGAACGTGAGGCCTTCGTGAACCTGATGCAGACCCCGGAATCCCGCGCTCTGCGCCATGCGTTTTTCTCCGAGCGCCTGACCAGCAAGATCGCCGATGTACCGTCAGACACCCCGGTTCGCGATATCCAGTCTGTGGGCGTGATCGGTGGTGGCACCATGGGCACGGGCATCAGCATCAACTTCCTGAACGCCGGTATCCCGGTCACCCTGGTGGAAATGAAGCAGGAAGGCCTGGACCGGGGTGTCGCCGCCATCCAGAAAGTCTATGAAGGCCGGGTCAAGAAAGGCCGGATGAGTGAAGACGACGCCCGGGCCAAAATGGAATTGCTCACACCGTCGCTCACCTACGACGACCTGAGCAATGTCGATCTGGTGATCGAGGCGGTGTTCGAGGAAATGGGCGTCAAACAGTCCGTGTTCGAGAAGCTGGACGAAGTGTGCAAGCAAGGCGCCATTCTGGCCTCCAACACCTCGACGTTGGACCTGGACAAGATCGCCAGCTTCACCAAGCGCCCGGAAGACGTCATCGGCCTGCACTTCTTCAGCCCGGCCAACATTATGAAGCTGCTGGAAGTGGTGCGTGGCGAGAAAACTGCCAAAGACGTGCTGGCCACCGCCATGAAACTGGCCAAGGCGATCAAGAAGACCGCCGTGGTTTCTGGCGTCTGCGACGGTTTTATCGGCAACCGCATGATCAACCAGTACCAGCGCGAAGCCCTGCTGATGCTGGAAGAAGGCGCCAGCGTGCAGCAGATCGACAAGGCCATCGAGAAATTCGGCTTTGCCATGGGTCCGCTGCGCATGGCCGACCTGGCCGGCGGCGACATCGGCTGGGCCATCCGCAAGCGCCAGTACGAAGAGAACCCGGACATGGTGAAGATGGTCGTCGCCGATCGCCTGTGTGAAATGGGCCGCTACGGCCAGAAGACCGGCGCTGGCTTCTACCGTTACGAGCCGGGCAACCGCAACGCCCTGCACGACCCGGAAGTGGACAAGGTAGTGGATGAAGTGCGCGCCGAGCTGGGCATCACCCCGCGCAAGATCAGCAACCAGGAAATTGTCGAGCGTTGCGTGTACGCGTTGGTGAACGAAGGCGCCCAGATTCTCGACGAAGGCATCGCCCAGCGCGCCTCCGACATCGACATGGTCTACCTGACCGGTTACGGCTTCCCGGTATTCCGCGGTGGCCCCATGCACTACGCCGAAGAAGTCGGGCTGCCCAACGTGGTTCGCGCCATGCAGGCCTTCACCGAAGACCGCCACACCCAGCCTGGATTCTGGGAGCCCGCGGCCCTGCTGGCCAAGCGCGCTGAAGAAGGCAAGGGTTTCGACGCCAAATAACCGGTCCACCAATACCCTCGGGGCGCCCAATCCCTTTTTTAGACAGATCGGCGCTCCGAACCAAGGAGAATTGTTATGTCCAATGATGTTGTCATCGTATCCACCGCCCGCACGCCCCTGGCCAAATCCTGGCGCGGCGGCCTGAACATGACCCACGGCGCGACCCTTGCAGGCCACGCCATCCAGCACGCGGTCGAACGCTCCAAAGTCGACCCCAACGAAATCGAAGACGTGCTGATGGGCTGCGCCCTGCCCGAAGGCTCCACCGGCAACGATGTGGCCCGCATGGGTGCCATCCGCGCTGGTCTGCCGGTCACCGTTGGCGGCGCCACCATCAACCGCTTCTGCTCATCTGGCCTGCAGGCCATCGCCATGGCAGCGCACCATATCGCAGTCGATAAGGTGCCGGTGATGGTCGCCGGCGGCGTGGAATCCATCTCCACCGTGCAGGCTAACGTGAACCAGAACTACTTCATGGAACCCTGGCTGGCGAAGCACAAGCCTGAGCTCTACTGGTCCATGCTGGACACCGCTGAAACCGTCGCCAAGCGTTATGACATCAAGAAAGAAGACATGGACGAATACGGCGTACGCAGCCAGAACCTGGCCACCCAGGCCCGCGAAGACGGCAAGCTCGACGACGAAATCGTGCCCATCACCACCACCATGGGTGTGGCGGACAAAGCCACCGGCCAGCTCAGCAGCCAGGAAGTGACCATCAGCCAGGACGAAGGCATCCGCCCGGGCACCAACCTGGAAGGCGTCAGCAAGATCCGCTCGGCCATGGAAGGCGGTGTGGTCACCGCCGGCAACGCCAGTCAGTTCTCCGACGGCGCGTCTGCCTGCGTACTGATGGACAGCAAAATCGCCGAACAGCGCGGCGCGACGCCACTCGGCATCTTCCGTGGTTTCGCGGTGGCCGGCTGCGAACCCGACGAGATGGGCATCGGCCCTGTGTACGCCGTTCCCAAACTACTGAAGCGTGCCGGCCTGACCGTGGACGACATCGGCCTGTGGGAACTCAACGAAGCCTTCGCCGTGCAGGTTCTGTACTGCCAGCGCAAACTCGGCATCCCGATGGACCGCCTGAACGTCAACGGTGGCGCCATTGCGGTCGGTCACCCGTACGGCACCACCGGTTCACGCCTGGTCGGCCATGCGCTGATCGAAGGCAAACGCCGTGGCGTCAAATACGTCGTGGTCACCATGTGCGTGGGCACTGGCATGGGTGCCGCTGGGTTGTTTGAGGTTGCCTAAAGCTTCTTTTGCCTTCGACTAAGGGGGAAACGCCTGTCGGGTAGGGGCATCCAAAACTCGCTCCTTCGGCACGTCCATGTGACGCTCGAGCTCCGCCATCCATGGCTCCGCACGGTTTTGGATGCCCCTACCCGACAGCCGCCCATAGTTTTGTGCGGCGGCCGACAGGTGCTGCGATTCAAAAATTAACCTGACCGCCCAAAGCAATTTGTGGGAACAGGCACGAACAAACTCGAAGCGTCGGATGGGTATCCCCTTTCAAAACTGTACGGAGCCATGGATGGCGGAGTCCAAGCGCCCCAGGGATGGGCCGAAGGAGCGTGTTTTGAAAGGGGATACCCATTCGACGCCTCCAACGAAGTTTTAGACCCGGCGGTAGACGTTTCAGACAGCGCCAACAGACAAAACCATTTACCTCAGCCAACAGAAAGAGGTGCAACATGGATCTGAATTACACCCCCGAACAAGAGGCCTTCCGCGCCGACGTTCGCCAGTTCCTGGACGACAACCTCCCGGACGACATCCGCGAACGCGTCCAGAAACGCCTGCGCCACAGCAAAGACATGACCCAGCGCTGGCAGAAGATTCTGCACGAGAAAGGCTGGGGCGCCTCCACCTGGCCGGAAGAATTCGGCGGCACCGGCTGGAGCCCGATTGAACAGATCATCTTCGAAGAAGAGTGCGCCCTCGCCGGTGCTCCGCGCCAGCTCGACTTCGGCCTGCGCATGGTCGCGCCGGTAATCATGACCTTCGGCAACGACGAACAGAAAAAGCGCTTTCTACCAGGCATTCTCAGCGGTGAGGACTGGTGGTGCCAGGGGTATTCCGAACCCGGTTCCGGCTCCGATCTGGCATCACTGCGTTGTTCTGCCAAGCGCGAAGGCGACCACTACATCGTCAACGGCCAGAAAACCTGGACCACCCTCGGCCAGCACGCCGACTGGATCTTCTGCCTGGTGCGCACCAGCAACGACGGCAAGCCGCAGCAGGGCATCTCGTTCCTGCTGATCGACATGAATGACCCGGGCATCGATGTGAAGCCCATCATCATGCTGGACGGCGAGCACGAGATTAACGAAGTCTATTTCGACAACGTGAAAGTGCCCGCCGAAAACCTGATCGGCGAAGAGAATCAGGGCTGGACCTACGCCAAGTTCCTGCTCGGCCACGAGCGCACCGGTCTGGCGAACGTCGGGCAGTGGAAAGCGTTGATGAAGCGCCTGAAAGTCGTGGCCAACGAGGAACAGGACGGCCAGCGTCCGCTGATTGAGAACACCCGCTTCCGCGATCGCCTGGCGCAGCTGGACATCGAGCTGCGAGCACTGGAACTGACCGTGTTGCGCGTCCTGACCGACAAACGCGGCCCTGGCCCGCAAGCGTCGATTCTGAAAATCCGTGGCACCGAAATCGGCCAGAAGCTGTTTGAGTTGTTGATGGAAGCCACCGGACAGGACGCCATCGCGCACATTCCGGACGCACTGGAACTGGACTACAGCGGCCCCCGCGCAGGCTCCATTGACGCCACGCCGGCGGCCGGCGATTACTTCAACATGCGCAAGTTGTCGATCTTTGGCGGGTCCAACGAGATCCAGCGCAACATCATCGCCCAGCTCGTGCTTGGTCTTTAAAGGAGGCGGTCTTATGAATTTCGATCTTACCGACGAACAGCAAATGCTGAACGACTCGTTGCGCCGCTTCGTGACCAACGAGTACAGCTTTGAAAAGCGCAGCACCTTCATCGACGCCGGCAAAGGCTCCGATCCGCAGACCTGGTCTGCCCTGGCGGATATGGGCCTGCTGGCGTTCACCTTCCCCGAAGCCTTTGGCGGGCTGGACGGCAACGCCGTCGACACCATGGTGGTGATGGAAAACTTTGGCCGCGGCCTTGTGGTTGAGCCCTATCTGGCCACCGTCGTACTAGCCGGCGGCCTCATTCGTGATGTGGGCAACGATGCCCAGAAAGACGAGTACCTGACAGCGATCGCCTCCGGCGAGCGCAAAATGGCCTTTGCCCATTACGAACCCGGCGCCCGCTATAACCTGGGCCAGGTACAGACTACCGCCCGCAAGGACGGCGACCACTTCATGGTCAGCGGCCAGAAAACCGCCGTGATCCATGGCGGCCAGGCGGACCAGCTGGTGGTTTCCGCTCGCACCAGCGGCAACGCCAATGATGAGCGGGGTCTATCCCTGTTTGTCGTCGATGCCAGTGCCAAAGGCGTGAAAATAAACGACTACGCCGCCCATGACGGCTATCGCATCGCCGACATCAGCTTCTCCAACGTCGCGGTCAACGCCGACAACCTGCTGGGCGAGCTGGACCAGGCGTTCCCGCACATCGAGAAAACCATCGATCTGGGAATCGCTGCAGTCTGTGCCGAAGCCGTGGGGGCCATGGAAGCCATGAACGAAGCCACGCTTGACTACATCAAAACCCGCAAACAATTCGGTGTGCCCATCGGAAAATTCCAGGTGTTGCAGCACCGCATGGCGGATATGTTCATTCAGGCGGAACAGTCCAAGTCCATGGCGATCCTGGCTGCCAGTACCGCCGACTCGAACGAAAAGGCCGAGCGCCGCAACGCCCTGTCCATGACCAAGACACTGGTCGGCCAGGGAGCCCGCTACGTGGCCCAGGAAGGCGTGCAGCTACACGGCGGCATGGGCGTGACCGACGAAATGTTTGCCGCGCACCTGCACAAGCGGCTGACCACCATCAATTTGCTGTTTGGCGATGCAGACCATCATCTGGCCCAAGTCAGCGACGGCCTGCTGGCCGCCAGCGCCTGAACCACAGGATTCGATTAAGGAACATCTCATGAACGTAAAACAACTGCTGGACCTGACCGGCAAAGTGGCTTTCATCACCGGCGGCTCTCGCGGCCTGGGGCTTCAGATGGCCGAGGCATTGGGCGAGCTGGGCGCGAAAATCGCCATCAGCGCGCGCAAGCAGCATGAGCTGGATGCGGCAAAGGAACACTTGGAAGGTCAGGGTGTGGAAGTCATCACTATCGCCGCCGATCTGGGCAACCTTGAAGGTATTCCGAAGGTGGTCGATCAGGTGGTGCAACAACTCGGTGACATCGACATTCTGGTGAACAACGCCGGCGCCACCTGGGGCGCCCCGGCGGAAGACTATCCGCCGGAAGGCTGGATGAAAGTGATGAACCTGAACGTCAACGCCAGCTTCTTCCTGACCCAGACTGTGGGCAAGCGCTGTATGATCCCGCGCAAGACCGGCAAGGTCATCAACATTGCCTCCATCGCCGGGCTGTCCGGCAACCCGGAAGGCATGCAGACCATCGCCTACAACACCAGCAAAGGGGCCATGGTCAACTTCACCCGCGCGCTGGCGTCCGAATGGGGCCACTACAACATCAACGTGAACGCGCTCTGCCCGGGCTTCTTTCCGTCGAAGATGTCTCAGGGCTTGCTGGATGCACAGGGCGACAAAATGCTTGAGCGCATCCCGCTGAAACGCTTTGGTGGCGAAGAAGATCTTAAGGGTGCTGCAGTGCTATTGGCCTCGGAAGCGGGCCGGCACATTACCGGGCAATGCCTGGCAGTGGACGGTGGCACACTGGTCAGTTAAGCGCTGGCACTGCCTCACCCGCGCCTTCAGCTTCTGGCTCACACACATACTGCGCCGCATCAAACCGTTTCGTCTGCTGGCGGAATTGCCAGGTGAAGCCCGGCCACAGGGTGGTGTTCTTGCCGTTTTCGTTGACATACCAGCTCTTGCAGCCGGTCTGCCACACGGAGTCGCCGAGCCTGGCATGAATGGAGGCATTGTACTGGCTCTGGGCGTTTTCCCTCACTTCGACGCTCCTCCAGCCATGCTTGTCCATTTTTTTGAGAGCATCGAGCACGTACTGGATCTGGCTTTCGATCATGTACACCATGGAGCTGTGGCCGAGGCCGGTATTGGGGCCCATGAGCATGAAGAAGTTGGGGAAGCCCGCAATGGCGCTGCCCTTGTAGGCTTCGGCACCGCCTTTCCAGGCGTCCAGCAGGTCCTGTCCGCCCCGACCATGCACCATGCCCGCAGGTATCGGGTCCTGGGCCTTGAAGCCGGTGCCATAAATGATGCAGTCCACTTCTCTCTCATGGCCATTGTTATCCACGATGACATTGCCGCGCACCTCGCGGATGCCGTCGGTGAGCACGTCAACGTTGCCCTGGGCCAGGGCCGGGTAATAGTTGTTTGAAATCAGTACCCGCTTGCAGCCGAAGTGGAAATCCGGGGTCACCTTCTTACGCAGCTCCTTGTCCTTGATCTGGTTGCGGATATGGCGGCGTGCCTGCAATTCGCCGATCTTGAGGATTCGGGGATTGCCTACAAACCCCAACACCCGGGCTTCCAGCATCCAGTAGATGCTCTGGCGGAAGGCGTTCAGGGTTTGTGGGAACTTGCGAAACATCATCCTTTCCAGCGGGCGGATCTCCCGGTCCGGTTTGGGCACGATCCAGGGCGGAGTGCGCTGGTAGAGGTCGAGGTGAGCCGCATCTTTCGCTACTTCCGGGACGAACTGGATGGCCGAGGCGCCAGTACCGATCACGGCAACGCGTTTACCTTTGAAGTCATAGTCATGGTCCCAGTCCTGGGAGTGGAAGCTTTTGCCGGTGAAGGTGTCGATGCCCTTGATACTGGGGTACGCCGGTGTGCTAAGGCCGCCCATACCAGAGACGACAACATCGGCCTTGACGTTGTTGAATTCCGGCAGGCTTTTGTCTTTGCGATTGAGTTTGTCGCCGGGGTTCAGGCCCTCATTTTGCCTGTAGGCCCAGAGTTTGCGGCTGTCGCAGGTTTCGATGGTCCAGCTTTGGGTTTTCTCGTCAAAGCGGGCACCCGCCACATGGGTGTTCAGGCGCACGTGTTTCATCAGGTCGTATTTTTCGGCGCAGCTTCTCAGGTATGCCTGGATTTCTTTCTGCTGGGCGAACATGCGGGTCCAATTGGGGTTTTGTTCGAACGAGAAGGAGTAGAGGGCGGATTGGACGTCGCAGGCGCAACCGGGGTAGTGGTTTTCGTGCCAGGTGCCGCCGACGTCATCGCTTTTTTCCAGGATGACGAAGTTGTCGTATCCGGCTTCTTTGAGTTTGATGCCCATGCCCAGGCCGGAGAACCCGGTGCCGATGATGACGATTTTTGCTGTCTGACTCATGTTTTCCACCTCGTTGTTCGCTGGCCTTCTGGCCTTGCCTGTTGTTGTCTGTTTCACCATGATGATTGGCGGTAGACACATGTATACCCAACGAAGTAGACAGCTGTATACTTTTGATCTGCAGAATTTGACCGCTTGGCCTCGTTTGATAAGCAACTGTCCCTCATACCAAACTTTGGAGAAGGACAAGTTGGGGGAGGGGATTCCCGAAACACGCCTCAAGACATCCATGTGCGGCTTGAGCTCCGCCATCCATGGCTCCGCACAGTTTCGGGAATCCCCTCCCCCAACTCGTCCGCATACTTTAGGTGCATGCTCAATGAACATGATTACCGGTGGAAAACTGAAGCTGATTCAGGCGGCGCTCAGGTTAATTACCCAGAGCCGCAGCCTGACATCTCTCGGTCTCCGGGAACTGGCCCGTGAGGCCGGACTGAATCCCAATACCTTTTACCGGCACTTCAGGAACCTCGACGAGTTCGGTCTGCAGGTGCTTGGGTACATTGCCGAGGACATGAAATCTGGCGTGCGGGAGTTGCGGCGGATGGCGGAGTCGTCGGAGCAGGCGTCCCACGATACGGTGACGTTTGTTTACCATTACTTTCTGGCCAATCCGGCGGCAACCACCGTGGCGGTTCGGGAGCTTCACGGGCCGTCGGCTTTGTTGCGCGGGGCGCTTGAGGCGCAGTTGGACGCCAGCGCGCGGGAGATGGCAGAGGACATTATCGAGCGCCAGCTGGTCAGTTCCGTGCCGACGGCGACGATTCATGAGATTTCCCACATGACCATTCGTTACATCCTGTTCCGGGCCATGGATTACATCGAGAAGCCGGAACAGCGGGCATTGATCCAGCATGAAACCGAGCGGTTTATCAACCGTCAATTTCGGGGGGCGATGCTGGAGGGGATGGCCGAAAGTGATGTACAGGCGCTGTTAGAGAAGGACCTCTAACGGGCTTATTATTTTTTTCGTTTTACCTTTCCGTTTTTTCGCTTTGTTCGTTTTTAGGAAAACCTTTGTAAATCTGTTAGCGTCTACCTATAAGTAAAAACCGAGACTTTCAGTGAATCGGTCATTCCGGAGGACGTACTTACAATGAAGATCGGTATCCCCAGGGAAATTTTCGAGGATGAACGACGGGTAGCGGCAACGCCGCCCTCAGTGCATAAGTTGATAGGCCTTGGCTATGAGGTAATGGTTGAGGGCGGCGCGGGTGAAGCCGCGAATTACACGGACGATGCCTACGAAAAAGTGGGCGCCACCATTGCGGCGGACACCAAATCACTCTGGCAGGACGCGGATTTTATCCTCAAAGTCCGTGCACCGATGAAGAACCCTTCACTCAAGAAACACGAAGTGGACCTGATGAAGGACGGCGCGTTTCTGGTCAGCTACCTGTGGCCAGCGCAGAATCCCGAGCTGTTGGAAAAGCTGGCGGCCAAAAAGATTACCTCCTTTGCCATCGATAGCCTGCCCCGCATCAGTCGCGCCCAGAAGATGGATGCGTTGAGCGCTATGGCCAACATTGCCGGCTACCGCGCTGTCATTGAGGCCGCCAATAACTTCGGGCGTTTTTTCACTGGGCAAGTCACGGCAGCCGGCAAAGTGCCACCTGCAAAGATCATGGTGATTGGGGCCGGTGTCGCAGGCCTCGCCGCGATCGGCGCTGCGAACAGCATGGGCGCCATTGTGCGGGCGTTTGATACCCGTCTGGAAGTGAAAGAACAGGTTGAAAGCATGGGCGCCGAGTTCCTGGTGCTGGATTTCGACGACGAGGACGGCAGCGGTGGCGGCGGCTACGCCAAGCAGATGAGCGACGAGTTTATCAAGGCAGAGATGGCGCTGTTCGCGGAACAGGCCGAGGAGGTGGATATCATCATCACCACCGCCCTGATTCCCGGTAAACCCGCGCCCAAACTGATCACCGCCGATATGGTGAAATCCATGAAACCCGGCAGTGTGATTGTCGATCTTGCGTCGGAACGCGGCGGCAACTGCGAGCTGACAGAGCCCGGCAAGGTAGCCCACCACCATGGCGTGACGCTGATTGGCTACACCGACCTGCCCAGCCGTATGGCCAAGGTGGCCAGCGATCTGTATGCCACTAACCTGGTACACCTGATCACGGAACTGACACCTGAGAAAGACGGCCAACCCCAGGTCAACATGGAAGACGATGTGATCCGTGGCCTGACGGTGGTACGGGAGAATGACGTTACCTGGCCACCACCGCAACCGGAAGCGCCGGTCAGCCCCAAGCCGGCACCCGGCACTGAAGAACCCACGGCTGCCGACAAGGAAGCCGCGAGGCAAGACGCCAAACGCCGCAGCCAGTTTGGCAAGGGCGCGCTGCTGCTGGTGACGGCCCTGGCGCTCTACGGGGTTGGTGCCCACGCGCCGGAAAGCTTCCTGCAGCACTTCACGGTGTTTGTGCTGTCCTGCTTTATCGGCTGGCAGGTCATCTGGAACGTGACCCCTTCCCTGCATACGCCTCTGATGAGTGTGACCAACGCCATCAGCGGCATCATTGTGATCGGTGCCATTCTCCACCTGGCCCAGGCAGAGAATCTGGCCGTTGGCATCATGGCCTTTGTCGCGGTGCTGATTGCCAGCATCAACGTAGGGGGCGGCTTTCGGGTCACCCATCGCATGCTCAAAATGTTTCGCAAGTAGGAGGCGCCCGATATGAGCACAGGATTGGTGAGCGTGGCCTACGTGGTCGCAAGTATCTGTTTTATCCTCAGCCTGGGTGGCCTTAGCCATCAGGAATCCGCCCGGCGCGGTAACCTTTATGGCGTCGCGGGCATCATCATCGCCGTTGGCGCCACCCTTGCCAGCGTGGACGGCGGTGTTATCGCCATTGTGATTGCAGTGCTGCTAGGCGCTGGCATTGGCATCCCCATCGCCAACAAGGTGGAGATGACCCAGATGCCACAGCTGGTGGCCCTGCTGCACAGTTTCGTGGGTCTGGCGGCGGTGCTGGTCGGCTTCTCAGGCTATATAGAGCCACTGGTAGCCACCACGGGTGCCGAACACACCATCAAACTGGTGGAAGTGTTTGTCGGTATCTTTATCGGCGCGGTGACCTTCACCGGGTCGCTGGTGGCGTGCGGCAAGCTGGATGGCCGCATCGACAGCAAGGCACTGACCCTGCCAGGCCGACACCTGATGAACCTGGTGGCCATTATCGCCTGCGTATTGCTGGGCGCCTGGTTCCTCGGTACCGACAGCATGGCGCTGGGGCTGATTTCCCTTGTCATCATGACGGCCATCGCGTCGGTGCTCGGCATTCACCTGATCATGGCCATCGGTGGTGCCGACATGCCGGTGGTGGTGTCCATGCTCAACAGCTACTCAGGTTGGGCGGCGGCTTCCATCGGGTTCATGCTGGGTAATGACCTGCTGATTGTGGTGGGTGCCCTGGTGGGTAGCAGCGGTGCCATCCTCAGCTACATCATGTGCAAGGCCATGAACCGGTCGTTTATCAGTGTCATCCTGGGTGGCTTCGGCCAGACCAGCAGCAGCTCAAGTGCCGCCGATACCGACCAGTCGGTCTATGAGTCCTCCGCGGATGATGTGTGCGAGGAACTGCGCAATGCCGATTCCGTGATCATCGTGCCTGGTTACGGCATGGCTGTGGCGCAAGCCCAGAACGGCGTCAGCGAAATGACGAAAATCCTGCGGGACCGTGGCGTCAACGTACGTTTCGGCATTCACCCCGTGGCCGGTCGCCTGCCCGGACACATGAATGTGCTGCTCGCCGAGGCCCACGTACCCTATGACATCGTGCTTGAAATGGACGAAATCAACGACGATTTCCCAAGTACCGATGTGGTTCTGGTTATCGGTGCCAATGACACCGTAAACCCGGCCGCCGCCGAAGATCCGGGCAGCCCGATTGCCGGTATGCCGGTTCTGGAAGTGTGGAAAGCGCGCCAGGTGGTTGTCCTCAAGCGGGGCATGGCCACGGGTTATTCCGGCGTGGAAAACCCGCTGTTCTTCAAAGACAACACCCGCATGCTGTTTGGCGATGCCAAGGAAAGCATCGACAAGCTGGTTGGTGGGTTAAGGGGCTGATTCTTCAGCCCCGGATTCCTTCGCAAAAAACCGCTCAATCTGCCGGGACTGGCTCTGGCCGTCCCGGTAGCCCAGCTCAATCAGATCGCGACAGAAGCATTTGTCGAACAGCAGGAAACTGGCGAGGTTAGCGCTGGAAAAAGGCGCGTTGTCTGAAGCACCGGTCAACCGTCGCAACACCAGCGGCATGGCATCAATGTATTTCATGGCGATTTCGTTGATGGGCTCGGAAGGGGAAATTTCCAGAATATCCACCGGGCTCAGGTCGAGCCCGGATTCCTTCAGTTTCTTCTCGGGGATCAGTTCCAGCAACTGGTTGATCAACCGCGAGCGATCGATGTCGTAATCCAGCGTATCCAGAAACATACCGTTAAACACGTGGGCCAGTACCTGGGTCAGCGTTGGCATACCGGGTTTTTCCGGACGCCTGGACGGGCACATGGCATTGGCACTAACCCCGATCACCAGCACCTTGCGTGCACCCAGCCGCAATGCCGGACTAATGTGAGCCATCTGGCGGGTCACGCCGTCACCGAAGTACTCGCGGTTGATCTTCACCGGCGCAAACAGGGTGGGAATAGCCGCAGACGCCATGATGTGGTCCACTGCCAGCTCTGTACGGGTGCCGCCACGCTGTCCGACCGACCAGCCTTGCAACCCTTCAACCCCTTCAAAGAAACACACATTCTGTCCAGTCGCGTAACCGCAGGCATTCAGGCCCACAGCGTCGACGTGTCCCTCCTGGATCGTTTGCCGAATGCTCTGCAGGTCGATCTCCCGCTCCAGCAATTCCCGCAGTGGCGAATTATCCAAAAAGGAAACCGGTCCGCTCTCAATAGGGCGACTGATCATCTTGCGGGCGATGGCGCTGAAGCTGCGCACCAGACTAAAGGTATCCGCCCGGAATACCCGGTCCATGGTCAGTTCCGACCAGACTTTATCGAGATGATCAATACTGTGGCGAAACAGCCCCCGGTTACCGGCAAGAGCCATGGCATTGATCGCCCCGGCCGAGGTACCGATAATGACATTGAACGGGTGGTTCCAGTCCGGATACATGTCAGCGATAGCGCGAAGCACGCCGACCTGATACGCCGCCCGCGCGCCACCTCCGGTGAGAATGACACCGTTCTTTGTCATGAAGCCATTCCGTTATGAACAGTGCCTCGCATCAGGCCTGTTTGATCTTATGCCGACGCCGGCCGGCAAACGGATTGTTAATACTGGAATCCTTGCCCTGCAACTTGGCCTCGGGGTGGTTTTTAGCCATCAATTCCTTGACCTTGGGAATGTGGTCCTTCGGGGCATCTACCATGATCAGATACTTCCCTGCCTCAATGTCGTGATGGAACGGCTCGATACGGTAGTTTTCATTCTGGATACCACCAAAGCCACCGACCCAGGCGCCCGCTACCACTACGAAGATGAACAAGGCAATCCAGGCTGCCGCTGGCATGTTCAGAACTTCCAGCAAGGCCAGGGGAACAAGGAAGGCAAGCGCCAGCACAAAACCGGCTATAGCGCCGCGCTCCACGTACCTGGGCAGATCCGTTCGGTCCAGGATGGACGCAGAGTGTAGCTGGTGGGTGTAGAGGCCGGCCTCGTCCTTGCTGACAATGTGGAAGCGCCAGTCAGTGACGTCATGCTCGTGAAGGTCGTCGGAGATTTCTTTTGCACTGTCAATTGAAGATACCAGATAGAATAAACGTATCATGGCGTTTCTCCTCTTTCGCCTGTGAATGAGGCGTTCTTCTACTGACAATCTAGCTCAAATTTCACGATTTTACGTAGTATGACTCTCTTCCCGGTGCTTCCATTGAGGTTTATTTGCTGAGCCGAGCTTTACTCGGTGGTGTTGTAGACGTAGGAAGACACCGTGCCGTCTTCATTGAAGCGCACCACCAGATCCGTTGTTTCAGCTTCGCCAAAGGCCGACCAGCGATATTTACCGTAGGTCCAGGTGCGCTTGCCATCTTCGATACCGGTGCGCCAGGGCTCGCCAAACATCTCCTGGATGTCCGAGCGGGTGGTGTCACCGATCTCGATCTGGTCAACGTTGTGGGTGGCAAAGTCCTGGCCGACCGTGGCACAACCGGCCATAACCATGGTCAATGCAAGTACAACAACGGCGGATAGTGAGGTAACAGACTTCATGGTGTAACCCTTCTGTTGTGAATCAGTACATCAATCATACGGGTTTTGGCAGAAGGTTAAATTACAGACCGGACAGACACAAAAAAGCCCCGGTGTGTCGCCGGGGCCTATCGTCAACGCCAGATCTGATCAGTAGAGCTTTGTCAGCGATTTTTTCGCGAACGGCTCGACCTCGCCAATACGGCCGTCCTTCACTTTCACCAGCCACTCCGGATCCTGCAGCAGCGCACGGCCCACGGCGATCAACTCGAACTCGCTGTTGTTCATGCGCTCAACCAACTCGTCGATGCCGGATTGTTCCACCGCTTCCTTCTTGCTGGCGAAGGTGCCACTGATGAAATCCTCGGTCAGTCCCACGCTACCAACCGACATCGTCGGCTTTCCGGAGAGTTTCTGCGTCCAGCCCGCCAGATTTAGGTTCGAGCCCTCGAATTCCGGCTCCCAGAAGCGACGCGTAGAGGCGTGGAAGATATCCACGCCGGCGTCGACCAGCGGTTTCAGGAACTGCTCCAGCTCTTCCGGAGTGCTCACCAGCTTCGCTTCGTAGTCCTGCTGCTTCCACTGAGAGAAACGCAGCATGATGGGAAAGTCCGGGCCTACGCGGTGGCGGACCGCTTCAACGATCTCAACGACGAAACGCAGACGGTTTTCCATACTGCCACCGTACTCGTCATCACGCTGGTTGGTGCCTTCCCAAAGGAACTGATCCAGCAAATAGCCGTGGGCGCCGTGAATCTCCACGCCGTCAAAGCCCAACGCCTTCGCATCCTGGGCGGCGTCGGCAAATGCCGTGATGACGTCGTCGATATCGTCCTTGCTCATCGCCTTGCCGTTGGGCTTGCCCGGTGAAAACAGGCCGGACGGGCTGTAACCGGGTACGGATGGGTCAGGCTCTGTGCCTTCCTTACGTACGGCACCTACGTGCCACAGCTGGGGGAAAATGGCACCGCCAGCCTCGTGGACCGCATCGACCACTTCCTTCCAGCCGGCGAGGGCTGTGTCCCCATGAAAAAACGGCACGTTCGGATAACCGTTGGCGCCGGGGTGGTTGACTGTGGTGCCCTCGGTAATCAGCAAGCCAACACCGCCTTCAGCGCGGCGGCGATAATAGTCCACCACATCCTGGCCCGGGGCATTACCCGGCGAGAAGTTGCGGGTCATCGGAGCCATCGCCACGCGGTTGCGCAGGGTCAGGTTGTGGAGTTCAAAGGGTTCAAACAAAGGGCCAAGATTCATGCTCATGGTAGATCGCAACCTCACTAATCTGGTTTCTTTAAGCAACCATATTGAATCTGGTTTTAAAATGCAACCCTATTAGGTACACTCCTTACCATGGCCAGAAAACGTTTTGATGACTCCAATTGCTCCGTCGCCCGCGCCCTTAATGAGGTGGGTGACTGGTGGTCCCTGCTGGTGGTGCTGCACGCGATGTATGGCACCCGCCGCTTTGTGGATTTCCAACAAGAGCTGGGTATTGCCCGCAACATTCTTTGCGATCGACTCAGCCGGCTGGTGGACAATCAGGTGCTGAAAAAGGTCGAGGTGGGTGAGCACGGCTCTCGCTGCGAATACCGCCTGACCGAGAAGGGGCGCGACCTATTCCCGATTGTGGTGGCGTTACGCCAATGGGGCGACAAATGGAACCCATCACCAGAACAGACACCGCTGGACCTTCGCGACCGCGAAACCGGCAAGCCCATCCGACAGATCGAAGTGCAAAGCATTGACGGACAGCCTCTGTCGGTCCGGGATGTGTTCGTAAAAGAATCTGTGCCCAAAACAAAAAAAGCGGTGTAATCGCCCTCTGAAGCCCATAGGCCGTATTACGCGGAGTCTATCTCCATGCACCTGCCATTTTGGCTGACAACCGCCCTGCTCTTTCCAATCCTGCTCTATCAGGGCAAGAAAACCCGCCATACAACGCCCAGGCTGCCAGAAGCCGGGGGCTCGTTGAGTGGTCAATATGGCGAAGGTACTCCGGCCAGAAGCGTTCTGGTGATTGGCGAGTCAACGGCGGCGGGCGTTGGCATTGCTACCCATGATCAGGGTCTGGCAAGCCAGATAGCCAGACAGATTCATCAGCGCACCGGACAGACGATTGCCTGGCATACGTTTGGGGTTAAAGGCATTCGGTTGGGGGCGTTGATTCAGATGCTGGAAGAGATTGAACTGCCAAGGGCAGAACTGGTGCTACTAAGCATGGGCGTGAACGACACCACTGGGTTTACCCCTCGCAGCCGTTTCCGTAGACAACTCACCGAACTGAGCAAACTGCTCATACCACGGCATGCCGGACCCCTGAATCTTATCAGCGTACCGCCGATGCACCTGTTTACGGCGTTACCTTCTCCGCTTAGACACATCATGGGCTGGCGCGCCAGGCAACTGGATAGGATCTATCGCCGCCTCGCCAAAGAACACCCAGAAAACTTCCGGCATCTGGATTATCCAACAGTCACTGATCCGGATTTACTCGCCAGCGACGGGTACCATCCGGGCAGAAAAGGTTATCGCTACATTGCTGAAGCTCTGGGCTCCAGGCTTATCTGAACTTTGCTAATGTCGCCGCCCGGGGTGAATCCGGAAATGGTGCCCGGGAACCCTGGCGGTTATTACGGCGGTGCTTAGTGACTGGGAGAGAATTTCCCGACCGGCGCTGACTGAAACAGGGATTTAACTTTGGCGAAAAGGGCCGCCGTTTTCTCCGCAATGTATTCAGAGCGCTGCTCGTGCGCCAATCTCATGTAGTACTCAACATCAACTCTACCAGTCGCGTCTAATTTGACGTTTTGCTTATTCATAATCGTGTGTCCTTGTTTCGGAAGTTAGAACTGTTTACAGGATTAATGTTAAGGAACTCACAGCTGTTGAAAAAGCGATCATTTCTAACCAGAATGCTGAATATATTTCATGCTTAGTAGAAACCGAGATGCGACACCTTCCTCCTCTGAAAGCCTTGCGGGTTTTCGAATCATCCGCCAGAAACAGTAGCTTTGCGGCTGCCTCTGAAGAGCTCTTTGTGACTGCTTCGGCGGTAAGTCACCAGGTTAAGACGCTTGAGAATTTTTTAGGAGTTGCCCTATTCAATCGCACCGGACGAAAGGTGGAACTGACACCTTCGGGAGAGCGGTACCTTGCGTCCGTAAAACATGCTTTCGACGAGATAGAGATGGCAACCCAGCGCCTCACGGCGACCCACGAGCCCAACGTGGTGAAGATCAGCGTGGCCCCCAACTTCCTGACCCGCTGGCTGATGCCTCGCATGTCACGCTTTCGCGATCTCTATCCGGATATCGAACTGCAGATCAATGCCTCTATGGGCCTGTTGGATTTCAACCAGACCAACACCGATATGGCGGTCTATTATGGCAACGGAGATTGGGACGACATTGAAGTGCATTTCCTGCGCAAAGTAATGCTGGTACCGGTGTGCAGCCCGCGACTTATGAGCAACGGACCGCCATTAGAAAAGCCGGAAGACCTGGAGCAACATACGCTGATCTACGTGAGTAAGCGCCAGTGGGAATGGGAGAACTGGCTGCACAAGGCGGGCGTCGATTTCATTCAACCCAAGGGCAGCCTGCAACTGTCCAGTGGGCAGCTAACTACGGCGGCTGCGCAGGAGAGCCTGGGAGTAGCCCTGGCCGACCGTACACTCACATCGAGGGAGATCAACAACGGGCAACTCGTCGTGCCGTTTGATATTCGACTGGATACCCACAAGGCCTTTTACCTTGTCTTTCAAAAGCATCGTCCTTTGAACGCGGGTATGAAAGCCTTTAAAGAATGGTTGATGAACGAGATGCAGGTTTCAGATCCAGAGGAGGCATCAACCACGCCCCCTCTGGAGAAATAACCCTGAAGCGGTGTAAACACCGCCTGGTTCTTCTAGCCAATCAGGCTGAACGTCGCGCCTGGCCCTGTCCGCCATTCGAATTCCGACCGCGCCCGCCACTGCGGCCACCGGGCTTGGCACTGTAACCACCAGGACGGCCATTGCCACCACCTGGCCCCCGGCCACCGTTACCATTTCGGTTCCGTGCCCGGCTGGGGTCGGCTTTCGCCTTTGGCTTCAACGGCAGGTTGTTCTTGGGTTCAAAGCCTTCCACTTCCTTGCGGGGAAGCTGCTTCTTGATCAGCCTTTCAATGCCCGCCAGCATCTTGCCTTCGTCAGCACTGACCAGTGATAGCGCATGTCCGCTCTCACCGGCACGACCGGTACGCCCAATACGGTGCACATAGTCTTCCGGCACGTTCGGCAGCTCGAAATTCACCACCTGTGGCAACTGCTTGATATCCAGGCCACGGGCCGCGATGTCGGTTGCGACCAGCACGCGCACTTCACCCTGTTTGAAATCGGCCAGTGCTCGGGTACGAGCACCCTGTGACTTGTTGCCATGGATAGCCGCAGCGGTAATGCCGTCACGCTCCAGCTTCTGGGTCAGGCGGTTGGCGCCGTGCTTGGTGCGGGTGAACACCAGCACCTGCTCCCAGCCATTGTCCCGCACCAATTTGCTCAACAGGGCGGTTTTCTGGCTCTGGTCTACCGGGTAGACAGACTGCTTGATGCTTTCCGCAGCGGTGTTCCGGGCTGCCACTTCTACCTGCACCGGGTTATCCAGCAGGCCTTCGGCCAGGCCGCGGATCTCGTTGGAGAAGGTGGCGGAGAACAACAGGTTCTGGCGCTTGGCGGGCAACAACGCAAGAATCTTGCGAATGTCGCGGATAAAGCCCATGTCCAGCATGCGGTCGGCTTCGTCCAGCACCAGGATTTCCACTTCGTTGAAACGAACCGCATTCTGCTGGTACAGGTCCATCAGCCGGCCAGGGGTGGCCACCAGCACGTCCAGACCCTTGCGCAGCTTCATCATCTGCGGATTAATTTTTACGCCACCAAAAACTACGGCGGACTTGGTCGGCATGTATCGGCTGTACAGCGCGACACTGTCGTGAACCTGGGCCGCCAACTCGCGGGTGGGCGCCAGGATCAGTACACGCGGGCCTTTGCCAGTGCGGGGATTTTCCGCAAGGCGTTGCAGCAATGGCAGGGTAAACCCTGCGGTTTTACCGGTGCCCGTCTGGGCAGCCGCCATCACGTCCCTGCCGGATAAAACAGCGGGAATGGCCTTGGCCTGGATGGGGGATGGTGTTTCGTAACCCTGGTCGGCTGTGGCACGGACCAGTTGCTCGGACAAACCGAGTGAAGAAAAACTCATAGTGGATCAACTCTTGATTAGTCTGCCTCCACGAACACCGTTCTCGGCGAATGCGGGCAGATGCCATGAAGATTCATGGAGTAAAAGACGACTACGGCCACACACCGCTAACGGGGTGACGTCCTCTGACAGGTCGTATGGATGGTTCGCACGGGCTTGAAGCCTTGAATTGCGGAAATCCCTAGAGGCAGGATGCTGGGCACACTAACAGAGTGATCCGGGAATAGCTATAAGGAACTTTCCCGGGCAGGAGTCTTTAACGCGGCTCCCGGTCGGGGATAACCCTGCCGGCTCAGGCAGGGTTATCGGTCCGTCGTTAACGATTAACGCACACCGTCCCGGCGCAACGCAGCCGGCGTGTATTCGCGGGAGCGACGTTCGGTGCCGTACTGGTATGGCTCGTCTTCCTCGTTGGTCAGCCCCATCACCAGATAGCGCCCTGACAACAGGTCATACAGGGTTTCAAAGGCATAGGCTGGAATGTTGGCATCGTAGATCTGCATCGCGTGCGCTTCGGCAACACGCCACAGGTTGCCACGTCCGTCGTAGTGGTCCACTGCTGCGATCTGCCAGGTATCCTCATCAAGGTAGAAGTCCCGTTTGCCGTACACGTGCCGCTCACCGTCCTTGAGTGTCGCAGTGACATGCCAGACCCGGTGCAGCTCGTAACGTGTGAGGCCCTGGTCGACATGGCCGGGCTTTATGATGTCGCCATAGCTCAGGTTCTCGTCGGTCAAACGATAGGAATTGTACGGGATGTACAGTTCTTTCTTGCCTTTGAGCTCCCAGTTGTAGCGGTCTGGTGCGCCATTGTAGAGGTCCAGGTTGTCCGACGTGCGCTGACCATCCGCTGCGGTACCCGGCCCGTCGTATGCCACATTGGGTGCGCGGCGAACACGACGCTGCCCGGAGTTGTACAGCCACGCGCGACGGGGCTCCTTAACCTGGTTGATGGTCTCATGCACCAGCAGCACGTTGCCGGCAAGGCGCGACGGTGCAGTGATGGCCTGCTTGAAATAGAACATCACGTTGGGATCTTCGCTCGGATCGAAATCTTCCAGCGCCACCCGCTCCGTAAACGATTCGGTGAACCTGACCGGGCTGAAATCCCCATTTGGCTGCGGTGTCACCTGTGCCACATTGCGGGTAAAGGAACCGCCGCGGTAGCGGGTAATATGGTTGAAGATCACCTCAAGACCATTTTGGGGGACCGGAAACGGGGTCGCTGTCTTGTAGTTCTTGAGACCGTTGCCGCTTTCCACCAACTCCACTTCAGTGGCGTTGGCCTTGGTTTTCTCCAGCACGTCGGCAGGATAGGTCGCCGTTCTACGGGTCTGGTAGACCGGCATGAAATAATTGTCGTACGTCTTGATCATCGCAATCTGGCCAGGCGTCAGGTTGTCCGCGTACTGGTCAACGTTGCTCTGATCGATACGAAACAGCTCTTGATCGTTGGGGAACGGGTCCACGTATCGGCCATCGCCCTGGTACGCCCCCGGCGCCTGAAGCAGGCCCCCGTCCCAGGCAGGAATTTCATCGCCGTTACCGGACTTCTCGGCGCCCATCGGCGTGAGCGTATCTCCCAGTTTGGCGGCCTCCTGGGCCGACACCGCTGCGCCGGCTGATGCGGAATACAGCATCGAGCACGCTAATGCACTGTAAAGCAGGTTTTTTCGGTTAATCATGGATTACTCCTCGGTTTTCAGACAATGATTCAAAATGAATAAGACACGGAGGCCGACACGAAATCCCGGTCATTGATGACGTTGTAATCACCCCCGAAATAGTTGGTGTAACTCAGGTTGGCTTTGTAGGCGTTTTGATAGGTGGCTTCGACGGCCAGGCCCAGTGATTTGTTACCTTCCTGGAAGTTGCCACCGGGATCAGGTGCGTAGCCCTTGACGTCGTGAGAGAAAAACAGCCGGGGGCGCAAGTTGACGCCAGCGACGGCATCCGGATAGTCCCAGACAAACAGCGTGCGATAGCCCCAGGAGAAGGACGTGGTAAACCCACCACCTCCACAGTTGCTGGGGTTGATGTTCAAACGCGGGTCACTGTCTGTGCCCTGGCTGCAGTAGTCACCGGTAAAGTTGTCACCCTCCAGCGGCACCGGCCCCACACCGTAGATGCCCGACCGCCCGTAGCGGGCTTCCGAGGTGCTGGGCAGATCGTGGATATAGGTGGCACCAACCTCACCGACAATAATGAAGCGGGCCGCACCCATTACCCGGTCGATAAAGTGAATAAAGGTCGCCTGGGCCTGGGAAACGTTGTAACGGTCGTAGCCGTCAACTGCTTTGCCGGCATAATTGAAGTCGGGGTCCTTCTCGCGCTGGCGTTGCTCCAGCTTGCTCACCACCTGTCCATCCGGACCACGCTGTTGCAGGCCTCCGTATATCAGCTCAAACGTGTTCCACTGGATGGGAAGGTTTGGCCGGAAGCTGTATTCCGCCCCCAACGAAGTGCCTGTTGGCAGTGTGGTGTTGATACTGATGCCATAAAGATCAATGTCTTCCGGGTACTCGATGAAATAGCTGGGAAACCGGGAGTTGGGGAGGTTGGGATCGCTTTTCTGGTTTGCAGATGGGTCCGATGGGTTGTTGACCACACCGCTGATGTACGGAAGACGGCTGTGATAACGGGTGTAGTAGAACCCCAGCTCAGCCCCCAGGTCGGTCAGGTACCAGCGCAGAGCGGCGCCGAATTGGTCCTTGTCTCCGGGCTCGCGGTCGCCCAGGCGCGGCGACACAAATCCCTCTTCCAGCGCCTGGGAATCAGGTACCTGGCCCGCCAGCAATACCGGGCCACAGCCATCGGCCGCCACATCCGCAGAGGAAAAATAGGTTCCGCAGTCGTCAATTCTGAAACTTTCCCAGTCGGTCTGAACAAACGCTTCCATGGTAATTTCAGACGTCAGGCCAACTGACGTATACAACATCTCGACGGGCAGGAGTACGTCTTTCAGTTCCGCACCCGGTGCCCGAAACGCGGGAACGTCGATGGGATTGACCGCGTTGATACCACCCAGGATGAACGTGCTTTCGCCCCAGTTCACCACCTGACGGCCGTAACGGATCGACACCGGCGTATCGCCGAAGTACCAGTCCGTAAACACGTAGGCGTCGAGAAGATCCACACCGGAGGCGTTATCTTTGGCCTCATCATTCAATTCACGTCGCTGGCCAACCGGGTCCTTGGCGCGACGGTTATCCTTCAGTTCGTGGTCGTAATAATAGGTGCCTCGCACCAGCGCCCCGACCCGCGTCAGTGTGTCACTGTCGGGGGCGTAGTCCAGGAACAGTTCACTACGGCCACGCAGGATCTGGGAATACGGCTCGTTCTTTTCAAAGTTCAGGTTGCCGTCGTCGAAGTTATTGGACGATGCGCCCGTGTTACTGAATGCGAATTCCGGCCCCAGGTTGCCCTGGGAAATCAGATCTTTGTCCTGATCTTCCAGCCGATAGGCGATCCCCGCCGTCAGGGTCGTTGAGAGCGAGGCGTCGATCTCATAAATGTCAAAATCGAATGCCATCGCCGGGGCTGTGGATACGATTGCGCCGATAGCCAGCGCCAGGCGTTTACGGTCTCGGTTTGTTGTTGTCATTGGTCTGTAGCTCCAGTTTTCAGGCAAAGCTTCCCCATTGATGGAGAGAATCGCCATCGACATACACGTGTTTATCGGGATCGGGCGCCCCGGGATATCCGGAGCGCGGGTTGTCTGGCCGTCGGGTTTCTAGATCAGGCCGCCACCAATCAAGCCGCCACCACCTTCACCATCTCCGCCGCTGTCCGGCTCGCTGCCGGGATCGGTGCTGCCCTCGGCAGAGCAGTCCGTACCTGAGGTATCGGCATCCTTTACGACACAGGGGTTACTGACAGAAACGGTGCCATCGCTGAACAGTTCCAGCATCTGCGCGATCATCTCGTCGAAAACCGCACGTGAAGAAAAGGCATCCGCCGCTTTCTGACCAGCGGAAACAGGGTTTCCATGCGACCCTTCCAGGTAACGGGTTATGGCTGGAAGGCCACTTGCCAGCGGCGTCGACTCAGCGCCCATACCCGCCGCCAGGGGATCCGTGCCCGCCAGGGGTGCGCGCTCACTACTGATCACGAAACCGGTTTCCGGAACCGTGGTTTCAAGGGGCCCCATGGCGTAAAGCAGATCATCGGCAGCATTGGGAATCGTGTCGTCGGTTGGGCGCTCGGGATCACCATCAACACCGGCAATTTCAGTCAGCAACGTGTTGGTGTTCTGATAAAAGCCGGCATAGGCGACAGGATCTGCCGAATCCAGCAGCGACTGGAACACATTGAAGTAGATGTTGAGCTCCGTACGTCCCTGCGCCAGCACGCCATCAGAGGCGGAGTCCAGTACAGGCAGAAGCTGTGGCGCCAGTGACTGGGAGTTTTCGAACAGGCGGGTGAACTGACCGCCGGTGTTCAGCAGGTTCGAGGCCAGAACCGGGCTGAGATTGGCATTTCCCGCCGCACTGGCCGCATTGTTAACCGGTGGGAAGGCTGCGCCTCCCATGCCACTGAGCGAATGGCTCAGAAAATAGACACGGCTCGGATCAATGCTCAGGCCCTGGGCGCAATCGCCGGCGGCCTGACATGCATTGATGGCGTCCTCGATCGCCTGCAACGAGGCGTTCACGTTTAGTAGGTCGAGGGCGCCCTGGCGCATGTTGTCACGGGTGTTGGCATAGTTGGTGAAGTTCAGGTACAGACTTCCCGATTCGGGCTCCTGCAGTTCGCCCGCCAGTACCGGGTTCAGATCCGCGTCAGCGGCGAAGCCAAAGTGACGCTCGACGGCGTCCGCCGAAGCGCCATCCTGAGAGGTGATAGGATTAAGGCCAACCACACCTTCTCCGAAAATACCGTGCAGCGGCTGGTCGATACCGATGGTGACGAAGCAGTCAAAGGTATTGCCAGGATCCGCGCAGGATAATCCGGCGGCTGTCGCCAGAGGAAGGATCGCCGAACGGTCGGTGGTCACGGCATGCTGATAGATAATCACCGGAAAGCCATTTGCCGGGGTCTGCGGGGCAATCAGCGTCTGGTTAGTGTCGGGCGCCGCGACGACAATGGGAACCGTTGTTTCACCCGACTTTTCAACAAACGGGAAACGGTAGGTCACGCGATTTGAGGGCGCCTGATCGAGTGACTCGTCAGCACTGAAGTCCGCCGGGAGCCAACTGGCTGAGCGTATGGCTGAGCCATCGGTCTCTTCCGGCACGCCCTGGAAATACGGCAGGGTAATCTCGCCCTCGTAGACATGGATGTTAAGAGGAGTGCCCTGAACTTCCTGAGCCAATGCCGGATTTATCTCACCACCGTCGCGCTGGTTGAACATCCGTACCGTTCGCGGCTTGGGAGCATCAACAATGCTGTCAGCGGCGGTTGCAAGCGCCTGCGCCTCACCCTCGTTGTCGTCAACAGTGTCGACGGCCAATGCTGTGGCGGCCTGCAGAACATAGGCGACTCGGCGGTCCTCCTGATCATTGCTGACAAGGTCCTGATACTGGACGACCATACCGGCATCCCGGGCATCCGTGAGCAGGCCGGCGAGCTCGGCGTCGTAGAGGCGGAAACTCGTGTCCGTCAGCGTTGTATAGATTTCATCGTTGATGTTCTGCTGTTCCGCTGTCGCGGCTCCCTCCAGCGGTTGTTGGGACAGGTTGTAGAATCCGGAGATCAACTGCCGGAGCCCTTCCTGTCGGGAAGCAATACCCAGGCTGTTGCGAAAGAACGTCACCGGGGCTGTGTTCGCCAGCAGTACGTCGTCTACCGCCGTTGTTGTGATCGTTGAGGAAAACACAACGTCGTCAAACGTTTTTGGGAATCCATCGACGGAAAACGCCTGCTTGAACTCAAAATAATCGGAGGCGATTCGGCGGGCAGGCAGCAACGCCTCACGGAACGGCTCGAACGCAGCATTGGAAAGCACCGCTTCCGGGTCCGCCACCGTCTGGTAGGTCGGCGCACCCACAAGCGGGTCGCCGTTGGTGTCCACAATGTCATCGGTAATGGCCAGGGCGTACCGGGTTTTCTCAGCCAATGGCTTGGCCGGCAAAATCCGGATCATATTGTTCTGGCCACCATCGATATCCAGCAGCTCAACCCTGAGCCTGTCCTCAACCAGGGCATCGAAAATCGCATCCGCTTCGGCGGTACTACCGCTTTCCTCAAGTGCCAGTGCCCGCCGGTACTGAATCGCCGATGAAATTCCGGCGACCTCTCCGGAGGCCTGACGGAGGCTGTCGCCACCGGCATATTCCAGGGGAATCAGGAACACATTCTGATCCGGGTTGGGGACAACCTCGCCCTCCACGGAGACAAAGTCACGTGCATCAAGTGTCTGCTGGCTGTCCAGGCTGCCACTGATCTTGATATCAATGGGGGCCAGTACTGAATTTCCATCGAGAAAACCAATACCCGTCGTCACTGGGTTGGCCGGATCACTGCCGTTCAGCATAGTGCCGTCGTCAACGTCACTGAGATAGAAAAGGGAATCGCTTGGAATCGGGAACTGGGTCGTCAGCGGATCGAATAACGGATGGGTTCCCCGCTCCACTCGTGGGTTGGTAATCGTGTAATCCGGGTCCGCGTTTTTTGTTGTCTGGCTGCTGCTTTCGAAACAACCCGTCAGGCTGACCGACAAAATGACCAGCGACATCAGTCGCGTTTGGCGCAAGAACATACTTGTTTACCTCTGTACGTTTTTTTGTAGTTCGAGACTCGTCCTGTGTCTTTCGGCCTAACACGGAAGTCTAATTGCGGTGGTTCCAAAAAAATTTCCCGAATAGGCGAGAAATCGCAAAAGAAAGGCCTAACTGGTTCTTGTAGCGAGAAATTTGTCTCGAACAAAAGGCAACAATGATGGTATGTTCAGAATCTGACATCCGAACACCTACAAGAATGGCCTGAGGACGGCACCCGCCAAACTGTGCCAACCACAGACCGAGGGAATCAGATTGGCTTTGCTCCCATTTCGTTCGTCGTCGTCAAAGCGATTTGACCGGCTGATTCTGCCTTACATGAAAGGCATGTATATTTTCGCCTACCGCCTGACTGGCCAGAAACAGGACGCAGAGGATCTGGTGCAGGATGTCGTGGTCAAGTTGTACCCCCGCATGGACGAACTGGAGAACGTGCAACAACCCCAGCCCTGGCTTAACCGTGTGTTGTACCGACACTTTGTTGACCTCACTCGAAAACAGTCCAGCCATAGAGAAATCAGCGTCAGTACGCTGGTTGCTGCGGAAAGCCAGACCGCCTTTATGGAATCCCTCGGCGAGGCAAGCCCGGATGCGTCCGCCGGTATTGACCAAACGCGCGTAGACGACACCGTCAAGCGATTACTGAGCACCCTGCCACCAGACCAACGTACCCTGTTACTGCTTCACGACGCGGATGGCTGGCGCCAGGAGGACATCGCGATGGTTCTGGATGTGCCTGTCGGTACGATAAAATCACGCCTGCATCGCAGCAGGGCGTTTATGCGCGAACGGCTGAAAAAACAAATGGAACCTTTCGAAAAGCAACAACGTGAAGGGTGAAGAGGTGAATGCCATGACGTGTCGTCAGTTCCATCGGGAGGTCGACAGCCTGGTTCGCGGCGATCTTCCGCTGCATGAACAGGAAGCTCTCCAAGCTCACGCATCCGCGTGTGCCAGTTGCTCAGAACTCTGGGAGGATGAACAGCGCCTGCAAGAAGGCATCATGGCCCAGGTAGTTCCAGAACCCGACGACGATTTCGAATCCCGGGTCCGTGCAATCGCACTGGCCGGCGAGACATCTCAGAGTTCCACGTTACGCAAGACGTCCCTCTGGGCTTCATCAATTGCCGCCGTACTGGCACTCGGCATCTTTATCGGTATGCAGGTTGGTCCAGCAGATACCGGAATGTCCGGCAACGACATTGCGGACGCTACCGGGCAGACTGCAACAGAATCCGCTTCCGAACCCGGAACTGGAACGGCACTGAAAACCGTCAGGCTGGCGTTCAATTCCCGCCGGGCGATGGAGAACGTAACCCTGACCCTGGAACTACCGCCCAACGCAGAACTGGCACCCTTTCCGGGGCGCCAGACCATCAGCTGGACGGTGGACCTCAAGCAAGGTGACAACGTACTGGCATTGCCCATCAACGTGTTGTTCCCCGGGTCAGGCAAACTGGTCGCGCACCTGGACGATGGAACCCGGCGCAAAACGTTCAGCACCGCCATTCCAGGAAACACGGAGCCTTCATCATGATCAGAAATATCCGCATCCACTGGCTCGCTCCAGCCATCATCGGCCTTCTGCTTGCCGCACCCACACCGTCCTGGGCTCAAGACGATCTCGATGTGACCATGAGAATGGTTGCAGACGACCAGGAACTGGATGATGCCTTTGTGCAACAACTTGAGCTTCCGGAGTCCGTAGACGCGCCCGCGGGAGCAAACGGATTCGGCGATATGCAGACGGATTCAGACGACTTCGCTTCCGATACCCGGGAAGACATGCTGGATATTGAAAGCACTCTCTCCGAACAGTCGCGGGAATCTCGTGATGCGCTCAGTGTCGAACTGCCTGGCGAGATGATCATCGAAGACGAACCAGAATTGGACCTGCCGGGTATCGAGGACCCTGAACTGGAGCTGCCAGGCACCGGCGATACGGATCTGGATCTGTTGAACGACAATGGCCTGAATCTGGAGAAGGCCGGACAGCAGTAGATTAGATACAGGCGTCACACCGGATCCCTTCGGGACTGGCGTTCGCCCGTCCAATGGCTGTTATACTCTGAGTCCGAGTTCAGACTATTCCGGAGAGAGTATTTGCGCCGTCTTCTGACCATCGCACTGGTGTTGTGTCTAGCGCTGTCAACTGCCCATGCTCAGGAGAGGACATCCGAGGCCAAGGCGTTCTTCCGTACAGGCATCCAGGCTTTCAACGCCGGTAATTTGGATAAAGCTCGCCGCTTACTCGAGTCTGCCGCCTCGAAGGGGTTGAGCTCTCGCTCACTCAATTACAACCTGGGCGTTGTGTATTACAAACTCGGGCTTTACGAGGAAGCGGAGCAAACCTTCCGGACCCTCATCCCCACCCGACAGAAAGCGCTTGCCTACTACAACATCGGACTGACCGCGCTCGCCCGTGAAAACCGGGACTCCGCAACAAACGCGTTCCAGAACGTGCTTGCTTCCGATGCCGATGACAACCTGGTGTCACTCGCCACCCGTCAACTTGAGCGCCTCGAACCAGCACTGTACACGGCCGCCCCCCAGAAACGCTGGGCAGGCCTGATTTCCGTGGGTGGGGGGTATGAGGACAACGTTGCATTGTTTCCAGATACCGCGCCCAAAAAGCTCGACAGTGGCTTTGTGGAAACCCTGGCGGCTGCCTCCTATTACCTCTATGGCAATTCTTCAGCGGGACTGCGTTCGGATATCAAGTTTTTTTCACGCCAGTACCCTTCCGAACACACATTTGACCTGCAGGTGATTCAGGCGGGTGCAAAATGGGTTCAGAAAACGGCACCGGGAACGATCAGCGTCGGCCTTGGCGGCGACTATATCTGGCGGGATCAACGATCAAGAGAACGCCGCGCTCGCCTGATGGCTGGCATAACCACCCTCGACTGCCCAGGCCCCGGCGCGCGATGTCTGGTCAGAGCAGAGGCCACTCAGATCTTTCCGTTGCCTGGATTCGATGCCTATCGGGGCCAGATGTACCGGCTTGATGCCCATTACCGTCTCCGGCCCGGGAACTGGACAGCGGAACTCAAGTACCGGGCTGACTACAATGACCGGGACAATCTGGATACCGGAGACGAGTTCTTCAGTGTGTCGCCCGAACGACATGGCCTTGATGCGGGCATTGAGTACGATCTCACCGACCACCTGAGTATTGAAGCCGAGGCCGGCTTTCGCTTCAGTTACTATCGCACACCACACCAGCTGATTGTTCCCGAGGGCAGACAAACAATACGTCGTGAAGACAAGCGACATACTATGTCCGTTGGCACCACCTATCGTTTCTCTCGTCGTACGTCTCTCAGCCTGGAGCTGGACCGTACCGACAACGACAGCAATATCGATCGCTACAGCTACGATCGCCACACCGTTACCGCCAGCCTCGCCGTCGGATTCTGACACCAGCCCAAAAGCACACGTGAAATACGGGAATCCGTATGCGTTATTCCGTTGCCGCTTTTGCAAAACCGGCCAGCGCCCCTTCTATTTTTTCGATGACCTGCTCACAGCCTTCTATGCTATGACGCTGTTTCAGATACTCCGGGTCGTTGTAGCCCAACCAGACCGTCCCCTCGCTGTCCTCCCAGATCAGCGCCTTTTGCGGCAAATCGATGGCCACACTCTGGGCACATTGCATCAGCGGTGTCCCCACCTTCGGGTTGCCAAAAATCACAACCTCGGTTGGGCGCAATTCCAGCCCCACCTTGCTGGCACCCTCAGTGTGGTTAATGCGGTTCATCACCGTCATACCCTTGCTCTTAAGGGTCGAGACCAGCTTGTCTGCCGTCATCGCAACGCTGTGATTGCTTTGCGTCGTCACCATTCCATCGGCACCGACCGCGGCCAGTGGCAGACTCAGCAGGGCTGCAAGAATCGGAATTCTGGTCCAGACTTTCATTACGCATCTCCTTGGAATATCGAACCACTCCAGCATAGGCCAGTTAACTCCGGCCTGCACGGGCCACGCAAAATCAAAGTGATACGTTTCCACACAGAGTACGTAGAAACCCCTATAATTTCATAAATCCAAAATAACGAGGTCTTAATGACTCACGCGCTGAAGGGAGCCCTGCTTCCACTTATTGTTATTATGGCTGGCTGTAGCCAGGGTGAATCAGAATCCACATCCATCAGTAAAACGGCCGAACAACTCGCGCCGCCGCAAGAAACCGGCGTACTGGAAGTGGCGACTCGCAACGGTGCCACCACCTACTATCTCGACCGCCACCAGAACCCCATTGGCCCAGAGTTCAGCCTGGTTTCACGTTTCGCCGAAAGCAAAGGCTGGACTGTAAACTGGACCATGTACGATTCAACCGCTGAGGTTCTGCAGGCACTGGAAGCCGGCAACACGCATCTGGCGGCCGCCGGGCTGACCCACCTGCCATCACGTACAGAAAGGTTCACACGCGGCCCTGCCCACACTGAAATCACCGAGCAACTGGTCTGTCATCGTGACATGCGGCCGATGCCCAGGAAACCGGAAAGCATGCCTGAAGTCAGCATTGCGGTAACCGCCGATTCCAGCTACGTGGAAACGCTGAACAAGCTAGCCAGCGAACACGAAGGCATCACGTTCGCCGAAGATGACAGCAGAACGACCGAAGTTTTGCTGTCTGAGGTCGCCGAAAAAGACATTGACTGCACCGTGGCTGACTCCAACATTGTTCAAGTCATGCGCCGCCACTTTCCGCACCTGGAAGTGGCCATGAACCTCACTCAAGGCAACAACCTGGGCTGGTACCTGCCAGCGGGTTCCGACGACCTGGCGGGAACCACACGGGAGTGGATGAACAGCACCGACGGTGACGAAGCCATCGGCTACATCGAGAGCCGCTACTACGCCTACATCGGCGAATTCGATTTCGTCGACCTGCGCGCCCTGAACCGCCGAATAAATGATCGGCTTCCCGACTTTATCGACCGCTTCGCAGAAGCCGAAACCACAACCGGGATGCCGGCTGACTTGCTGGCGGCGCTGTCGTACCAGGAATCCCACTGGGACCCGGCCGCTGTGTCACCCACCGGCGTTCGGGGCATCATGATGCTGACCCGAAACACGGCCGAATCCCTTGGTGTGATGGACCGTCTGGACCCCGTAGCGGCCATTGATGGCGGCGCCCGCTACCTGGCGGATCGCCATCGCCGGCTACCGGATACCATTCCTGAGCCAGACCGCACCTTTCTCGCCCTCGCCAGCTACAACATCGGCCGCGGCCATCTGCTGGACGCCAGACAGCTCGCCAGGGATCTGGGGAAGAACCCCGATTCCTGGGATGATATGAAAGAAGTCCTGCCGCTGAAAGCCGACAAGCGCTACTACCCGAGTACCCGCTACGGCTACGCCCGTGGCTACGAACCGGTACACTACGTGCAGCGCATCCGGAACTACCGTGATGTGATCAGCTCAGCGTTTGACTAACTTTCTGACAAAACGGACTGACCCATGAAACGATGGATCTCACTGTTTGCCCTGCCCCTGGTACTACTAATTGCCGGCCAGGCGGCAGGGCAATCGGAGCCGATCAAAGTCGGCATCACCACTGTCCCGCCCTTTGTCATGGAAACCGACAATGGCGAATGGGAAGGCATCAGTATCGATCTGTGGCGCCAGGTGGCCGAAGGGCTTGACCAGGAATACACCCTCGTCCCCCTCCCGTTCAGCGACCTTCTCGCGCAGGTCGAAAGCGGGCAAGTCGACGTGGCGGTGGGTGCTCTCACCATGACCGCCGAACGGGAAGCGGCGTTCGACTTCACCCATCCTTTTTACCAAACAGGTCTGTCCATCGCGGTGCCTCCGGCACCAGAGCAGGGGCTGCTCGCCAGCCTTCGCGCGCTGATCAGTTGGCAGTTTGTGAGCGTGATCATCGCTCTGGGCGGCTTGCTGCTGGCCGTGGGATTTGTATTGTGGCTGTTTGAACGGCGGCGCAATCCGGAGCAGTTTGGCGGCACCGCCGCACAGGGGATAGGATCAAGCTTCTGGTGGGCGGCTGTCACCATGACCACCGTCGGCTATGGCGACAAGGCTCCAGTGTCGCTGGCAGGTCGAATCATTGCTTTGGTGTGGATGTTTGCCGGACTGATCATGGTAGCGAGCTTTACCGCAGCGATTACCTCATCGCTCACGGTCAGCAACCTGCAATATCAGATTCAGGGCCCCGACGACCTCAACCGCGCCAATGTAGCGACCATCGCTAACACCGCCAGCGAGCAGTATCTGCAAGATCAGCGCATTCGGCACCAACTCTACCCTGACCTGACCAGCGCCATGCTCTCAGTCACCAATGGTGAAACCGATGCCGTGGTGTACGACAGGGCTCTGCTGCAATACCGCAACCTGCAACTGGGGAATCAAAGGTTGACGCTGTTGCCCGGTATTTTCCAGCAACAGCTCTATGGGTTGGCCCTGCCTTCGGGAAGCTCACTGCGTGGGCCGGTGTCCGAGCAGATACTGGGGGTCACGGAGTCGTCGGGCTGGAAGGACATTACCCAGCGCTACCTGGGCCGCGAATAGTCCTGAAAACGGCCCGAGGCATCAATAGACCTTGGCGCACCCCTCGGGCCGGGTTTTAAAGCGTTTATGCAGCCACAGGTACTGGTCCGGCTGTTCGCGAATGGTGTCTTCGATGTAGCGGCTCCAGGCTTCGCTATCGCTCTGCTTACACGCGCCGAATCCCTCCTGGATTGGCGAGAAAATCACCCGATAGCGACCGTCAGGCATACGCAGATGGCTCACACAGATGACCGAGGCACCGGACACTCGAGCAATGTAGCTGGGCGAGGTAATACATCCGGCCTCGGTGCCGAAAAACGGCACAAACAGTTCGGTTTTCTTGCCAAAATCCTGATCGCAGGCAAACCAGACTTCCCCGCCCTTTTTGAGAAACGACACCAGCGGCCTCAACTCACGCTTGGTGAAAGGACGGATACCGAAGTGACGTCGGCGCCCGTTCTCAATCATCCGGTCAATCACCGGATTATTGTTGGGGCGGTACATATACCCCGGCTTTTTCAAATGACAGGCAATCAGCGGAAGGGCAAAATCGAAAATACTGTAGTGCCCGCCAATTAACAGCACACCTTTATTCCTAGCCTGGGCTTCTCGCAGGTGCTCCAGCCCCTGCACCTCGGCGCCCTCGCAAAAACCCGACATATCCCGCCACCAGGCGTGGATACTCTCCAGGAAACCACGGGTACAGGCCACAAAGTTATCCTGCACCAGTTGCTCACGGGCGGCGTTATCAAGCTCCGGAAAACAGGTCGCAATATTGGTATTGGCCACCTTGGCCCTGGATCTCAGCTTGCCTTCCAGAAAACAGCCCAGCCGCCGGCCAAAACGCTGTTTGGTCGACATTGGCAGCAGTGCAAGCAGATAAAGCGTGAAGACCAGCACCCACGAAGGCCAGAAAACCGGATGCCACAGCGGCACATTCTTCTTGTTCTTACGGCCGGACATACATCATTGCCTGTTCTAAACGGACAATGAGACTGCCATATTTTGCAGCAGATTTGTAGTTGCATTCATCAATGATCGGGTTGTATCACACCCTCAAGAGCCAAACAGCGCTGAACGTAATGGCCTCATGAACCCATGTTTCGGCTTGGATTCCTGAACCGGAAGGTGACCATCAATCTCCAGGTAACCATCCTCAATAGGATCAAACCTGAGGGTTTTCACATCCTCCAGGTAGTTCTGGCTGACCTTCCAGGGCCCATGGGTTCCCTGCCTCGGCAACTTGTCGTCTGCCCGGCGGATATAACCGGAATCCAGGCCGCCCATTATGGTGTCTTCGGCGCGGCTGTCTCCTGTGTCCCGGGGCACGCAGACCTTCTGCCCCTGCCTGTCCATATGGTTGAACAAACGGCACAGGTATTCAGCCGCGATATCGGCTTTGAGAGTCCAGGAGATGTTGGTGTAGCCAAAAATCATGCCGGCGTTGGGCACGCCCTCCACCATCACGTTCTTGTAGATCACTTTGTTCCGTAGCGCGACCGGCTGACCGTCCACCACCAGCTCCATTCCGCCCAGCATCTGGATGTCCAGCCCAGTCGCCGGAATGATGATGTCGGCCTCCAGTTCCTTGCCAGACTTCAACAGGATACCGTTCTTGGTGAAGCGTTCGATGTGATCCGTCTCCATCGACGCCTTGCCAGCCTTGATCGACTTGAACAGATCGCCATCCTTCACCACACACAGGCGCTGATCCCAGGGGTTGTAGCTGGGTGAGAAGTGGCGCATATCGACCTTTCCATTCAGTTGCCGGCGCACCATCGCCAGGAACAGTCGTCGCATGGCCTTCGGGTTCTTGCGGGAACGATTGAACAGTAACCGTGCAATGCTGACGTTACGGGCACGGGTCAACCGATAGGCAACGTTGGCGGGCAGAACCTTCTGAAGGCCCAGCGCCACCGCATCCCGGGATGGCAACGGCATCAGATAGGTGGGCGAGCGCTGCAGCAAGGTAATGTGCGCGGTTTCGCCCGCCATCGTCGGCACCAGGGTGATCGCCGTAGCACCACTGCCAATCACCACCACGCGTTTGCCGGTGTAGTCCAGGTTTTCCGGCCAGTGCTGCGGGTGCACAATCTGCCCGCCAAAATCGGCCTCACCAGGGAAGTCAGGCTTATAGCCGGCATCGTAGTTGTAATACCCTGTGCAGCCCACCAGAAAGTTGGCGGTAAAGGTAACGGTCTCGCCGGTGGCTTCCTTGCGGGCCGTCAGTGTCCAGCACTTGTCTGTGCCTGACCACTCAGCGGAGACAACCGCCAGGCCATACCGGATATGCCGTTCAACGTTGTTTTCCCTGGCCGTGTCGTGAACGTACTGCTTGATCGACGGGCCATCCGCCAACACCTTGCCCCCCGTCCACGGACGAAAGTTGTAGCCAAAGGTGTACATGTCGGAATCGGAACGGATGCCCGGGTAGCGGAACAGATCCCAGGTGCCTCCAAGGGACTCACGGCGCTCAATGATGGTAAAAGACTTGCCCGGGCACCCTCGTTTGAGGTGACAGGCCATGCCAATGCCGGATACCCCGGCGCCGACAATCAGTACGTCTACATGCTGTTCGCTCATAACCACCCTGGCGGCATCTGCCGTTGTTTTATCAACATTTCAGCGCGGATCGCCACGCCAACAGGGTGAGAATAGCCCAGGAAGGAAAATGCCGAAATTGGCCCGATGCCAGCAAGCCAGCGCCGTTTCGGTCAGTGTTGAAGCCGGATTTGACCTGTTATAACGCCTTGTTAATCCGAACGCGACACATTGAGATGCTACCCAGCGTCCCGTTGTAGCTTGGGTTAACTGACGCCGGAGCGCACAACGCGGAGGGAACCTGAACCAGGTAACGGATCAGACGTCAGGTTCAATAAATTGTCAGCTTCCAGGCTACAGGTAAGGATCTGACTGTAAAACAAGGCCTTCTTCCCGCATTTTCCGAATGAATCCCCGGGCATCGCCAGTGAGATGGCTGCCATCTTCACGCTCCCGCCCGTCATTTGGGGCCGCAGTAAATAGCCCTCCGAAGGATTCATTATGAAATTTCAGGGCCTGGCGTCCAATACCACACCTTTTGAATGCGCCCCCATCCTGATCAAGGTACATCCACATCAAGTAGTAGTGATCAGACTCAGTGTGTTGCAACTCGATGGAGCCAAGTTTCGGGCCATTAACCGCCGTAACGGTTATTTCCAGGCCGGAATCATCAATTTCGATATCAACTAGCCGGCCATCCGACAACCTGCAACGCTGTGTCAGTTCATCTGATGAGATCACTTGCAGTGACATTTCGCCTCCATAGGGCGTGATCTTGACGTAGCGAAGCGGAGACAAGGGCATCCGAGTGACGCGCCTGGTTAGCTGCTCTCAAGCATGTACGCACGAAGCAGCCGTTCCTCTCGCATGACATAGAGGACAAGAACCCGCTTCTCATCCTCACGGTAAAAAATGCGACACGGTGGAACCACTACTTCCCTATATACCGCATTTGGGAGCTCTGGGGGAATCCGTCCGGATTCGGGGAACTCTTCCAAGCGGTCGGTCTTATCAAAAACTTCCAGAACCAATTGACGTGCGGCAGCAGGATTATCGAGGGCAATATACTCAGCGATGGCATCCAGTTCTTGAAGGGCGGACTCCGTCCAGATTACTTCAGCCATTTACTCATTTTTTCCCTGGCCTCACTTTGACTGTACGTTCTTCCCTCAAGTACAGCGCGCTCTCCTCGTGAGAGCCCCTCAAGCAGCTCAAGCCGACGCTGCATGAACTCGTAATCCTGCACATCAACAAGATAAGCCGATGGCTTACCATGTTCCGTGATCAATACCGGCTCTTTCGACAGATGAAGGTCTGCCAAGATTTTCGTGGCTTGGCGCTTAAGGTTGGTAACAAGCTCAACTTTCATGGGCTCATCCTGAATCAGATTGACAGTATCACTATAGTGTCACTTATCGGGTGAGGCAATCGCAGCTAACCGCGAAGCGGCGGGAAATTGTCCGGCAACAGCGGCTGGTTATGCATTATTCGTAGTGGCTCCAGAGCCTGAGGACTTTCACCACTTGCTCGTCCTCTAGCACTTGACAGACCAGACGATGCCGAATATTGATGCGGCGTGAATAGGCTCCCGCAAGATCACCAATCAGCCTCTCAAACGGAGGCCGCTTGCAGTACGGATCTTCCGCTATCAGCGCCAACAGTTCCTGGGCTTTTAGTTTGAGGCCACTGGAGGCCAACTTCTTTGCATCTTTCTGGGCTTGCTTGGTGTAAACCAACTTCCATGTCACCAGTCCAGCTCCTCATCGCATTCATCCACGGGGGTATCCATCCCCTCACGAATAGACTCCCGCATACCGGGTACGGAGAGCAGGTAAAGTGTTTCCTGAATTGCAGACCAGTCTTCCTCGGATACCAGGACAGCTTTGTTCCGTTTACCCATGATAACGATTGGCTGGTGGGACTCCGCAGTTTCATCAATCAACCGATAGAGGTTGCTGCGCGCCTCAGTTGCTGTGATTCCGGTCATGACGCACCTCTTGCGTGTTCAACTTTTAACCAAGTGTACGCCTTTGAGTACGTACGTAAAGACGAACGTTTTGCATAACGCCCGGCTCACGCGCCGGTTTGGAGCCGTGAAGCGGCGGAAAATCGGTCGCTGTGCAGCCGATTGTTAAAGCCTGCCAAGCCAGTACTGCGGACGTCGCCGGTCATGGGCAACCGCCAGAACTTGAAAACCGTCAGGTTTCTCTCGGTAAACGATGGATAGCGGAAATCTGTGAAGGGGCGCTCTGCGAATATCTGGCTGCAATTCAACTTGCCAGGCTTTTGGTGACTCGCCAACTAAAATGGCCAGGGCCTCAAATTCCTCTATGAAGGCACCACCCAATCCCGGAACTTCTGATTCGTAATAACCAACTGACTCCAGGAACTCGGCTTCCGCTGCCGGGTGAAAAGAATAGTTCATTTGATCAGTGCTTTAGCCTTCCTCATGACATCCTCACCAGACACAGCCTGAACGGTGCCATTGTCGAGCTCTTCGCCTCTGCATCGGGCCTCAAGCAACCAATCGGATTTGAGCTCCTCTTCTGACGGAGACTCCAGGCTCAATACCAGTCGCTGGATCAATTGCGCTCGCTCTTCTTTGGGCAGATGGAGCGCCTCATCTTCAATTTTCTGGAGATTCATGGAAGAAACCTCTCGTTCGCGTATCACTCAATTTTGACACGAATGGGTACCTGGTGCCACGAATCGGCTTTCCAGCTTTAACGCTTAGGTAACCGGCACCGGAGCGCCAGCGAAGGGAACCAAAAGCAGAAAGCTTTTGGTGTCCGGTTGACCGTCTGGTTACACCTTGCGACTTACTCAGTGCAGTTGGCTAAAAACTTCCGGATGTTGTTCTGCGATGCGCAACAGTGCAACTGCTGGGCCTTGTGGTTCTCTACGCCCTTGCTCCCAATCCTGTAGAGTGCGCACACTGACCCCCATGAGACCCGCAAAGGCAGACTGAGACATTTTTAGTTTCAGCCGAATAACCTGCGGCGCTGAGGGCTCAGACAACTCTTGAGTTCGCAGCGCCAGATTGCCCTTTTTGAACTGTTTGATTTCATCAAGCCCAGCAAGGATTTCCGCACCAAGATTTCTATCACTCATTTTTGATGGCCTCCGCTATCTGCTTGAGCATGTGCCCAGGAATCGAGGCACGCTCAGATTTACTGTACAACGTCAGCATCCATACTTCGTGGTCAGACTTCTTCCAATAATAAATTGCTCGAATGCCGCCACTCTTGCCCGATCCGACTGGCGCCCAGCGAACCTTGCGAACACCACCAGACCCTTTGATGAGATCGCCTGCATCAGGCTTCTGCAAAAGGTATGTTTGGAGCCCACGATATTCTTCGTCCGTGAGGTAGCTCGGCAACAACTTGGTGAATGTTGAGGTTTCAATGAATAGCATAGCCAAAATATACGGCAATGCCGTACAAATCTCAAGATTAGGTTAGCGAGGTGTAACAGCAGTTAGATCGATGTCTCAGTGATTGCGAAAATTTGACCGCTTCATGATTACGGCTCTTCAAACACCAATGCTCGATCCCGAAATTTGTAAATCAACAGCTTAGCCCACTACATACACCCATGCTATGTAATCATTTGACATCTGTGGTCTACGCCACCAATAATACTGTTTAAATATACAGCTATTTTTGGCAAGGAGCCTCTCGAATGCAAGGAAAGCAGCCCCGACTACGTGACCAGGTCCGTGCGGTCATTCGGGTGAATCACTACAGCATCCGCACTGAAAAGACGTACTGGTACTGGATCCGCTATTTCATTCGCTTCCACAAAATGAAACATCCCCGGGAAATGGGGGCGCGGGAGGTTAATGAGTTTCTAACTTGGCTAGCGGTGCATCGCAATGTTGCTGAGGCTACACAACGTCAGGCCCTGAATTTCCTGGTTTTTTGTATAACAAGGTTCTGGATAAGCCGTTAGGCGATGTCGGCCAGGGGTTCGCCGGAATTCGCAGTCCACTGGGTTGAACGGGTATAAAAAAGCCCCCGAAGTGGGGGCAAACACGTGACAGTGTCTTTCGGTTTGGTACAGCCTTAGTGGCTGATCATCCAGGGCCGCATGGAGGGGAACATTTTCTTCCCGTCAGCGGTGTAGAACAGCATCGACTTTCCGGGTTTTGGCGAGCCACAGCCGCAGTTGCGGCTATGCTCAGGGTCGCGCTCCCGGCGATCGGCGGTTGAGAACACCGGTTCGTGGCGAGACTTTTCGTTGCGGGCCTGGGCGGCGCGCTTGGCCGGGTCCATGTTTGCAATTTCCGGCGGTAATACAATCACTCGGGGCGATAGCGCCTGGCACGTTGGGCATGCCACTGGTTTGGCGCTGTCTTCCATAGTAGCCAGAGTGTTAAACAGGCCGTGTTCACGGCACTTGTAGTCGTAAACGGGCATGGGGCTTACTCCTTGTCTTTCGACAGAGGTACGTCCATTCCGCCACTGGTCATTTTCTTCGGTCCGTCTGCGGATGGGTTGATGTCGAAATCAAAGATCTCAGTGGGCAGCCAGAGCGTGGCACAGGCGTTCGGCACGTCAACCACACCGCTGATGTGCCCCTCCACCGGCGCACAACCCAATAATGCGTAGCTCTGGGCAGGGGTATAACCAAACTTGCCAAGGTATTCAATGGCGTTCAGACAGGCCTGGCGATAGGCCACATGCACATCGAGGTAATGCTGCTTGCCCTGCTCATCTACCGAAATGCCTTCGAAGATCACGTAATCCTCGTAGCGTGGCTTGATCGTGCTGGGTTTGAATACCGGGTTTTTAATGCCGTATTTAGACACACCATCCTTGATCACGTTCACCCGGAGATGGATCCAGCCGGCCATTTCGATGGCACCGCAGAAGGTGATTTCACCGTCGCCCTGGCTGAAGTGAAGGTCACCTACCGAGAGGCCGCCACCTTTCACATAAACCGGAAAATAAACCTTGGAGCCGCGAGACAGATCCTTGATGTCACAGTTGCCGCCGTGCTCACGGGGCGGAACGGTGCGGGCCGCTTCAGCCGCGGCGCCTTTGGCGGCGTCGCCGGCCAGTTTGCCCAGATGGGCGGTATCAGAGTACGGCAGATTGGCCAGTCCAGGCACACGGTCTGGCTCGGTGTCGTAGAGTTCTTTCTCGCGCCTGTTCCACTCATCCAGCATTTCCTTGGATGGCAGGCAACCGATCAAACCCGGGTGGACCATACCGGCAAATTCCACATTCGGAATGTGACGGGATTTGGTGAACATACCGTTGAAATCCCAAATGGATTTCTGCGCGTCCGGAAAATGCTCAGTCAGGAAGCCGCCGCCATTCTGCTTGGAGAAAAAGCCATTGAACCCCCACTGCTGATCCTTGAAGGCTCCGATATCGAGGATATCCACCTCCAGCAGGTCGCCAGGTTCAGCGCCTTCAACCCCAACCGGGCCAGACAGGAAATGGACTTGGGTAAGGTCGACGTCCCGGACGTCGTCCGCGCTGTCGTTGTTTTCGATCTGGCCACCGGTCCAGTCATAACACTCAAGGACAAAGTCATCACCGGGCTTGACGGTGACCGCCATGGGGATATCCGGGTGCCAGCGGTTGTGGATATTTTCGTTCTCGTAAGCAGATTTGCTCAAATCGACTTTGATGAGGGTTTCAGCCATAACGGGTGCTCCTTGGTGTTGGCGTGTACGATTCGGTAACGGCTTTACTATCCGAGATCCCGCGCCTCGGAGGTATTCGCAAAATGCCCCCCGTACCTACGTCATTCGACGTATTGGCGCACGGTAACGGCTATGTCCTTTACGTCAGCTTCAAAACGACGGCACTCCGGATACGCCAACAACGCACGGGCTACCGCTGGCTCCAGTCGTTGGCGAAAGGCTCTCAGCATTTCCCGGGCGCCATAGCGGGCATCGTAACCACGGCACAGTTCGGTCCGTAGCTCGGTCGATAGGGACAACGCTGCGTGCTTTTTGGTCAACCGATGATTAAGGCCTGCGAGTTCAATATCCAGAAGTGCCTCGAGCCAGTTGTCAGTAAGGCGGTTGAAGGTATGAATCTGGTCGATACGGTTCAGGAATTCGGGATCAAAATACTGGCGCAGGGCGGTGTCACGCAGGGAATCAGTCTTGCTGGATGATAACCCAAGCCAGTGGCGCCAACCCCGCTGGTATCGCTGTTCGTGTGCTTCTGCCTCCAGGGCACCGGCGTTGCTGGTCATGAAAATCAAGGTGTTGTGGAAATCAATCTCCCGATTACCGGAAGGGAACACTAGCCGGCCGGTATCCAGCACGTTCAACAGGGTCCGGACCACCTCCTTGCTGGCCTTCTCGATTTCGTCGAACAGCACAATGCCGGGCTTGCTGAACGAGCCTTGCACCTTGTCCAGATCAAACAGGCTGTGGCCTTCCTTGCTGCCTACATAGCCCGGAGGTGCTCCGGTAAGTGCGGCGGCATAATGCTCCTGGGCCAGGGTATTCATGTCGATGCGGCACAGGCCATCCCGGTTGCCGTGGATGGCTTCGGCGATCAACCTTACGGTTTCAGTCTTACCCACCCCGGTAGGACCAAGAAACAGGTGCACCGCCAGCGGCCGGTTTTCCTCACCGATGTCGGCTTTCACCCGCACCAGCATGGATTCCATGGCAACCAGGGCATCGTCCTGGCCAACGATGTTTTTCCGCAGGCGGGACATAACGGCGTCGGGCTCAAAGCGAAACCGGGAAGCACGAACCGGGCCTGAAGCGGCCCGGTTCTGTTCTATGGATTCCCGATTGGCTTCCAGCCGTTCGTTAATAAACGGCATCAGCGACTCCCGGCTTTAAGCGCCTGCAGATTTTTCCTTGCCATCGAACGGCAAGGTTCCCACCGGGCATTCGGCGGTGCCCACGGTCTTACGTGTCATCGCCTCCACGTTCTCCTGAGCCTTCTGAGCGTCCAGAACCCAGGTGCGGTAGAACTCGAATGGGCAGTCGGCCACGCCCTTGTCGCCGTCGCCGGAGTTGTGAACACCGGTGTAGCCCCGGTGCAGCAGCTTGAACAGGTGGTTCTGTGACTGGTCGTTCTGGCGGGCATCGCGAATCTGGCTGATAGAAAGCTGGGCATACTGGATACCCATGTCTTCCTCACCACACTCACCCAGCGTGCGGCCATCAAAGCCAATGATGGCGGAGTGGCCGAAGTAGGAGTACACGCCATCAAAGCCGGAGGCGTTGGCCACAGCCACATAGCAGTTGTTGGCCCAGGCCATGCTCTTGGACATCATCACCTGTTGTTCCTTGGCCGGGTACATATAGCCCTGGCAGCGAACGATCAGCTCCGCACCCTTCATGGCACAGTCCCGCCAGATTTCCGGGTAGTTGCCGTCATCGCAAACGATCAGGCTGATCTTCATACCCTTGGGGCCTTCGCTGACGTAGGTGGTATCACCCGGATACCAGCCTTCAATCGGGCACCAGGGCACACACTTACGGTACTTCTGAACAATCTCACCGTCATTATTGATGAGAATCAGTGTGTTGTAGGGCGCCTTGTTAGGATGATCCTCATGCCGCTCCCCGGTCAGTGAGAAGATGCCCCAGGTATTGGCTTCACGGCAGGCGGCAGAGAAGATGGCGGTTTCGTCGCCGGGAATGGTGGCGGCTGTTTCCATCATCTCGTCATTGTCGTACATGATGCCCATGGTGCTGTATTCCGGAAACACCACCAGGTCCATGCCGGGCAGGCCCACTTTCATACCCTTGATCATGTCGGCAATCTTGCGGGCGTTGCCCAACACCTCGGCTTTGGTATGCAACCGGGGCATCTTGTAGTTCACCACCGCCACACCGACGGTGTCGTTACTGCTGGAAATATCGCCGTGTCTCATTAATCCGCTCCTCGTTAAACCGCCAGGTAACTGGCAATCTTTTCCTGGTCTGCGTCAGCCCTGCTCTCTTCGTGCACGATGGCTCCCTTCTCGATCACCAGAATCCGGTCCGCCGCGTCCATCACAAAGCTCAGCACCTGTTCAGAAACAACAATCGACAAACCGCGCTCATCGCGAATACGCCGTAGGGTCTGCGCAATTTCTTTGATGATATTGGGCTGAATGCCTTCGGTGGGTTCGTCGAGCAACAGCACCTTGGGCTGCGTAGCCAGTGCGCGGGCAATGGCGAGCTGTTGCTGCTGGCCGCCAGACAGGTTACCGCCGCGCCTGTTCTGCATTTCCTTCAGTACCGGAAACATCTCGTACAGATCCTCCGGCACCTTCTTTTCACCCACGGCGGACAGAGCCGTTTCAATGTTTTCCCTTACCGTAAGGGTTGGGAAAATCATCCGGCCCTGAGGCACAAAGCCGATGCCGGCCCTTACCCGTTGGAAGCTTTTCAGGTTGGAAAGGTTGGTGCCATCCAGGCTGACCTCACCGCCTTTGGTGGGTGTCATGCCCACCAGGGACTTCATCAGCGTGGTCTTACCCATGCCATTGCGGCCCACCACGGCCACAATCTCGTTTTTTCCCACCTCAAGGTTCAGGTCCCCGATGATGGTGCTTTGGCCATAGGCCACCGAATGATGTTTGACGCTTAGCATGTTCAGTGCCCCAGATAGACTTCGATGACTTTCGGGTCCGACTTCACGTGCTCAATGGACCCTTCCGAAAGAACCTTGCCCTGATGCATCACGGTCACCCGGTCGGCGATGTCACCAACGAACTGCATGTCATGCTCGATCACCAGTACCGTGTGGTCCTTGGTAATCACCCGGAGCAGTTCGGCGGTTTTCTTGCGCTCTGCCACCGACATTCCGGCCACCGGCTCATCCAGCATCAGCAGGTCCGGCTTCTGGATCAGCAGCATGCCGATCTCCAGCCACTGCTTCTGGCCATGGCTGAGCGAGGCCGCCGGTTCGTTCAGGGCGTCCATCAGAAAGATGGTTTCTGCCACCTCTTCCACGGCTTCGATCACCGCCGTGTCCCGCTTGAAGGCCATCGCCCCCATCACGCTATGGCCCTGTGGATAGGACACCTCGAGGTTTTCAAACACGGTCAGATCCTCGAACACCGACGGTGTCTGGAACTTCCGGCCCACGCCCGAATGAACGATCTGGTGTTCCTTGAGTCTGGTCAGCTCCTTGCCGGCAAATTTGATAGACCCGGCGGTAGCCTTGGTCTTGCCGCAGATCAGATCGAGAACGGTGGTTTTGCCGGCGCCATTGGGGCCGATAATGACCCGGATTTCCTTGGGATCGAGGTAGAAAGACAGGTCATCCACGGCCTTGAAGCCGTCGAATGATACGGTCAGGCCCTCAACCGCCAACAGGAAATCCGTGCCTTTGCTTTTGGCTGCACTCATCACGATTTCTCCGGGCTGTAGGTAGTGATCATCGGATCGTAATCGTCGGCTTTTTCCGCACTCGGCTTGGTGGCCGCAGGCGCGGAGGCGGTTTTGGGCTCAGGCTTACTGCGCTTGAAAAGGCGGTCTTCCAGGGGCATGACGTAGCTGCGGTAGAGCCCGGCGAGGCCGTTCGGGAAAGCCAGCACCACACCAATAAACAGCGCGCCCATGGCGAAGGGCCAGAGTTCCGGGAAGGACTCGGAGAAACCACTCTTGGCTGCGTTCACCAGCAAAGCGCCGTAAACCGCCCCAAGAATTGACAGCCGACCGCCAAGGGCGCAGAAGATCACCATCTCGATGGAAGCGACAATGCCGATGAACGATGGCGACATGAAGCCCACGATCAGGGTGAACATCGCGCCCCCGATTCCGGCGAAGGCTGCCGCCAGGCAGAAAACGAAAATCTTGAAGGCGGCGACGTCGTAGCCCGAGAAACGTACCCGCATTTCCTGGGCATTCATGGCCACCAGAATGCGTCCCAGTTTCCGGTTCTGGACAAGCCGTGCCGCGAACAGACAAAGGAACAGCATTCCGACGCAGACGAAGTACAGGGTGGTCCGTGCCTCATCGGTGCGGATATCCCAGCCCTTCAGGGTCTGCAGATCGGTAATGCCGTTTACGCCCCCGGTGTACCCCTGTTGTCCGATAATCAGGATGGTCAGGATTGCGGCTATGGCCTGGGTGATGATGGCAAAGTACACCCCGCCCACACGGCGGGTGAACATGGCAAAACCGATCACGAACGCCAGCAGAACGGGCACGCCTATAACCGCGATCAACGTGAACGAGAAGCTATGGAACGGTTCCCAGAACCACGGCAGCTCGGTGAGCTGGTTCCAGTCCATGAAATCCGGAATGCCCGGGGTGGACTGGATCGCCGTGGCCTCTGGCGTGGAAGCTTCCAGCTTCAGGAACATCGCCATGCAATAGCCACCCAGGCCGAAGAACACGCCCTGGCCCAGGCTGAGGATGCCGGCTTTACCCCAGCACATCACCAGTCCGATCGCCACAAAGGCGTATGTCAGGTACTTACCCACCATGTTCAGCCGGAACGGGTCCAGCGCCAGCGGCAGGATAACAACCAGCAGAAACGCCAGCGCCAGGTAATACAGGCCCTCGCGGGAGCCGAACCATTTCAGGGGGGATGAACTCTTCATGACAATCTCCTAGCGACGGACCTTGAGGGCCATGAGTCCTTCTGGACGCAGCATCAGAATGCCGACGACAACCAGCAGGGTGAGTACCTTGGCCATGGAACCACTCAGGAAAAACTCCATGGTGGACTGGGCCTGGGAAATGCCGAAGGCGGAAATAATGGTGCCAATCAGGCTTTGGGCACCGCCGAAGACCACCACCAGGAAGGTATCAACAATGTAGGCCTGGCCGGACGACGGCCCGGTGGAGCCGATCATGGTGAACGCAGCGCCAGCAATTCCGGCGATACCGCAGCCGAGGGCAAAGGTGGCGCGGTCAATACCAGCACTGTTGATGCCGACAGCCTCAGCCATAGAACGGTTCTGAACCACAGCCCGCACGTTCTTGCCCCAGCCGGAGCGGTACATGAGCAGGTAAACGGCGACTGCAATGGAGAGCGCGATGATCATCACGAACAAGCCGTTGATCGGCAGTTCCACCAAATCGGTCACCTGGAAGGCGCCCATCATCCATTCGGGAAGATCAACGCCCACTTCCCGGGCACCAAAGATGGAGCGGTAGGCCTGCTGCATGATCAGGCTCAGACCCCAGGTGGCCAGCAGTGTATCGAGTGGACGGTGGTAGAGATGCCGTATCATCAGCCACTCAACGAGTGCTCCCAAGACGGCGCAGATCAGAAAGGCCAGAATGATGGCGAAAAAGAAGTAACCGCCAAACAGTCCGGGCAGGTAGGACTGGAAAAAACCCGACGTCAGGTAGGTTGTGTAGGCACCGAGGATCATGAATTCCCCGTGGGCCATATTGATCACCCCCATCTGACCAAAGATGATGGCCAGGCCCATTGCCATCAGTACGAACACTGAAAACAGGGAGAGCCCGGCAAACCCCTGCATGGCAAATATCGACATCAATTCACTGCTGGTGTAGCCATCGAACATGACCCTTCTCCCCTTCAAACCAACATGCTTTGCGTTGCGGAGGCGATGAAGGCCGGCGCGCGGTAGCGCCGGCCAATCTGTTTTACTGGTAACCTTCCGGGAACGGGTCTGGCTCCATCAGCTCTTCAGTTTCGTGAACCACCTTGTACTGACCATCAACCTGGGCCTGGCCAATCCGGGTCTTGGACCAAAGGTGGTGGTTTTCGTGGATGCGTACGTAGCCTTCCGGTGCCTTGGTGAACTCGATGCCAGCGAACTCTTCGCGAATCTTGTCGATGTCGAAAGAGCCGGCCTTTTCAACCGCCGCTTTCCACAACCATGGGCCGAGGTACGCGGCCTGGGTGACGTCGCCGATGACCATGTCATCGCCGTAGGTTTCCTTGAAGGCCGCAACAAACTCATTGTTGTTGGGGTTGTCCAGGCTCTGGAAGTACTTCATGGAGGCGTAGATACCTTCCACGTTGTCACCGCCGATACCGCGGATTTCGTCCTCGGTTACGGAGATGGTCAGCAGCAGCGGCTTCTCGTCGGTGAAATCAACACCGGCGGCTTTCATCTGCTTGTAGAAGGCCACGTTGGAACCGCCCACCACGGACGCGAAGATCACATCGGGCTTCTTGAGCTTGATCTTGTTGATGACTGAATTGAACTGGGTGTGCCCCAATGGGTAGTACTCTTCACCCACAACTTTCAGACCCAGCTTATCGATGTGCTTTCGGGCGATTTTGTTAGAAGTTCGTGGCCAGATGTAGTCGGATCCGAGCAGATAGAAACTTTTGGCGCCCTTTTCCTTTACCGCCCAGTCGATACCCGCAAGAATCTGCTGGGTGGCTTCCTGGCCGGTGTAAACCACGTTAGGGGACTGCTCAAGACCTTCATAGAAGGTGGGGTAATACAGCATGCCGTTGTACTGCTCAATGACCGGCAGGATGGCCTTGCGTGACGCAGAAGTCCACGCGCCAAAGATCGCGGCCACGTTATCCTGACGCAGAAGCTTGCGGGACTTTTCGGCAAACGTCGGCCAGTCGCTGGCGCCGTCTTCCTGAACAAATTCTATCTGGCGCCCCAGAACGCCGCCGGACTCGTTAATCTGTTCAATCGCCAGCTTTTCCGCCTGCACCGAGCCAATCTCACTGATTGCCATGGTGCCGGTGATGGAGTGCAGTATACCAACCGTCACGGTGTCATCCGTCACCGCCAGATCGGTTGTATTGACGTCTGCCGTACTGGGTGTCGCCGCTTGCGCGGAGGTAGCCAGCATAACGGACGCCGCCAGTGTCATCAGACTCTTTCTAAACCCCAGCCTCTTGCCAGGCGATCGTACGCTGGCGTTTGTATCTGTCGTACCCATGGTGATTCCTCGCAGTGTTTGAAATCCGGTACCGCGCTTTTCATCGAAAGCACAGCGTCCACATCAAACATTCTGCTTGCGCCCCTTAAGGGAGCCCATTCGGCAATCACCCCAGCGCACTACGTCATTTGACGCATTCCTGATTCCGGCAATACAGGCTAAAACGCGGGTACACGATTTAAATGTGTCCGCTTTTCCTTGCGTTCCTGTCCATGGCACGAAAATTGTTGGTGTTTTCAGGTCCGGTGCACCGCGCCACGCAACCGCACTTATTTCGGGCACTCCTTATCCAGCGACACAGGCAACACAACGATGGCCGCACGACAAAGCATTTTCCGTGTAAGGCGCAATTACAATCAGTGGGTGGCCAACCAGACGCTCGAAGACTACGCCTTGCGGTTTACCGCGAAGAGTGCACGGCGCTGGTCCGCCGCCCGCGTTACTAATACGGCTCTGGGAGCGATTTCCTTTCTGGCGCTGGAAGCCATCGGTGGGGCCATCACTATCCACTATGGATTCAACAACGCGGTCGCAGCCATCTGCGCCGTGGCGCTGATCATCTTTCTGACGGCGATACCCATCAGCTACTACGCCGCTCGCTACGGTGTTGATATAGACCTGCTTACCCGCGGCGCTGGCTTCGGCTACATCGGCTCCACCATCACCTCGCTGATCTACGCCTCGTTTACGTTTATCTTCTTCGCGATCGAAGCGGCAATCATGGCCATGGCGCTGGAGCTGCTGCTGGATATACCGTTGGTGATCGGTTATCTCATTTGTTCGGTGGTGATTATTCCCCTGGTCACCCACGGCATAACCGCCATCAGCAAGTTCCAGCTCTGGACCCAACCGGCGTGGATTGTGCTGCAGCTGCTGCCGTTCGTTTTCATCATCTGCATGGATGCCGGCTCGGTGTCGGACTGGACGCAGTTTGAGGGTACTGCCCCCAATCAGGGCGGCGAGCTCAATCTGCTGCTTTTTGGGGCAGCGTCGGCCGTGGTGTTCTCGCTGATTGCACAGATAGGCGAACAGGTCGATTTCCTGCGTTTTGTCCCTGAGCCTGAGCAAGGGCAGCGTTTGCGGTGGTGGACGGCAGTGATGGCCGGTGGGCCTGGATGGATTGTCATTGGCGCATTGAAAATCCTGGCGGGCTCGTTCCTGGCCGTGCTGGCCCTGAACCATGGCGTGTCGGCGTTGGACGCCTCCGACCCCACCCGCATGTACATGGTGGCATTCGGCTATCTCTCGTCGTCACCGGAAGTGGCGCTGGCCATCGCGGGCATCTTTGTCATTCTTTGCCAGGTCAAGATCAACGTCACTAACGCCTATGCGGGGTCCATTGCCTGGTCGAATTTTTTCTCACGCCTGACCCACAGCCATCCGGGCCGGGTGGTGTGGCTGGTCTTCAACGTGACCATCGCATTGCTGGTGATGGAGTTGGGTGTTTATCGCGCCCTGGAAGAGACTCTGGGCTTCTACGGTATCGTGGCGGTGGCATGGGTGGGCACCCTGGTGGCCGACCTGGTGATCAACAAACCACTGGGCTTCAGCCCGAAGCACATCGAGTTCAAGCGGGCACACCTATACGACATCAACCCCGTTGGTGTCGGCGCCATGGTACTGGCCTCGGTCATTGGCATGGTGTGCCACGGTGGTGCCTTGGGCGAGATTGCCCAGGCTCTGTCGCATTTTATTACTCTGGGCGCGGCATTGGTAATCGCCCCTCTCATTGCGTGGCAGACCGGAGGGCGCTTCTACACCGCTCGACCGTTCGTACCCATCGCCACCGACAGACAACTCGTTGGCTGCTGCATCTGCGAATATGAGTTCGAGCCGGAAGACGTGACCGGCTGCCCGGCCTACGCCGGCAATATCTGCTCGCTGTGCTGTTCGCTGGATGCACGCTGTGGCGATTTCTGTAAACCCGGTGCAGGTTATCGACATCAGCTGCAGCAGTTTTTTGGCCTGTTTATTCCCGCGTCAGTGCTCTCAAAACTACATTCGCGTATTGGCCACTTCCTGACGTTGTTGTTCCTGATCAACGGTCTGTCCGGGCTGCTTCTGGCACTGATATACGCCAAGACACCGGTGAATTCGGCCACCGAAGCCATGCTGCTGTCGATCACCCTGTGGAAGGTGTTCTTCGTCCTGATCATTATCACCGGCGTGGTGTGCTGGCTGTTTGTGCTGGCCCATGAAAGCCGCGTGGTGGCCGAGGAGGAGTCCCAGCGACAGACCCGCCTTCTGACCGAGGAGATTGTGGCCCACGAGCGCACTGATCAGGCCCTGCAACAGGCCAAGGAGCACGCGGAAGCGGCCAATGGCGCAAAGAGCCGATACCTGACTGGTATCAGCCACGAGCTGCGCTCACCGCTGAACGCAATCCTGGGTTACGCCCAGCTGATGGAAAACGACACCGCGATCCCGGACAACCGCAAGGACGCACTGGGTGTCATACGCCGTAGCGGTGAGTATCTGGCAGACCTGATCGAAGGCCTGCTGGACATCTCCAAGATCGAAGCGGGGCGGCTGGACCTGCACCGGGACGAAGTGCGTATTGACCTGCTGATGGAACAACTGGTGCATATGTTCCGGCTACAAGCGGAAGAGAAAGGGCTGGCCTTCAGTTACCACGGCCCTGCCCGCTTACCAGAACTGGTGACCACGGATGAAAAGCGCCTGCGGCAGATACTCATCAACCTGCTGTCCAATGCGCTCAAATACACCGACAACGGCAGCATTTCGTTAACCCTGAAATATCGCAGCCAGGTGGCCGAGTTCACGATAAAGGATACCGGCGAAGGCATCGCCGAAGAGAACATTGAGCGCATATTCCGGCCTTTCGAGCGTATACGCACCCCCGGACAAAGTCGCACCGGGACCGGGCTCGGGCTCACCATCACCCGACTGTTGACCGAAATCATGGGCGGCGATCTCTCTGTAGAGAGCACGCCCGGAGAAGGAAGTATCTTTCGCGTCAGCCTGATGCTGTCCAGCCTGCATACCTCCCGTCCGGAATCCATGACATCCCCGGCGCGGCGCATTTATGGCTACAAAGGCCCGCGACGCAAGATCATGGTGGTGGATGACGAATCCTCCCACCGCCAGGTGATCCGAGCCATGCTTGCTCCCCTGGGGTTTGAAATTGTCGATATCGGCAACTCCCTGGCGGTGGTGGATGCCATCGACAACAGCCATCCCGACCTGCTGTTACTCGATGTCTCCATGCCCGGGTACAGTGGCTGGGATATCCTTACGCAGTTGCGAAGCAACAACCATCAGGTGCCCGTGGTAATGGTATCGGCCGACGCCAGTGAAGGACGCAACCGGCCGGAATCACCCACCCTGCACAACGGCTACATCATTAAGCCGGTGCGCTTGAACCTGCTGCTGGACCACATCGCCCGCCTGCTTGCCCTCGACTGGCGCTTCGAGAAAAGCCCGGAACCGCTGGCAGCCAGCATTACGCCCGAATCGGAAACGCTGATTCTGCCCGCGGAAGAACATCGTGCCGCGCTGGTGGGGCTGGCCACCATCGGCCACAAAAAAGGACTTCTTGAGGCACTGCACGGGCTCCGTTACCGGAGCGAGGCAGATCCGGTGTTTGTAGAAGAACTCGTGAAGCTCACCAACGACTTCCAGTTCGAAAAAATCATTGATTTGATCAAGGTGACGGAACATGAACACACCTGAAGCCCGAAAGACGGTGGTTATGGTGGTGGACGACGCTGTCGACTGCATTCGCATGATCAACGACGCCCTGGAAGGTGCCGGCATGACGGTATTGATTGCACTGGAAGGCAGCCAGGCCCTGACCATCAGCCAGAACATCACCCCGGACATCGTGCTGATGGACGCCATCATGCCCAACATGGACGGCTTCGAAACCTGCCGTCGGCTGAAGCAGAATCCGGACTTCGCAAATACCCCCATCATTTTCATGACCGGCCTCAGCGATACCGAACACGTGGTGATGGGCCTTAAATGCGGCGGCGTGGACTACGTCACCAAACCCATCAACACTACCGAGCTGATGGCCCGCATGCAGGTACACCTGACCAACGCCCGCATGGCACACAGCGCTCGGGCCGCACTGGATACCGCCGGACAGAACCTGTTTGCCGTGGACCGTAACGGAGTCATTCTGTGGACAACCCCCCAGGTTCATCAGCGGCTCATTGGCGGCGGCTCGAATAACCTCGAACTGCTGACCAACAACCTGGCCACCTGGTTGAGTCACAATCCGGAGAACGGCCACAGCCTTACGCTGGATTTCCTGCCCGAGCTCCACGCGGTGGAATTCCTCACCCTGGTCGACCAAAGAGAATACCTGTTGCGCCTGCAAGAGGTGCAGAAGCCCAGCGAGGCTACTGGTGCGCTGCGGGCGCGCTTCAGCCTGACCGGACGGGAGTCCGATGTGCTGTTGTGGATCGCCAATGGCAAAACCAACCGCGAGATCGGACAGATACTGGAAATGAGCCCACGCACGGTAAACAAGCACCTGGAGCAGGTATTTCGCAAACTGGGTGTGGAAAACCGCACGTCGGCCGCTGCTGCCGCCATCAAATGTCTGGCGCGAACCTGACCACTACGGGCAACGAAAGGGGCGTAGCCGCAGGGAGGAGCCTTACCCGTTCCACACCGGATAAGATGGGCCGATCTTCCTGCCGAGGCCAACCCCATGAACAAACCCATCGTCATCATCGGCGGCGCATCGCTGGATACCATCATTCAACTCGATGCCCTGCCAACCCCAATGCCACAAACACTGTGGCCGCGAAGCAGTTACAAATCCGTGGGCAGCACCGGTGCTGGCAAGGCGCTGAACCTTGCAGCGCTGGGGCGCAGCGTAGTCTTGCATTCGCTGCTGGGGCAGGACGCGGAGGCCGATCTGGTGCGCCACGCCCTGAATAAGCCTGGCATTGAGCTACTTGCAGAAATCACCGACACGCCGACAGAACAGCACGTAAACCTGATGGACCCTCACGGCGGGCGGGTTTCCCTGTTTGTACAGCCTCCGGCTGACCCAAGTGGCGTTGATTGGACGCCGGTGACCTCCGCAATTTCAGGCTGCGAACTGGTGGTGATCAATATCCTGAGCTATGCGAAGCCGGCACTGGCCCTGGCAAAAAACGCGAACAAACCGGTGTGGACCGACCTGCATGACTATGACGGTCGGAACCCACATCATCAGCCGTTTATCGATGCGGCGACTGTCGTTTTCCTGTCCAGCGACAACCTTCCGGACTATCGCAGTTTCATGGAAACGATGATCGATGATGGCAAGGAGCTGGTGGTGTGCACCCATGGCAGTGAAGGCGCCACTCTATTGAGCAGGGAGGGAGGATGGGTTGCGCAGCCGGCGTTTCCAGTTGACCGGGTGCGGGATACCAATGGCGCGGGTGACGCCTTTTTCAGTGGCTTTCTGTGCGGCTACCTGGGCGGCGAAGACCTGCGAACGTGCCTTCAGCTTGGCGCGGCCTGTGGCGCACTCTGCGTGACCTCACGATCACTGGCGGCGGAACACCTGAGCCTTCAGCGACTTTATGACCATTTGCGCGAGGGCGGCTGGTAGTTTCTCAGGGCGGATACCAGCTCGTTGGGCTGGTCTTTGACGATCACCATCTCGGCGTACTCCGGCTTCAGGAAGCCGGCACCGGACATCGTGCGGATAAACGCCAGCAACTCATCGTAGTAGCCATCCACGTTGTAAAACGCACAGGGCTTGCTGTGATATCCAAGCTGGCCCCAGGTCCAGGCCTCGAAGATTTCATCCATGGTACCCGGACCTCCCGGCAGGGCCACAAACGCGTCGGCCATATCCGCCATCAGCGCTTTGCGCTCGTGCATGCTGCTCACCACATCCAGGCGGGTCAGGCCCTGATGGGCCAGTTCGCGGTCGCGAAGGGATTCGGGTATGACGCCGTATACGTCCCGGCCGCCGGCCAGAACGGCATCGGCAACCACGCCCATCAGGCCCACCTTGCCACCCCCGAACACAAGATCCATGCCCTGGCTGGCCATATACTGGCCAAACGCATCGGCGGCTTGGGCAAAACGTTCGTCATTTCCCAGGCTGGAGCCACAGAAGACGGCGATTTTCATAACAGAGTCCTGTAACAGGTTCGTGGTTTGGTGGCACGGGTAATATACTGTCAGATATCGGCAAGGGACCGCTAGCATCAACTTAGTGCACAACCAATACGGAATCGTTTTCCATGAAAACCGTTTTTTCTCCGCTGCACAATCGCCGTACCGCAACGACCGAGTTGGACGGCGGCATATTAATCGCCCCCCACGAAAAACCGTCCAGAGCGGAGACCATACTGGGCCGGGTCAAACAGGAACAACTGGGAGACGTCCTTCCACCAGACGACTTCGGCCTCGAACCAGTTCTGCGCGTGCACACCCCGGATTACGTGAGCTTCCTCCAGGCCTGCTGGAAAGATTGGGAAGCCGAGGATAAACCCGGCGAGGCTATTCCCGCCGTCTGGCCGGGCCGGGGGATGCGGGAAAGGGTGCCCAAAGACATCGACGGCCGCCTGGGCTATTACAGCTTTGCCGCTGAAACCTCGATCACCGAGGGTACCTGGGACGCTGCCTGCGCCTCGGCAAACGTCGCTCTGACCGCACAGGCTCTGGTGGCCAACGGAGAGCCTGCCGCGTTTGCACTATGCCGCCCACCTGGGCATCACGCCCATGCCGACCTGTTCGGAGGCTACTGCTTTTTCAATAACGCGGCTATTTCCGCCCAGGCATTTCGGGACCAGGGCGTCAAACGCGTGGCAATACTGGACGTCGACTTCCACCATGGTAACGGTACCCAGGCCATTTTCTATCAGCGCAGCGACGTCCTGACCATCAGCCTGCACGGCGATCCGGACCTGGTGTTCCCTCACTTCCTCGGGTTTGAGGATGAAACCGGCGAAGGCGACGGCAGCGGCTATAACCAGAACCTAGTGTATCCACCGGGCACGCCCTTCAAGGTCTGGCGCGAAGGGCTGGAAACCGCTTGCCAGCGAATTACGGAATACCAACCCGAAGCATTAGTGATCGCCCTGGGAGTAGACACCTTCGAGGACGATCCGATTTCCTTCTTCAAGCTCACGTCTGCGGACTACGTGCTGATGGGGGAGCGGCTGGCGGAACTGAACCTGCCGACCCTGTTCACCATGGAGGGCGGCTACGATGTGGATGCCATTGGCGTGAATGTGGTGAACGTACTGAAGGGTTTTGAACGCGGCCGGCTATGACTCCGGCTCGTTCAGTTTGGCGAAAGCCTCCGGGTAACGGCGCTTCATCCGCGCTAACCGAAAGATAGTGATGAAATTAGTCACCACCACCATACCCTCTGCCAGCGTTCCACCCACGGAGCCAATCAGCAGGTTGTTCAACATCCAGCAGATTGCAGCGCCGGCCAGCGTCAGTCGCATGGGAATGCCGCGCAGCATGAACATACCGACGGTGCCGAACATGGCCGCGCCAATGGCGAAGAAGTCAACGGGGGTACGCCAGGTCAGAGCCGCTGCCAGCAGGTTTACCGCGAGTACCGCCAGCATGACCTTCCAGTTGCCCAGGTATCGCCGGGCCAGCACGATGCGACCGATCACCAGCAAACTCAGTACCGCCGCCGTCCAACTGCCGAACAGGGCAAACTGAAGCGCAAAGGCCACATTCGCGGAGATCAGCAACACCATCAAACGGTCGTCCCGCTTGCTGGCAAAGCCGACAATGCAAAAGCCCAATGCAATCAGACTGACCGCCTGGCCAGCCAACTCTGTCAGGCTCATTCCCTCAAACATCGCCGGCGGCACGGCCTGGCATTTGATGGCTGCGGTTAACCCGGATCACCGCCTGCGGTAATCCGGGTCAGTCCAGCACTGCGGCAGGGATTCCCCGGACGGGAAATTCAGGCCGGCCTTTTCGAAAAACTCCGGGTCCTGGGCTTCTTCACCAAAATGCAGGCTGCCCTTAACGCTCGATTCGTTGGGATCCATCAGCATTCTGGTGTCCAACACCTCAATCATGTGTCCGGTCGATTTCTCGGCGAGAAACATAAAGCCCTCCCGGGTTTCCCCTGATGATGTGTGAAGCTATCTAGCTCGCTAACTCAATCTTCCTGAAGTCGAGTGTATTCTCTTTGGGCGAACCTTCAATGCCCATCACCTCAGCGCGACGTTTCGTGACAATGTACACGAAGCAGCCGAAGTACAGCGCAATTACCAGCGCGCCCACCCATTGAATGCGCAGGAAGTCGAGCTGGAACAGCAGCGTCAAACCACACATCGCAATCAGGTTGCCAAAATAATACTTCCACTGGCCCAGTCGGCTTGCGGTCAGGTTGAGATTGTCGGTGTATAACCGGATCAGCGAGTCCAGTGAGTTGATTACCATCAGGATACCCACCGTAATCATGGCGATGTTGATATAGCTGGCGATGTTCAGGCCTTCAGCGTGATAGTGGTAAAGCACCGAAAACCAGGTACCGATAGCAATGGACGGAAACACCAGCATGGCGATCATCAACTGCCAGGTACGCAGGCCGCTGACAAAGCGCGCGGTGAACTGGCCGATCATTATGCTCCAGGAGAACCACCAGAACAGGTAAAACTCGTGGTAATCGTTCAGCGGTAACATGAAGTGATGCAGGTTGGTGAAGTACTCACCAATCAGCCCAGCCGTACCGAAGAAGTCTCCCACGCTGCCGTTGCCCGTCAGGAAAGCACGGCCCCACATCACCGCAATCAGCGCGATGAACAACCAGCTGGAACCCAGGCTGAGTATGCGCACGTATTTGATTTTACTGCTGGAATAAACCGCAGCCGCAATCGCCGCGAAAACGATCAGGTAGAAAGTGGGCACGACCGTTTCGCCATCACCAATTTCCGGCAGATACCAGGGCAGGTTGACCAGTAACAGGAACGCGGTAAAGGCGCAGGTTCCGATGATGACCACATTGTTAACCACTCGCACCAGCGGTATGTCGAAGAACTTCACCCGCGGCTCGATCACACAGAAGTAGAAGCAGGTAAGGAAGTAGAACCCCCAGATCAGAAAGGCCCAGAACCCGAACTCAATCGCCAGTGGGTTGGCGAAGCCGTATTCGGGGCTTTCCGTCAGGTTGCCGTAACCGGCAAATTCCGTCAGCGGAAACATGATCAGGCCGACGTCCAGGCCCGAAGTAAACAGAATGGCTATAAACGTGAAGGTACGTACCGGCGTCACGCCGATGACTTTCAGGTCCCACCATTTGAACAGGATCAGCGCGATAGCCGCGAAAGTGAAAATCAGGCCTGTCGATAACCAGAGTGTCATACACACCTCCGGTTTCTCGCTTTACTTATTATATAGGACAACATGGGTGTTCCTCCTCTACTTTGAAGCACGTGTTCATTCGAATCGGACACAAACCCCCGCGTTGACGGGTCAACACTTAACTATCGCGCGCTCAGAACGGCACGGTTATCGCGCCGCAGCGACGATAGGTAAGTCCTGATGGTTTGCATAACAACCGGCGGCCATTGCGCCGCCGGGAACGGTATCAGGCGATCCCGCGCGCGGCCCCTCCGGGACGCTGGCGATCACGCCATTGCTCGTCCATCGCCACAGGGGCGTCAGACGGATTCAGTGGCGCCACGCCACGAATGAGGTCAGCGGCACGCTCCGCCACCATGATGGTGGGAGCATTGAGGTTGCCGTTGGGAATGGTGGGGAAGATGGACGAGTCCACTACCCTCAGGCCGGTGAGGCCATGAACCCGTGTGTCGGGCCCTACGACTGCCTGGTCATCCACACCCATCTTGCAGGTGCAGGAAGGGTGATAGGCGCTTTCCACCGCCTGGCGGACAAAGGCGTCAATTTCCTCGTCACTCTGCACATCAACACCGGGCTGGATTTCGGGTCCTCGATAGGCATCCATAGCAGGCTGGCTGACAATCTCACGGGTCAGGCGCACACAATCACGGAAGCCTTCGCGGTCATCCTCGTGCTGCAGGTAGTTGAACTGTATGCGCGGCGGCTGGCGCGGGTCGTCGGACTGCACAGTCACTGAGCCACGGCTCTTGGGCTTGTTATGACCGACGTGCAACTGGAAGCCATCGCCGTTGAAGGCTTCTTTACCGTCATACCGCATGGCCGCTGGCAGAAAGTGATATTGCAGGTCCGGCCATTCGACCCCCGCCTTGGAGCGGATAAATCCGCAGGACTCGAAGTGGTTGGTGGCGCCCAGGCCGTCTTTCTTAAGCAACCAGCGAACACCGATCTTGAGCTTGTTCCACCAGTCGAGCTTGCCATTGAGAGAAACCGGCTGCTTGCAGCGGAACTGGAAGTAGAACTCCAAATGATCCTGCAGGTTGCCGCCGACACCGGGCAGTTCGTGATTGACGGGGATTTCGGCCTGCTCCAGTACGTCGCGGTTGCCAATGCCGGAAAGCTGCAAAAGATGGGGTGAACCAATAGAGCCGGCCGACAGGATCACTTCCTCTGACGCTGTAACATCCACCCGTTTGCCGTCTTTCTCGTAGCGCACGCCGGTAGCCTGCTTGCCCTCCAGCAACACCTTGTGCACCAGTGCATGGGTGACCACTGTCAGATTGTCCCGCGCCATGGCCGGGCGCAGATAGGCATTGGCCGTGGACCAGCGACGGCCATTCTTGACGGTCATATGCATGGCGCCGAAACCTTCCTGGCGCTCGCCGTTGTAGTCGTTGGTGGCGAAATAACCGGCATCCACGCCTGCGTCCACAAAGGCCTTGTAGAGCGGGTTCTGCATGTTATTGCCGTTGTTCACGCCCAGCGGGCCCTGGTCACCACGGTAGTCATCAGCGCCAAAGGCCCAGGTTTCCGCCTTCTTGAAGTAGGGCAGACAGTGACGATAGTCCCAGCCTTCGGCGCCCTGCTCCTGCCACTCGTCGAAATCACGGGCATGACCACGTACGTAAACCATGCCGTTGATGGAGGAAGAGCCACCCAGCACCTTTCCCCGGGGGCAGTGCATGCGGCGGTTATCCAGGTAGGGTTCCGGCTCAGTCTCAAACTGCCAGGCGAATTTTTTGGTGTTCATGGGGATGGACAGTGCCGTCGGCATCTGGATAAAGATGCTCTTGTCGCTGCCGCCGGTTTCCAGCAGCAGCACCCGGTGGCGGCCATCCTCGGTAAGCCGGTTGGCCAGCACACAGCCTGCAGACCCCGCGCCGACAATGATGTAATCGTAGTTCACTTCTTTCATACGCAACTCCGAACAGACCGCTTAGAACGGACTGTCTATGTCCTCCATGCCCACGTACACCGCCTTCAGTTGGGTGTAGTGATCGAGTGTGACGCGGCCGTTTTCGCGGCCAACACCGGAGAGCTTGTAGCCACCCACCGGCATTTCCGCAGGCGATGCTCCATAGCTGTTGATCCAGCAGATGCCAGCCTGGATGCGGTGAATCACCCGGTGGGCGCGACGGATATCGTTGGTGAACACCCCAGCTGCCAGACCCGTATCCGTGCTGTTCGCACGGCCGATCACCTCCTCCTCGTCGGAGAAGGTCAGTACCGACATCACCGGCCCGAAGATTTCCTCGCGGCAGATGGTCATGTCATCGGTACAGTTGGTGAAGATGGTGGGCTCCACGAAGTAACCGCCAGGCGCGGAGGCCGGCTTCGCGGCCTTACCGCCATGACTGAGGGTGGCGCCCTCGGCAATGCCTTTCTCGATGTAATCCAGCACCAGTTGCTGGTGCTTCTGCGAGATCAGCGCGCCGAAGTTGGTGTCCGGGTCGGTGGGATCACCCATGCGAATGTTGTTCAGAGTGCGCTCGAGCAACCGGTCCATAAATTCGGAATAGATGTCCTGGTGCACGAACACGCGGGTGCCGTTGGTGCAGATCTCGCCCTGGGTGTAGAAGTTACCCAGCATGGCCGCGGAAACCGCGTTATCGATATCCGCATCGTCGAAAACAATCAGCGGTGATTTACCGCCAAGCTCCATGGTGACGTCTTTCAGGGTGGAGGCGGCTGCGGTCATTACCTTCCGGCCAGTGCCGACTTCTCCGGTGAACGACACCTTGGCAATATCGGGGTTGTGAGTCAGCCAGGCACCAACATCACCCGCGCCCTGGACCACGTTGAACACACCCGCCGGTACACCGGCTTCAACAAAGATCTCAGCCAGCTTGAGGGCGCCCATCGGAGTTTCCTCCGAGGGCTTGAAAATCATGCTGTTACCCGTTGCCAGGGCCGGGGCGGACTTCCAGCAGGCAATCTGCAGCGGATAGTTCCACGCACCGATACCCGCACACACACCCAGCGGTTCACGACGGGTGTAATAGAAATCCCCGCCAAGGTCCTGCTGGCCACCTTCAACGGACGCGGCCAGGCCGGCAAAGTATTCCAGGGTGTCCGCACCGGTCACCACGTCAACAACCTGGGCTTCCTGCCAGGGTTTGCCAGTGTCCTGAACTTCCAGCGCGGCCAATTCGTCGTTACGTTCCCGCAGTAACGCCACGGCACGCTGGAGAATACGGCCACGCTGGGCACCGGTCATCGCAGACCAGACCTTGAAGCCGGCCTGGGCGCTGTCTATCGCGGACTTTTTTACAGCCTCATCGGCGATTTCCATTTCATAGATCACCTCGCCCGTGGCCGGATTCACAACCGGGAAGGTTTCGCCGGAGGCATTGGCCATGGGCTGGCCGTTGATAAAGTTCTGATAACGGGGCAATTCAGTCATGGGGTTCAAACCTGATCGTGTGAATTCGGGGTTAATTAAGGGTGGATTCGAGTGCGTTCAATGCAAATCGTTTACACAGCGTTTCCGCCGCCGAGAAGCCTTCCTGAGGATCGGTACTCAGGGCGCTGCGCAGCCAGAAGCCGTCGATCATCGACGCCAGCTGGCGGGCAGCTTCGGTGGCGGCCTGTTTTGGCAAACGCTGGGCGAAGGAATAACGCAGATTGCTGTACAGCCTGGCGTTGTTGATCTGCTGCAGGCGCTGCAAACCCGGCTCGTGCATGGAGCGGGCCCAGAAGCTGAGCCAGGTCTTTGCTGCCAGATCGGTGCGCTGAAACTCGGAAAAGTTGGCTTCCACGATGCACTGAAGGCGTTGTTCCGGCGACCCATCGGTGCGGGCCATCCGCTCCCGCAGCTCCTTCCCCAACTGGTCCAACAAATAACGCAACGCGGCTTCGATCAGCCCCTGCTTACCACCGAAATAATGGCTGATGATGCCGGACGACATGCCGGCACGACGGCTGATGGAGATGATGGTGGTGTTCTGCAGCCCCAGCTCGGCAATAGACGCCATGGTGGCATCAATCAGTTGCTGCTTTCGGGTGTCTTTCACGCCAACAATCGGCATCGCGTTTCCTGTCCGTTTTATTAATTGAACGTTCAATTAAAATAAAGTGTACAGAAAGTAATCGACTTGTACAACCTAACCGACCCACTCCCAAGAGACGCCCATAAAAAAGCCCCGCTATCCGGAAGCCGGACAGCAGGGCTGAAAAACACGAACTGGTTAGGGGTCAGCCGTGTGTGAACCTGTTTAGCGGAGGTTCAGGCCGCCGCTTCGTCGCTCTCGCTCTCATCAACGGAGTTTCGAATCAGGAAATCGAACGCGCTCAGGGCGGCCTTGGAGCCTTCACCCATGGAGATCACGATCTGCTTGTAGGGCACGGTGGTGACGTCACCGGCGGCAAACACGCCCGGAATGGAGGTTTCACCGCGCTCGTCAACAATGATCTCGCCATGCTGGCTCAGCTCGATGTCGCCTTTCAGCCACTCGGTGTTCGGCACCAGGCCGATCTGGACGAACACGCCTTCCAGCGATACATGGTGGCTCTCTCCGGTTGTGCGGTCGGTATACTGCAGGCCGTTTACCTTGCCGTTCTCGCCGGTAATCTCTGTGGTCTGGCCCGAGGTGATGATTTCCACATTCTTCAGGCTGCGCAGTTTCTTCTGCAGCACATCGTCTGCTCGCATAGCCGCGCCGAACTCAATCAGAGTCACGTGGCCAACAATACCGGCAAGGTCGATGGCCGCTTCCACGCCGGAGTTACCGCCGCCGATCACCGCCACACGCTTGCCCTTGAACAACGGGCCGTCGCAGTGCGGGCAATAGGCCACACCTTTATTGCGGTATTCCTCTTCACCCGGAACCCCCATCTGGCGCCAGCGGGCACCCGTGGACAGGACCAGCGTGCGGCTCTTCAAAGAGGCACCATTGGCCAACCGTACTTCATGATAGCCACCCTTGCGGGCCGCCGGAATCAGCTTCTCCGCGCGTTGCAGGTTCATGATGTCCACGTCGTATTCCTTGACGTGCTGCTCCATCGCCGCCACCAGCTTGGGGCCTTCGGTGTAGGGCACGGAAATCAGGTTCTCGATGCCCATGGTGTCCGCCACCTGTCCGCCGAAACGTTCGGCGGCAATACCGGTAGAGATGCCCTTGCGTGCCGCGTAGATAGCGGCTGAAGAACCCGCCGGGCCACCTCCGATGACCAACACCTCGAACGGGTCTTTTTGCTTGAGCTTGTCAGCGTCACGAGCCTCGGCACCGGTGTCGACCTTCGCGATAATCTGCTCCAGAGTCATGCGACCCTGGCCAAACGGCTTGCCATTGAGATAAACGCTGGGCACCGCCATGACCTCGCGCTGCTCGACTTCGTCCTGGAACAGGGCACCGTCGATCGCCGTATGCTTGATCCTTGGATTGAGGACGCTCATCAGATTCAGCGCCTGGACCACGTCCGGGCAGTTCTGGCACGACAGCGAAAAGTAGGTTTCAAACTCAAAGTCGCCGTCCAGGTTTTTGACCTGTTCAATCACGTCTTCGCTGGCTTTCGGCGGATGACCACCTACCTGCAACAGCGCCAGCACAAGGGAGGTAAACTCATGACCCATGGGGATGCCGGCGAATCGCACGCCGATGTCGCTGCCAACACGATTGATGGCAAATGACGGGCGACGTACTTGCTCTGACTCTTCCGTACGCAGGCTGATCTTGTCAGACATGGGCTCGAGCTCGTCCAGCAACTGCTTCAGTTCCTGGGACTTATCGCTGTCGTCATAAGCAGCAACCAGCTCGATCGGCTGCTGCAGCTTGTCCATGTAGGCGTTCAACTGTTCCTTGATACTGGCATCCAACATGCTCTTTTTCCCCTTTGGATAGCTTTAAACTGAATGTGCGAACTCGGTTTGAGTCGTGAATCGAATATAGGAGAACGATACGGACTGGCCCGTCCAAGCTCAAATTAATTGATCCAAAGTATTTGATAGGCCTTTGCTATTCAAATCGATAAATCAATTGGATAGAAACGAAAAAGGCCCGCAGAGCGGGCCTTTTTCAGGTTTCACTGTTACCGAAACCTTAGATCTTGCCAACCAGGTCCAGTGACGGCGTCAGAGTCGCTTCGCCTTCTTTCCACTTGGCCGGGCAAACTTCGCCGGGATTGTTACGAACGTACTGAGCCGCTTTTACCTTGCGCAGCAGGTCATCAGCGTCACGGCCGATGCCTTCGGCAGTGATTTCCATGGCCTGGATAACGCCATCCGGGTCGATCAGGAAGGTAGCGCGGTCTGCCAGGCCCTGGCCTTCACGCATCACACCGAAGTTGTTGGTGATAGTGCCGGTCTGGTCGCCTACCATGAAGTAGTTGATCTTGCCGATAGTCTCGGAGCTGCTGTGCCACGCCTTGTGGGTGAAGTGGGTGTCGGTGGATACGGAGAACACTTCCACACCCAGCTTCTGAAGCTCTTCATACTTGTCGGCCACGTCGCCCAGCTCGGTCGGGCAAACGAAAGTGAAGTCGGCCGGGTAGAAGAAAAATACCGACCACTTACCTTTTACATCGGCTTCGGAAATTTCAACAAACTCGCCGCCCTTAAAGGCGGTGGCGTTGAACGGTTTAATTTCGCTGTTAATCATACCCATAGTAGATATCTCCAGTTGGTTGAGTTTAGGCATTGGCTAACGTGAGTTGGCTAAGGTATTGATTTGATCAAAAACATTCAAATTGATTGTTTTTAGCCGTTCGATAGGAAACCGCTATTTTGATTCTGGGAAGGCTGCAGGAAAAGACTAATCCGTGTTATCGGGCTCGAAGGCGCCCTTATGAAAGTCAATGGCAGCGTCCACTTCTTCCATGCCGCAGACCCTTGGTTCCGTCAACGTGCCACCGGCCAGTGCCCGAAGCACTGCGTGCACGCCATGAGACAATGATTCGGTATTGTAACCGCCCTCCAGCACCATGGCCAGCCGGCCATTACAGTGCTTGTCCGCAATCTCCTGAACAATGCCCGTCATGGCCGCGAAGCCTTCGTAGGACACATTGAGCGCCAGGTCGTACCAATGGGCATCAAAGCCGGCGGAGACCAGTACCAGGTCCGGTTTGAAATAGTCGGCGGCGGGTACCAAAATTTCGCGTAGCGCTTTGAGATAGGCTACGTCCCCCGCGCCACCGGGCATGGGAACGTTGATGGTGGTGCCCTCGCCCAGGCCGGCACCTACGTCGGTTAATGCTCCGCTACCCGGGTAGAAAGGCGCAGCCCGGTGAATATCAAAAAACATGGTGTCCGGATCAGCCCAGAAGATATCCTGGGTGCCATTGCCATGGTGGGCGTCCCAATCGACGATCAATACCCGTTCACAGCCCAACTCTGCCTGCGCGTGTGCGGCCGCAACAGCAACATTATTGAAAAGGCAGAACCCCCTTGCGCGCACTGGTTCGGCATGGTGGCCAGGCGGCCTGACCATCGCGAAGGCGCTGTTCGTGCGGCCCTCAACCACCGCTTCCACGGCTGCGATAGCGGTACCTGCCGCCACTTCGGCGGCTTCAACACTGCCCGGTGAAACGGCTGTGGTATCGACATCCAGCCACGCACTTTCGTCCCGTAGTGAGAATATGTCGTCCAGGAAGGAAGTGGTATGAACCCGGCTCAACTGGTCTGGCGTTGCCGCTTTACCTGGCTCGATCCGAACACCGGGAATGGGGTCACGGGCGAGCAAGTCCATGATCGCGGTAATACGGCCCGGATGCTCCGGGTACTTCCACTGCACATTAAGCCCCGACAGAATGGAACGTACCCGTTTGTCCAGGCGACCGGGCAGGAAATCCATGTTGGTATCAGGGTGATGGGCCAACACCCGTTCATCATAAAAGACGGTGACGTCCCGCTGTTGTGACAAGGCGATGCTCTCCTCTGTCGGGCCTTAGCACAATCATAGTCTTATCAGGGCAAATCACAACGTTGCTCACAATCGCCAGCGCATTGGATGTGCATGTTTGAGCACGCCGACACCATCCCAGTCATTCCAGCCAGTAAACGGAATTGGCAAGTCCTGTTCCACTCCCGACAAACGGCGCGCCCATTGGTCTTTCAGTGCGCCCAGATGATCCCGGAATGCACCTTCACCCTGGTAGCTGATGCCACCACCCTGTACTCCATAGCTTAGGTGCGGCGCCAGCACGTCATAACCCACGTAATACAGTGAAGAGTGAACCGGCCACAGCCACTCCACCATATTACCGGCACGGCCAAACGGCATGAACGCCTGCTCCGGAGAACCAGTGGTTACAGAACACATCGCCTGTTTACCGCGAAAATAGCCGCGATCGTAGCGCATGCTTCCCGAATAAAGTCCGCCATAAACCAACACGCGATCAAACCAGCCCTTCAATATGGCGGGTTGAGAATGCCACCACAGCGGAAACTGGAAAATCACCAGATCGGCCCAATTCAGCCGAGCGATCTCGCGCTGAACATCTTGAGGTAATGCATTGGCATCATAGTGAGCCCGCTGCTCCGTCAGCGGCGCAAAATAGCACTCATCCTGCCGCTTGCCATACCACGACGAACGCTCCACCGGGTCAAAGCCTTCTCCATAGAGGTCGTCTATTTCTACCTCATGCCCAGCCAGATTCAGGGTTTCTGTAGCCACATCCACCAAACCACCACTGAATGACCGCCTTTCCGGGTGGGCCAGAACGATCAGTACCTTCATGCCTGAATTCTCCTTAGTGTTTCGGTGAATTCAGACTAACCTGTTCGATTATGGACATGTATTCCAAATGTTTGAGAACATTGTTTGCATAAAAGAACAAGTGGTGAAGCAATGGCAAGAGAGGGCACGCTCCCCAGGCAGGCCTTACTCATCCGTTTTGGGAGGTGACCACAAGGGCACCTCCTCACGACGGGGCGGTTCCCAGTCCTGTTGCATCACATCGCTCAGGGTATCCTCCAGCTTCATGAACAGCTCACCATAACGGGGGCTAAAGCGGATACCCTCTTCGATTTCCTTCCAGGCGTCGAACAGCTCGTCCTCGTGGGACTTTTCATTATTGATAAACGCCCAGGTCATCTGTCGCGACCGCAATGGGTGAACGCCGAATGCGGTCAGCGCATGCCCGCCCAGCTCCACCGCAGAGTGGTAGGTTTCGCTGACGACGTCGTCAGCGCCGGCCTGGCGCAATTGATAGCCATGGCCCCGGTCGAACGCCCGTGCCAGAACCCAGACGCCGGGGTAGTGTTGCTTGACGTGGTGCACCAGCGACACAGCTCGATCCCTGTCATCAATTGCAACCACGAGCAAGCGCGCGTGGGCGATGCCCGCCGTTTCCAATAACCCCGTATGGCTGGCATCACCGAAATAGCTCTTGATATTGATACGTCGCAGGTTTTCGATCTGATCCAGAGCCAGGTCCAGCGCGACAATGGGAATCTTGTTGGCGCGCAATAACCGGCACACAATCTGGCCAAATCGTCCAACCCCGGCCACGATCACTGGCGCCTGCTCCTCGATCACATCGGCTTCCCGCTGCTCATTGCGGGCTTCACGATACCGCGGCAGGATCAGCCGGTCGTAGGCAATGAACAACAGCGGCGTAAGGAACATGGACAACGCCACCACCAACCCCAGAAGCTGGACGATGTCTGTGGGGATCACACTGTTCTGCATGCTGTAGGTCAGCAGCACGAAGCCGAATTCGCCGGCCTGTGCCAGCCCCAGGGTGAACAACCAGCCATCACGGCCCCGCAGCCCGAATAACAATGCAAGGAGCAACAGAATGGCTGCCTTGACCAGGATAACCGCCAGCGCCAATGTGATCACAGTGCCCCATTGCGCTGCCAGCATCTCAAAGTTGATACCGGCGCCCACTGTGATGAAAAACAACCCGAGCAGTAGCCCTTTAAAGGGTTCGATGTTGGCCACGAGTTCGTGACGGAACTCGCTGTTGGCCAGCACCACACCGGCGAGGAAAGCCCCAAGCGCCGGCGACAGATTGACGACACTCATCAGCGCGGCAATACCGATCACCAGCATCAGAGCGGTGGCTGTAAAAACCTCCCGCATACCGGACTGAACCACGTAACGAAACAGGGGCCGACTCAGGAAATGACCGCCGACGATCACCGTGGTCACAGAGCCGATCACCACCAGGGCGTGAGCCCATCCCGGCAGATGCGCCACCAGGCTGAAACCGCCCTGGTGCCCCGGATCCGTCGCCCCAACGCCCGCCAGTTCGGATATCGCCAGCAGGGGAATCACCGCCAGCATCGGAATAACGGCAATGTCCTGGAACAACAGCACCGAGAAAGCACCCCGGCCACCCTCGGTTTTACTGAGCCCCTTCTCGTTCAGGGTCTGCAGAACAATGGCGGTGGAAGATAACGAGAAGATAAGGCCAACGGCGACGGTGGTCTGCCATTGCAGCCCCATCCACCAGGCAATCGCCATTCCGGCAGCAGAGGTAAGCACCACTTGCAGACCGCCCAGGCCCAGCAAGCGAATCCGCATGGCCCAGAGGGATTTCGGGTCCAGTTCCATGCCCACCAGAAACAGCATCATGACCACACCAAATTCGGCGAAATGCTGAATGGTTGCGGTTTCTTGCCCTACCAGCCCCGTCACCGGCCCGATAACGACACCGGCCACCAGATACCCCAATACCGAACCCAATCCCAGGCGCTTCGCCAATGGCACCGCGACAACAGCGGCGGTCAGATAGATAAACGCCTGGATAAAGTATTCGGTCATTACAGCTCCATCAGGTCAGCGAATGATAAACACCTTGATACTAGCTGGATTCCCCCGTGTTGCCATCCACCGTAACCGCAAACCTCTGGGATGCAGGATCGTTAATCACTCCGCCAGTGCTGTTCAAGCAACGCACGTTCCTGGCTGGGCCCGATGGCGGGCTTGGCCATCATCCGATCCAATTCCTCGTCAAGCACACTGCCACCGCTCGCCGTCTGGTATGCATCAGATGCCAGGGAAGGCTCTGCTTCGGCCGTGGCCACCTGCTCCCAGGAACCTGTGCCGGTGCGACAGGCAATTTGCTCCGACGCGGACGTTTGTGTCTCCAGGCGGAACTGGCGGCACCATTGACCGGCCTGGCTCTGGAACGTCAGTCTCGGCGTCACGTTCGCCTGGTCATTAACCTGGTATACCTCGCCACTGGGCTGGCTATCCAGAACGTCTGCCACTGCGGGCGACATCGGATCGCCGTTCGTTGCCACGGTCAGCCATTGCGTCAGCGCCACCCCCGCGATGATTGCGGCGGCGACAGCTTTACCCGTGTGTCCGGGCAGCCTTCGCCACCACGGAAAGGCGACCACATTGTCCTGCGCAGGTGTAGCACCCCGGGAGGCCTTTTCTTCCAGCATTTGGGTGATCGATGCGGGCAAAGGACGATCATCAATCGATCCGTAATGGGCCTGCAGCTCGGCATCCACCGACGCCATATCGGCCAGTCGATCGGCCAGCGTCGGATCCTTCTCGAGTTGGTCCCGAACGGCCTCCATCTCCGCGTCAGTTAGTTCGTTATCGAGGAAAGCCGACAGGGTTTCGTTAGTCATGTTCATGAATCGGTCCTCATGGTTACAGGCGCCAGAGCCTCACTTAACGCCGCCCTGGCTCGGGCCAGCCGGCTCATCACCGTGCCCTTGGGTACCTCCAGAATCTCAGCCACGATCTTGTAGGGCATGCCCTGGATCGCCACCAGGGATATGATCTGGCGCTGATCCTGGGGCAACCTTGCCATGGCAGCGTCCACCCGGTGCCACTCGATCTCTTTGGTGGTCTGGTGCTCGCCATTGATCACCTGCCCATCCGTCAGCTCCGGGTGTTCTGCTGCGTCTCGCCGAACCTTGCGCGCTCGGCACTCGTCTATCCAGACATTACGGCAAACCCGGAACGCCCACTTGGTAAGGTCGGCGTCGTCCGGCATGTCCCTGGTCAACAAGCGCTCCACCGTATTCTGCAGCAGGTCGTCGGCGTCTGACAGGGAGCCGGTCAACGAGTAGGCGAATCGTCGGAGCCTTGGTAATAATTCGGTGATTTCCTCTTTCATAGCCTTCAACTTCCAAAGGTGTTATCGGTAAAACGGCCGTGAAACCGATTTATTCCATGGACCAAGGAATTTTTTTTCCGCCGGGCCGTTGTATCGTATGACACACATCATCAGTCGGACGGGCACGATGAAACCTTTTCCCATGAGACACTTGTTCCCTGCTATCGCACTTTGCACGCTTTCTGCGCCGGCCTTATCCATCGGTGTCGGCGACGTAACCAGCGGTCAGATAGATCCGATAACCCGCCAGATCGAACAGAAGACGCAGCGCATGGTGGAGCAGGCCATGGACCGTCGCCTTGAGAAACAAATCAACGCACAGGCCACAGAGCTGATGGAACAACTCGTGGAGTTACCGTCGGTCCTTCCCATTCTCACGCGTCAGGGACAGAAAGCGTTCAATGATATTCGACTGGACGACGGTGCCCGGGCGGTGGAAAGTCAGTGGTTGGTGACCGGTACCGCTCCGGAACTCGCCCGCCTTGACCGGCCCGGGATCACGGTTCTCGGGCGCCACGAGCTGACCGGCCTGGGAATGACCGTCGTTCGGTTCCGGGTCACTGCCGAGCTGGATTCTCATAAAGCCTTAGGGGCCGCCCTGCCAGAGCTCGCGGATCGGCTGGACCGCAATCATATCTACGCACCACAGACGGGCGCCAAAGAACCCTCACCCGAAACCGGAATCCCGCAATGGCATAGCCTCTGCACCGTACCGGTTCGCATTGGAATGGTGGACACGTCGATTGCCACCGACCATTGGGTATTTGGCGACGCAAAGATTGTGCAGGAGCGTTTTCTGGCATTGGCGGAAGTGGATGGGGCACTGACTGAGCCGACAATTCACGGCACGGCCGTCGCCAGCCTGCTGGTCGGCAACCGCCCTGGGCAATGGCCTGCCCGGCTGCCGCAGGCAACGATCTTCAACGCGTCGGTGTTCTATGACCGGGATCGCAGCCTCTCAGGCGCCACACTTGGCCATTTACTGGAAGGCCTGAACTGGCTGGCCGGTCAGGATCTGTCCGTGATCAACATCAGCCTGACAGGCCCGGACAACCAGCTTCTCGCTGCGGCGGTGAACCGCCTCAGGGAACGCGGCGTGCTGATGGTTGCGGCGGTCGGCAATCAAGGGCCCTCTGCCCCGCCATTATATCCGGCCGCCTACACGGAAGTGATCGGTGTGACGGCGGCGGACCGTTCCGGGAAGCTCTACCGCTGGGCCAATCGGGGTGAACAGGTGATGTTTGCCAGCAACGGCGTCACCGTTCCGGTAGCGCATCCTGACGCCGGCATGGCTGCAGACAGCGGTACCTCGCTGGCGTCACCGGTGGTTGCCGCTGCACTGGCCTGCCGACGTAATAAACTTTCGGAAAACAAGGCCGTTGGTGCCCTGATCAATGCAGCGAAGGATCTTGGCCGTCCTGGCCGCGACACCGAATTCGGTCACGGCTTTCTGGATTTCTGACCGCCGGGGTTCAGAAATCCGCCCTGAGTGTCACCCCCGCCACGGTCTTGTCGTAATCGGCGGAATCCACGTTCGAGGTATACTGGCCCCAGGAAACACTGGGCTCAACACTGAATACCTCGTTAAGCCCGATCCGCCAGCTGGCCTCCAGAATACGGGCTTTGTCCGCCCGCTCATTGCTCGAGCGTTCGGTAAGGTCGCCGGTCAGAGGGTCCGTCAGAACCGGATCGGTGCTGGTGACGGTCACCTCTTCATATTCTCTGTCCTCATAGCGCCAGCCAAACCGCAACCGGTTTTCCTCGCCGGCCAGGGTAAACCGATGCACCAGCGCTACCCGAACCCGAAACAGGTCGTTGTCGTAGGCTTTCGCCTCCGCATCTTCGCGATCACCGTCGAGGCCGATTAGAAAGTGGCTCTGGGCCTGGTTGAAAAAGAAAAACGCATCCAGGCTGGCACCTTTTATCTCGGCATCCCGCGCATCACTGTCATCAAATTCCTTGCGCTTGTCCTGCAGGCTGCCCCGCAGATAAACGTCCTCCGCGAGCAGGCTGCCCAGGTAGACACTGGCACGCCGGAAATCAAGGAATGGGTCCGATCCCAGGGTTGCGTGGGAATAGTAATAACTGGTGCCAACGGTGACCGGGTCGAAGTCATAACTGACATCGGCCGACAGCAGGTGAATGTTTTGATCGAATTCATCAAGGTTCTGGTACCGTCTGCCCGAGAGCGAATAGCCGAGCGTCACGTTCAATCGCTCGGTGGGTTTCAGGATACCTTCCAGACCGGCGTCGAAAACCCAGGCCTGATCGCTCTCATCGGCGGACGTGTTCAGTTCGTCCACGGTCACGTTGCTGTCGTGCTCATAACCGCCTTCAAGATATCCAGTCGCCGACGCTTTCTCCTGCGCCTGAACCATCAATGCCGGTGACGCCAAGCCAATGGCCAGCGGCAATGTCAGAATACGTGGAATCAGCTGCATGTCTGCTCCTTTAAGTTGGGCGTCCAAAAGAAAGCCGGGCCATAGGGCCCGGCGAGTCTGGAGGAATTGTTACAGTAGGCCGCCACTGCCGGACCCTTTCACGGTCCCCTTGACGGTGCTCTGCACTTCACTCCGGACGCTCTCAGATACTGACGTTCCGATCTGCTGATTGGTTTCAGCGCGAATCTCGGCATTTCGAGCCTCATTCATGCGCTCTTGCGCCTGTTCGCGCTTCTCACCGGCTTCATCGCGAGCTGTATCCGCTGTGGCATCAGCGGTTGCTCGCACTTTCTCGCCAGTTTCGACACCGGCGCTGACCGCCTGATTGGCCCTTCCGCGGGCTTCTTCGCTGGCCGCCTGGCGTTGGTCGGCAGCTTCGTCTCGAGCGGCTTCGCCGTTGACACTGCCCTCTGCGCTTGCAGAGGCACCACCGTTCGCGGAAACACCGTTGCGGGTGCTGGCTTCCGCACTCATGTTGGTCTCAGCCTGCGCGTTGGCATTGGCCGAGCCAGACCCTTCAGCGGCGAAAGCGCCGGTGGAAAGGATGGAACAGATTGCGAGTGTCAGTACGTGCTTTTTCATGGTTACGTCCTCCTGATTTACCCGTTTCGGGTGGCTTTCATCAGGGAGACGGCTGAGCCTGGTGTTTATTCCAAAAAAATTCACCGTCTAGGTTTTTGGCACGTAAGAGCGGACATCCCAGCAGAAATAGCGTTTCAGCACACTGTTCGCCTCCAGCTCTTTCTGGCGCCAGCCGTAGACCTTGGGTTTGCTGGTTTCAATGGCGAGGGTGCCAAACACCAGCCAATCGTAGATCGCCAGTGTGGAGGTCACATTCTTCGCTGAATTGGGCCCGCGGGCATGATGATGGTGATGCTGAGTGGGAAACACCAGAATGTGCGCCAGTGCCCACATGGTCCTGCGCACCCAGGCCCAGCGGTGGTTGTGGAAGTACAGGTCATAGTTCCAGTTCACATGAGTATGGGCCGCCCATAGACCCTTGAAGGCGGTGGCAATCAGGAACACCTCTACCAGCCCCAGATAGAGGCACAGCAACTGAAAGGTGTAATTGGGCATGATCAACCACCAGGCCCAGCCGTTGACGAAGGTCTGCGTTACCGTCAATTGGCCCTTGTTGTCCTGGCCCCCCGACATGTGGTGCGGGCGGTGGCTCATCTTGTAAAACGCCTGAACCCATTGCAGAACACGGTTATTGGGTCGGCGCCGGTGGGCAAACAGGTGGAAACTGCCGTGGATAAACTCCTCCACGCAGAAAAACACAATCAATGTGGGCCAGAAATACGACTGCTCGAGCCAGGCCAGTGAACCGGCGCTGCCGGGAAGCAACGTTGACAGGCCAAGCGTCAGCAATAGCAGCACCAGCGGCCGCTGCACGGCCACCATCATGAACGTGGCCAGGAACGCCATGCGCCAGTCCTGCTTATTCTTTCGGCCGTCACGGGTACGGCCGCTTAGCACCTCCCAGAGGGCGGTGACCACAATAAAAGCCGTAACCAGCATCGTCAGTTTCTGATCATCCATTATTGTTCTCCGAGACGAGGGTTTGTACGTCTTCTGACGCTACTGGGGAGAGCTATATTTTTCTATTCAATATTTGCTATAAGTATTATCCATGAAACTGAATTTACGAAGTGTCGATCTCAACCTGCTGCCGGTCTTCGACGCCATAATGGAAGCCGGGCAGCTCTCCCGCGCCGCCGATTCCCTGGGCATGAGCCAGCCGGCGATCAGTGCCGCATTGCAGCGCCTGCGTCATACCCTGGGTGATCCCCTGTTTGTGCGTACCCATCAGGGTATGGTGCCGACGCCCCGCGCCCGTGAGCTGCACAGAAGTCTCAGCCAACAACTGGGGGCCATGCGGGACACGCTGGACCCGGCCAATCGCTTTGTGCCCGGGACCAGCCAGCGACGCTTTCGCGTGCTCAGCAACGACTATTTCGAAATGGTGGTGTTACCAACGTTACTGACCCGCCTGAGAAGCGAGGCGCCCAATGTGGTGGTGGAGGTTGCCCTGGCCGGCGATGACATGCCCCAGAGGCTGTATACCGCCGAAGCGGATCTTGCCGTGGATGCCTTTGCAACGGAGAACGATCGATTACGGCGGCAAGTGCTTCTGGCGGAAAGGCTTGCAGTGGTGGCACGAAAAGACCACCCCGATCTGCGGGGCGATTGCAGCAAGCAGCAGTTTCTGGACGCCGAACACGTCGTACTGCCGGATCGGAACCGGCGCTTGCCCCTGGACCAGATCCTCAACGAACCGGGTTGGCAACGGAGAACCGGGGCGAGGGTCACCCAGTTCGCCAGTATGCTGGCCACCTGCAGCCGCTCCGACATGATTGCCACGGTGCCCGAACGTCTGGCCCAACAGTACGCCCGCGCATTCGGGCTGAAGACCCTGCCGTTTCCGGTAGAGGTGCCCCCGTTACCCGTCTACCTGCTTTGGGCCCCCGTCATGGACAGCGACCCGGCCCACGAGTGGTTCCGCCAGCATCTGATGGAAAGCGTCACAGGCTAATGGGCCGGCTTTCACGATCGATGTCATCAAGAGTTTCAAACAACCACACACCGGCAAGAGCCTCCAGTGCCTCTGCAATCACCAGCTCGTCCTCACGGTCCTTGCGCCAGATAAAACTCAGGGCACAGGGGATGCGCACGCCATCCACAACGACCAGCCCCCGTTCCTGTCGCTCTGCCATTGCCAGGGCATCCCGGGCCAGGCTGAGCCCGACGCCCGCCCTGACCAGATCCAGCATGCAGGCTTCCTGGTCGACCTGTGCCACCCCATTTGGAACCAATCCGTGAGGCGCCATTGCGTCAGCCAATAATCGATTGTGCACTGAATCCGGCGGCGTCACGATCCAGGGCAGCCCGGCGAGGCTCGACCAGCGACTGTCCGCCACCCGTGATGCCCATCCCGCCGGTGCAATAACGTGATAGTCAAACCGGGTCAGCTCTCTGTACATTAACTCTGGCGACGACTGTCCAGCGCCCAGACCTGGTGGGGCAAGAAAAAACCCCACGTCCAGGCTGCCATTGCGAACCTGTTCCAGAACCCGGCCACTCATCCCCTGATGCAGCTCGGTTTCAAGTTGCGGCGCGCGAGCCACCAATTGGCGTAGAAACGACCCCAGGCGGATAAATTCCGGATCCACGATGGTGCCAATCTTAAGGCGTCCACGAACCGTGCTGTGCAATGCCTGGGCGCTTTGCTCAAATGCGGCTATTCCCGCCAACGCCTTTTCGGCCACCGGCAACAGGTTTTGGCCATCCGCACTCAGCACCAAACCCTGCGGCTTACGCCGAAAAAGCCTGAGGCCAAGATCATCCTGCAGCTGTTTCAGTTTCAGGCTCACAGCCGGCTGTGTCAGATGCAGTCGCTCGGCAGCCCTGGAAACACTCCCTTCACGAGCCACACACACAAAGGCGCGTAATCCCTGCAAGTGCTGCATAGCCGTCTCCTCTTCAGAATTACAATATAAGAATTACTTATATCATGATTTAAAATAACTCAATTGCTTCGGTACCTGACCGACCGTAAATTATCTGTTCAATTATTATCCAACGGCGACGAATGCCCTGATTAATGGCTTCTAGAACCCTTACAAAAAAACTGAATCAAAAAGCAGGTAAAGACAACCATGAGCACTCCAACGATCCAGCATTATATCAATGGGCAAATTTCAGAAGGCAGATCCGGCCAGACTCAGGACGTATTCAATCCCGCTACCGGCAAAGTCTCGGGCCAGACCGCTCTTGCCAACCGTGGTGATGTTGATCAGGCCGTGGCCGCTGCGTCTGCCGCCTTCCTAAGTTGGGCGGACACCCCACCGATTCGTCGCGCACGTGTCATGTTCAGGTTCCTGGAGCTGCTTAACCAACACAAAGACGAACTGGCCGAAACGATTACTCGCGAACATGGCAAGGTCTTCACCGACGCCCAGGGGGAAGTTGCCCGGGGCATCGACATTGTCGAATTCGCTTGCGGCATTCCACAGCTTTTGAAAGGCGATTACACCGACCAGGTCAGCACTGGCATCGACAACTGGACCATGCGCCAGCCGCTGGGTGTGGTTGCCGGCATCACTCCCTTCAACTTCCCGGTGATGGTGCCCATGTGGATGTTCCCGGTGGCGATCGCCGCCGGTAACACATTCGTACTCAAACCGAGCCCGATCGATCCCAGCGCTTCTCTGATGATTGCTGACTTGCTTCAGAAGGCCGGGTTGCCCGACGGCGTTTTCAACGTCGTGCAGGGCGACAAGGGCGCCGTGGAGGCCCTAATTGAGCACCCGGACGTTATGGCGCTGAGTTTTGTCGGCTCTACTCCGATTGCCAATCTGATCTACGAAAAAGGCGCCCGCCACGGCAAGCGCATTCAGGCTCTCGGCGGCGCCAAGAACCACATGGTGGTTATGCCCGATGCCGATCTGGACAAAGCCGTGGATGCACTCATTGGCGCTGGTTACGGAAGTGCCGGCGAACGCTGCATGGCAATCAGCGTGGCGGTTCTGGTCGGTGATGTCGCTGACAAGCTGATCCCCAGGCTGGCAGAGAGGGCGCGGAGCCTAAAGGTCAGGAACGGCATGGATCTGGACGCCGAAATGGGTCCGATTGTCAGTGCCAGCGCTCACCAGCGCATTACCGGTTATATTGATAAAGGTGTTGCTGAAGGCGCTGAACTGGTGGTCGACGGCCGCGACTTCGATGCAGCGTCAACGGGCGAAGGCTGTGGCGAAGGTTTCTGGATGGGTGGCACGCTGTTTGATCACGTCACTCCGGAGATGACGATTTACCGGGAAGAGATCTTCGGCCCGGTGCTGGCCTGTGTGCGGGTTCCCGATGTTGCGACTGCCATCCGCCTGATCAATGATCATGAATTCGGCAACGGTGTCAGCTGTTTCACCGAGAGCGGCAGCGTCGCCCGTGAATTTGGCCGTCGCATTCAGATTGGCATGGTCGGCATCAACGTACCCATTCCGGTTCCCATGGCCTGGCACGGATTCGGTGGCTGGAAACGCTCGATGTTTGGCGACACCCATGCCTACGGTGAAGAGGGCGTAAAATTCTACACTCGGCAGAAATCCATTATGCAGCGCTGGTCAGACTCCATTGATGCCGGCGCCGAGTTTGTGATGCCAACCGCCAAGTAACACGCAAACCAGTCCGGGAGACAGACCATGTCCAATAACAACAATGCACACGGGCAGCACGAGTTTGACTACATCGTCGTCGGGGCCGGCTCTGCCGGCTGCCTGCTGGCCAACCGTCTGAGCGCCGACCCTGCCAACCGGGTGCTGCTGATCGAGGCGGGTGGCCGTGACAACTACCACTGGATCCATATTCCAGTAGGCTACCTCTATTGCATCGACAATCCGCGCACTGACTGGCGCTTTCGCACCGAGCCGGACCCCGGCCTGAACGGTCGATCACTGATCTACCCCAGGGGGAAAACCCTGGGTGGCTGCTCCAGCATCAATGGCATGCTCTACATTCGTGGCCAGGCCCGGGATTACAACCACTGGGCCGAGGTTACCGGAGAGCAGGCGTGGTCATGGAATAACTGCCTGCCCGACTTTATGCGTCATGAGGATCACTACCGGTTGGACGAAGAGGGCGACGCCGATCCGGAACACGGGAATTACCACGGCCACGGCGGTGAGTGGCGGATCGAGCATCAGCGGCTGAAATGGACCGTTCTGGAGGACTTTGCCAGCGCCTGCGTTCAGGCTGGCATTCCCCGGACCCGGGACTTCAACCGCGGCGACAACGAAGGCGTTGACTACTTCGAAGTCAACCAGCGCTCCGGCTGGCGTTGGAGTACCTCGAAGGCGTTCCTGCGGCCAGCCAGGACGCGCCCTAACCTGACACTGTGGCATTCCACCCATGTCATGGCGCTGGACATGGCGGCAGGTGAAATGCCCCGATGCACCGGCGTGCGTGTGGAGCGAGCGGGAGAGGGGGAAGTGACCGCCAACGCCCGCCGCGAAGTCATCCTCTCAGCCGGCGCTATCGGATCCCCCCAGTTGCTGCAGCTGTCGGGCATTGGCCCGGCGGATCTGCTTCGGGAGCACGATATCCCGGTTGTTGCCGACTTACCCGGCGTCGGCGAGAATCTTCAGGATCACCTACAGATTCGATCGGTCTACAAAGTTCGGGGCGCGAAGACCCTGAACACCATGGCCAATTCACTGATTGGCAAGGCACGAATTGGGCTGGAATATCTGCTTACCCGCTCCGGCCCCATGAGCATGGCCCCCTCCCAACTCTGTCTGTTTACCCGCAGTTCCGAAGAATATGAGCACGCCAACATCCAATACCACGTTCAGCCATTGAGTCTGGAGGCATTTGGCCAGCCGTTGCATGACTTTCCAGCCATTACCGCCAGCGTCTGTAACCTCAATCCGACGAGCCGCGGTACCGTGCGTATTCGTAGCAGAGACTCCAGAATCAAGCCCGCCATTGCCCCCAACTACCTGAACACCGAGGAAGACCGCAAGGTCGCTGCGGACTCTCTTCGGGTAACGCGCCGCATTGCAGAGCAACAGGCATTGGCGAAGTATGAGCCGGAAGAATTCAAGCCGGGCCTTCAGTACCAGACCGATGAGGAACTTACCAGGTTGGCTGGAGACATTGGCACCACGATTTTTCACCCTGTGGGAACCACCCGCATGGGGCGGGCAGACGACGACATGGCCGTCGTCGACCCCCACCTCAGAGTTCGTGGCGTCGCTGGCCTGCGCGTGGTGGATGCCGGCGTCATGCCGACCATCACCAGTGGTAACACCAACTCCCCCACACTGATGATTGCGGAGAAAGCAGCAGGCTGGATTCTGAACGGCACGTAAGTGCCGGCCAGCTTGCCGGACTGAAGGTCAGTAAGTTGCTACCACTCCAACTGCGCGCTGGTCTGGTACTCAATGACCCGGGTTTCGAAAAAGTTCTTCTCTTTGCGCAGGGTGGCCTGCTCATCCAGCCAGGGTGAGACGTTCTTCGCGCCCGGGAACGGTTCTTCCAGGCCCACGGTTCTGGCCCGGCGATTGGCCACAAAACGAAACTGCTCGCTGTGGTACTCCGCGGAATAGCCCAGAATCGGATCCCGCAGGATGTAGTTGGCGTATGCGGTTTCAGCGGCTTCGGACTCGTCCCACATATCACGCACGGCTTTGGGGTCCAGGGTGATGTTTTCCTCTTCCAGGATCTGATTCACCACTTTCAGCCCGAACGAGAAGTGCATGGCTTCGTCCCTCAGGATGTACTGCAGTTGCTCACCGGTGCCCCGCATCAGGCCCCGGCGCTGCAGTGCGAAGATCGGGCTGAAGCCGTTGTAGAACCAGGCACCCTCAAATACCGCTGCGAAGAACAGGTATGACATGATGAATTCCTGCAGGTCGTCCTTGTTACGCAGGTTCATGTCAGAGCGCATGGCGGCATCCAGCCGCCGGTTGGCCATCTGGATCTTGCCGTTGATGGCTGGAACCACCCGATAGCGGTTGTAGATCTCGCTCTGGTCCAGGTTGAGGGTTTCAATGCAGTGCTGGTAGGCCCAGGTGTGCATGGCTTCCTCGTACACCTGCCGCGCCTGGTAAATCTGCAATTCCGGAGCACTCATTTTCTCCATCACCGCCAGGCCGATGTTACGCATCGCCAGGATGTCGGAGGTGGTGAGGTACGCCAGCACGTTCTCATACACGTGCTTTTCCGGGGCGGACAGGCGGTGGTGGTAGTCGTGAACGTCCTGCGCCATGTTCACATCCAACGGTGTCCAGTGGTTCTTGTTGGCATTCATGAAGTATTCCCAGGCCCAGGGATACTTGAAGGGTGCCAGCTGATTGATGTCGGTTTCGCCGTTGATAACGCGTTTGTCATCGACATTGACCGGGGCCGGACCCTCCTGGGCGCCCGGGCGGGTTTGGGTGTTTGGTTCGTCGTCCCAGTTAAGCATCTGTCTACCTCTAGAATCTTGGTGGCGGTCGGATTTACTGGCAGGCTTCGCAGTCCGGCTCATCAATGCTGCATACCTGTGGTTGCGGTGCTGCTACCGGCGCGGTTTTTTCGGCACCTGTGGCCCCCAGAGAGCGCAGGTAATAGGTGGTTTTCAGCCCCCGTTCCCAGGCCAGCTGGTACAACTCGTCCAGCTTCTTGCCGCTGGGCTCCGCCATGTAGAGGTTCAGGCTCTGGGCCTGATCCAGCCATTTCTGACGCCTCGCCGCCGCCTCCACCAGCCAGCGGGCATCGATCTCAAAGGCGGTGGCGTAGCGGGCCTTCAGTGCTGCCGGAATCCGGTCAATCTGCTGCACACTGCCATCGAAGTACTTGAGATCGTTGACCATCACGTTGTCCCACAAACCCTCTGCTTTCAGATCACGAACCAGCGATGGATTAACCACCGTGAACTCGCCGGAGAGGTTCGATTTCACGAACAGGTTCTGGTACGCCGGTTCGATGGACTGGGAGACACCGACGATGTTGGAAATGGTCGCCGTTGGCGCAATGGCCATCACATTGCTGTTACGCATGCCATTGCGGGCGATGAGCTCCCGCACGGGAGTCCAGTCGAGGCGCGTGTCGGTGTTAAGGCTCAAATCGCCCTCACGACGGTTCGCCTTTAGCAGGTTGATGGAATCAATGGGTAAGATCCCCTCGTGCCACAGTGAGCCCTCATAGGTCTCATAGGCACCGCGTTCGCCGGCCAACACCGCCGAGGCCCGGATCGCGAAATAACTGATCTGCTCCATCGCCACATCGGCAAACTCCACCGCTTCCGCGCCGGTATAGGGCAGATTGAGTCGATACAACGCATCCTGGAAGCCCATCAGGCCGAGACCAACAGGCCGATGCTTGAAATTCGAGTTCCTGGCCTGTGGGACCGCGTAGTAATTGATGTCGACCACGTTATCAAGCATTCGGACTGCGGTATTGACCGTGCGTTCGAGGCGCTGGACGTCGAGCCCACCGTTGTGGACATGAGCCGCCAGATTGATCGAGCCCAGGTTGCAGACCGCGATTTCATCCGCACTGGTGTTCAGGGTGATTTCGGTGCATAGATTGGAGCTGTGCACCACGCCCCAATGCTGCTGAGGCGAACGCAGGTTGCACGGGTCCTTGAAGGTAATCCACGGATGACCGGTCTCGAACAGCACGGTCAGCATCTTGCGCCAGAGCTGTTTGGCGGACACCGTCTTGAACAGAGTAATCTCGCCCCTGGCCGCCATCGCTTCGTATTCCTGGTACCGCTCCCTGAAGGCGTTGCCGTACAGGTCATGCAGGTCCGGAGTGTCGTTTGGCGAGAACAGGGTCCAGTCCTGATCACTGCGCATGCGTTCGATCAGCAGGTCCGGTACCCAGTTAGCGGTGTTCATGTCGTGAGTACGACGACGTTCATCGCCGGTGTTCTTGCGCAGCTCCAGGAACTCCTCGATATCCAGGTGCCAGCTTTCCAGATAAGCACACACGGCACCCTTGCGCTTGCCACCCTGATTCACCGCCACCGCCGTGTCGTTCACCACTTTCAGGAATGGCACCACGCCCTGGCTGCTGCCGTTGGTCCCCTTGATGTGGGAGCCCAAAGCCCTGACTGGCGTCCAGTCGTTACCCAGACCGCCGGCCCATTTGGACAGCATGGCGTTGTCGCGGATGGCGCCGTAGATGCCCTCCAGGTCATCCTGAACGGTGGTGAGGTAGCAGGATGAAAGCTGGGAATGGCGGGTACCACTGTTGAACAGGGTCGGCGTGGAGGCCATGTAGTCGAAGGACGACAACAGATCATAGAACTCTATGGCCCGTGTATTAGGGTCATCTTCCTGCAATGCCAGACCCATGGACACGCGCATGAAGAAAACTTGGGGCAATTCCAGCCGGTCACCTTTCCAGTTGAGGAAATAACGGTCGTAGAGGGTCTGCAGGCCCAGGAAGCCAAACTGATCGTCCCGCTCCGGCTTGAGGGCAGCACCCAGGCGTTCCAGGTCGAACGCCGCCATGGCGTCATCCAGCAGTTCGTAGTGGATACCCTGCTCAATGAAGCTGCTCAGGGCCTGCGGGTATATTTCCGCCAACGGCAGGCTGAGGGGCAGCTTGAGGGCGGTCGCGGTTTCCAGCCGCAGTTGTTCCAGCAGCAGACGAGCGGTCACGGCACTGTAGTCCGGTTCCTGTTCGATGCGGCCACGGGCGGTCATGATCAGGGCGGACAACACCTCTTCCTCGGCAATACCGTCGTACAGGTTCCGCAGCGCCCCTTCCACCAGGGATTCGCCATTGATGCCCTCCAATCCCTGACTGGCACGCTCCACCTGGACCTTCATCAGTCCCAGATCCAGCGGCGCGGCCTCACCGTTGGTTTTTTTCACCGTTAACGTGGGATGGGCCTCCACCGGCGCCAGGCTGGCCCGCTCCTGGGCATGGGCTTCCCGGTAGAGCACGTAGGCGCGAGCCACTTTCTGCTCCTCCGCCCGCATCAGCGCCAGCTCCACCTGGTCCTGGATATCTTCAATGTGCACCTTGCCGCCGGCTTTCAAGCGTCGGCTGATGGCCTGCATGACCTGATGGGTAACCTGTTCCACGGAATCGTGGATACGGGCCGAGCCTGCCGCATCATCGCCTTCGACGGCAAGAAACGCTTTGGTCACGGCAACACTGATTTTGCTGGCGTCGAATCCAACCAGGGCGCCATTACGTTTAATAACCTGTAGGGAGGCAGTGTTGGTTGAGGCAGATTGGCCGGGCTCGGCCAGGGTGGCAGTGGACATGTCGGTGCTCCTGAGTACGCGTTTATGCCAAGACCTTCGCGTACGCAGGGGCGAGCATTGCTCTGAACAGAGACAACGCAAAACCGATCTGCTCACCTTGATACGCGAAGGTGCAGTTGTATTCCCTGGCAGGTCTTCGGACTCAGGGGCGTGAACCTGTTGGCTCGGCCTTGCGTGGCGACTTCCCGGCATTCGCCAGTGTCTTTATGCCACGCTCGTTCCCCAATACCGCTGCGCGTCAGTTCCGGAGTCTCACCGGATTCCCGGTACCACGATCATCATGACGAGGGCGATCTCAGATTGATCAACCTTTGTTCACTATATCTGGTACTAAGCCAAGGATATAAACACTATATAGGCTAAGATAAATCACAACAAGGCACTTTTTCGACGGTGTCCGGTCAGTAGCAGAACCCATAGGAGACATCCATGAACAACACCCGACAAAACCTGGTTGCCACTATTGCCCTGATGTTTCTGGCAACCACGGTTCAGGCAGATACCGGAAAAACCTCGCTGGTTAATGCGTTCTCGACCATGACCTCGCTGGACGAAGGTTGGGAGCCACTCAAGTTTCCGAATATAGACCGCCACAGCCGCTATCTGTTGACGGACGACAACGGTGAACAGGTGGTCAAGGCCACCACGGAGAACAGCGCCTCCGGGCTGATTGCGAGGGTATCCGTCGAACCCGGGGATTCGCTGATCCTGCGTTGGCGGTGGAAAGTGTCGAACGTCTATGAGCAGGGAAATGCCCGCACAAAGCAGGGTGATGACTACCCTGCACGAATCTACGTGGCCTTCGAGTTCGAGCCGGACGAAGCCGGCTTTTTCGAGCGCGCCAAACGCAAGACCGTGGAAGTGGTGTTCGGGGAGGAACTGCCGGGCAATGCGCTGAACTACATCTGGGCCAACCGGCTGCCGGTTGGCGAGATCGTTGCCAATCCCTTCACCGATACCACGATGATGGTGGCGGTGAACTCCGGTGCCACCAACACGGGCGAATGGGTCACGGTGGAGCGGGACATCGTCGCGGACTACCGCAAGGCCTTTGGCCGCAAGCCACCGAAACTCGTTGGTGTGGCCATTATGTCGGATTCCGACAATACCGGAGCCTCTGCCACCGCGTGGTATGGCGATGTCAGCCTGGTCAAACCAGATTGACGACGCAAAACAGACCCACCGTACCCATAACGATGGTATAGGGAAACGCCATCACAACCATCCGCCCGTAGGACAATCGCACCAGCGGGGCGATTGCAGACGTCAGCAGGAACAGAAACGCCGCCTGGCCGTTGGGGGTCGCCACGCTGGGCAGGTTGGTGCCGGTGTTGATGGCAATGGCCAGCTCCTGGAAATGCTCGTAGTCGATACTGCCAGCATCCAGCGCCTGTTTGATTTCACTGATATAGACGGTGGCTACGAACACATTGTCGCTGATCATCGACAACAGCCCGTTGGCAATAAAGAACATGCCCGGCTGCTGGTCCTGCGGCAGGCTGAGCACAAAATCGATGATCGGCTTGAACAGGTGTTGCTCGTGAATCACCGCGACAATGGCGAAAAACACCACCAACAGCGAGGTAAACGGCAGCGACTCCTGAAAGGCCTTGCCGATCTGGTGCTCATCGGTAACACCGGTGAACGAGGTGATCAGGATAATCACCAGAAGGCCGATCAATCCCACCTCTGCCAGGTGAAACGCAAGCCCGACAACCAGCACCAGGGCCGCCATCGCCTGCACCCACAGGGCAGCCTGGTCGGCCTTTGTGCGCTTGGTGCGCTCGTTGTCAGCAAACTCTTCCAGTACCTGGCGAACGGGCTTCGGCAGGCGGGCGCCATACCCGAACCAGCGCAGCTTTTCCAATAGCCAGCACGTAGTCAGGCCAGCCACCAGCACCGGCAGGCTCACCGGCGCCATATGCAGGAAGAAACTGACAAAGTCCCACCCAACGACCTTGGCAATCAACAGGTTCTGGGGCTCGCCCACCATGGTAGCCACTCCCCCCAGTGCCGTACCAATGGCGCCGTGCATCAGCAGGCTACGCAGAAAGGCCCGGAACTTATCCAGGTCTTCCCGGTGTAGCTCGATCACGTGTTCATCGCTGTTGGCGTTGTGATCAGCGTGGTGATAGCCCTTGCCGGAGGCCACCTTGTGGTACACCGAGTAAAAACCGACAGCGACACTGATGATGACGGCGGTGACCGTAAGCGCGTCCAGGAATGCGGATAGAACGGCCGCGGCAACACAGAACAGCAGAGACAACGCAGATTTTGAGCGCACACCCACCAGGATCTGGGTAAACGTCACCAGCAGCAGCTCTTTCATGAAATAGATGCCAGCCACCATGAACATCAGCAGCAGGATGACCGGGAAGTTCACCAACACCTCGTGGTACACCGCGTCCGCTGACGTCATCCCCACTAACAGGGCTTCAATCGCCAGCAACCCACCGGGCAACAGTGGATAACACTTCAGCGCCATGGCCAGGGTAAAAATAAACTCTCCCACCAACACCCAACCGGCAACCGCCGGGCCAAGGGTCCAGACAATCAGGGGGTTGGCGATCAAGAAAAGCAGGATGACCTGTTTGTACCAGGCGGGTGCGTTACCCAGGAAGTTGTGGGTAAAGCCGGAGAGAACGGTTGTGGGCATTGCGGGAATCTTCTGAGTAAACGGTTTGTTGGAATTGTGTGGCAGAAGGCCCGCATCTTCCTTGATATTTGTGTAACCGGTAATCCCCCAAAGGTACAGGGTGAGTGCCTATTTGGTCTTAACATGAAACAAGGAAGAGTGGCCGGACGACCACTCAAAAGAGTTTCGTAATATTACTTAAAAACAGGGCCGGAATCGACTCTATTTTCAGCACTCAGGGTTTATGATGCCCATTATCACTTTCCGCTTACGGGTCAGAAACGGTAGGAAACCGACGCCGTAACGTTACGTTCTGCCCCGAAGTAACAGAACTCCAGACTGTTATAGCAGGACGCCACGTATTCCTTGTCCAGCAGGTTGTTCACGTTCAGCTGGGTAGAAACGCCTTCCAGGCCAAGCTTGCTGAAATCGTAGCCCAGGGCCAGATCCACCAGGGTGTAGTCCGGCACTTTTTTGGTGTTGGCGTCATCGGCGTAGATGTCCGCGATGTGACGGACACCCAGTCCGGCGTTGGCACCGTTGAGTACTCCCTGCGAGAACCGGTAGCCTGCCCACAGGGTCAATTGGTGTTCCGGCACCTGGCTGGCGGTATTGCCCTCGCGATAGGCTTCGGACTTCTCAAAGGTGACGTCCGTGAACGCATATCCAGCCTGGACATTCAGGTTCTCCGTCAGCTGTGCTTTGGCCTCCAACTCCACACCCTGCGACTCAATCTCGCCGATGCTGCGGTAGAAGGACTCCTGCGGCAGCTTGGTGGCCAGGTTTTCCTGGTGGATGCGGAACAACGAGAGCGTGTACAAATCCGTGGTTCCCACTGGCTGGTATCTCAGCCCGGTTTCAATCTGCTTGCCTTCGCTGGGGGCCAGCAGGTCGCCGTTCTCGTCGGTATAGGCACTGGGCGAAAACGACGTGGAGTAGGAGACGTAGGGGGCGATGCCGTTGTCGAACAGGTAGAGCAGCCCGGCGCGGCCACTGAACTGGGTTTCGTCCAGCTCTGCCACGACACCGCTGTCACGATTGGTGTTCTCGATCTCCACCCAGTCGTGACGGCCACCCAACGTCAGCCGCCAGCCGCCGGTAGCCAGTTGGTCCTGCAGATAGACCCCGGTTTGTTTCTGCTTGCGGAGATTGCGCTGCGGAGGATACAGGGCGGTGGGTTCAGCCCCGTACTCAGGATTGAAGGCATCGATGGCCGGAAAGGCGCCCGAAGGCCAGACCACGTCGTTTTCACGCTGTTGATAGTCCACCCCCACCAACACGGTGTGATCCACCGCGCCGGTCGTCACTTCCCCCTGGATCTGGTTATCGACGGTAAGTGCCTGCAGATCCTCCTCGCCACCGGAGTAGTAGCGGTTTAGCTCGGTGGCCGAGGCCCAGCCATAGGCATAGACCTGCTTCAACTCAACGTCCGAATCCAGATAGCGGGCTTTCTGCAAGGCGGACCAGTTACGGTTGATTCGATGCTCCAGATCGTACCCCACCATGGTCATATCGCGCCGGAACAGGTCGTAGTCCGGCTCGCCCTCAAAAAAGGTGTTGTCGATTTTCTGTCCGTTGCGGGACTCCACCGTGCCCTCGTACGGCAAACCGCTGTGGTAACCACCTTCCGGATCACGTTGAAGGTAGGCCAGCAGCGTCACGCTGGTATCGTCGGTCATGTCCCAGGTCAGCGACGGGGCAATGGCACGACGATCCAGTTCCACGTGGTCCTGTTGCGCATCGGCAGCGGAGACAATGCCGGTCACACGGTAGGCCACCCGTTGCTCATCATCCACCGGGCCGGTGACGTCAAAGGCAAAGCTACGCTGGGCGTTGTTGCCGAGCGAGACACGGATTTCTCCCCCGTCCCGGAACTCCGGACGCTTGCTGGTCAGGGCAACAATCCCTCCGGGGGAGCCCTGGCCGTAAAGAACGGAGGTCGGGCCTTTGACAATCTCGATGCGCTCAAGGAACCAGGGATCAATGGCAAAGGAGCTGTAGGAGCCACCGTCGTTCATCACCCGCAGGCCATCCAGATAGGTGTTGTTGATACTGCCATCGGAAAAACCGCGGAGAATCAGGTAATCGTAACGGTTGGAAGAGCCCACCTGGTTCGTACCCACACCCGGGGTATAGCTGGCGGCGCGCTGAACCGTGCGGGCGCCTTTTTCTTCCCAGTCTTCACGGCTGACAACGGATACTGATTGCGGGGTTTCAATCACCGGGGTATCGGTTTTCGTGGCGCTGCGGGTCGCTGTCACGTTTAACGCATCCAGCATTGTCGGCTCGCCCTGTCCCTGGGCAACGGTCACTGGTGCGCCGGTGACACCGATAAGGGTCACGGCAACCGCAAATGACAAACGGGAATGTCGGAACATGAAAACCTCACTTGGACCTAAAAATTATGTAATGAGAATTATTATCTTTTAGATCCAGGATTAGATATTCAATATGACAGATTGTGTATGAGAGGTGCCAAATCCGGCTACTCAGATGACATTTTTGGGGGAAACACCGAAGTGGCGTCGAAAGGCAGTGGCGAAATTGGTGGCGTGACGATAACCCGACCGGTGCGCCGCCTGCTGCACGGAGTAGCCCTGCTCCAGGTAATGCCAGGCCAGGTTCAGCCGGCATTTACGCAGATACCCGAACACCGACAATCCGTAGGTCGCACGGAATTTACTACGCAAACTGCTGGGACTCATTGCGGCACGGCGGGCGAGCTCTGTCAGGGCGTAATCGTCCGTCGGGGCGAATTCCAGCAGCTGACGAATGGCCTCCAGGCGCTGGTGCTCCTGGGTGGACGCGCGACTTTTCCGCTCAATCGCTGGCACCTTCTCCGGGAGACCATAACCCACCAACTGCAGCGCCAGGCCTTCCAGCACCAGCGTTTTCTGAAGCTCGGGCAGCCTGGCGCCAAGGGCTTGCTCAAGGGCCGTCATGAGAACCGGTGGAACGTTCCACAGCACCACCGGATCCTGCACCCCCCTGAGCAGGGCTCGCAGAGAACCCTGTTCGGTCTGCGCCGGCAATGGGCCGTCGGGATCAAAGGCCAGCACGATGGTTTCCAGACGTTGTCCGGCAGGCTGATAGGCTTCCAGCGCATATTCCGGTCGTAATTGCAGGCTGGCGGCCATGCCACACCCAAGCTCCCGCTGGACCGCACCGATCGACAGGCGAATGCGTCCTTCGAGCACGATCACCATCAACAGCGGCGCATGACCCAGCGACACCGATTCGTAGCTGTGGGAAATTGTCAGGTTGGAATGGGTAAAACGAAACCCCGAAGGTAGCGAGGTTTCATCAATCCGCCCCCGGGCGATGGTTGAATCGTCATCGGGGGCATCGTGACCATCGACACCGGGAAAGCGGTAGCTAATCCCATAGTCGCGGCCAAAAGCCAGGAAATCCTGCCTGCCGAACGACATTGATTCGGCACGATCGCCCAACACTAGCCAGCGGAACTCGCTGTCGTGCCTGACGACGCGGGCACAACGGCATCTGCCAGCAACTCAGCAGTGATCGCAGACAGGGTCCAGCCCAGATGACCATGCCCCGTGTTATAGAACACGGTGGGTAACCGACCCGGACCGACTCGCGGCATCATATTGGGCAACATGGGGCGCAGTCCCGCCCAGGGTACGACGCGGCGGGTACAAACCCCCGGGAAACACTGCTCGACCCATCGGGTGAGCGGCCGGATACGATCATCCCGGATATCACGGTTATAACCGCTGAATTCTGCCGTACCCGCAACGCGGAAACGATCATCTCCCAGCCGGCTGGTGACAATCTTGGTGGCGTCGTCCAGCAAACTGACGGTCGGTGCCGCTTCCTGGGAGGCTTGGTCGTCCAGCTCAACGGTGATGGAATATCCCTTCACCGGGTATATGTTGACTCGGTCCCCCAGCTTGGCGGCCAGTTCCCGGCTACCCACACCCGCACAGATCACCACACCATCAAAAGTGTCGCGGGTCTGCTCCTCGCCGTCATGGGAGGTTACCCAGGCATGGGACCCGTCCGCACTAAGCTCGGTCACCGAGTGTCCATAGCAGGTTTTGACGCCGAGGCGAAGAATGGCCTCCGCCAAGCCATTGGTGAACTTATGGATATCACCGGTTGAATCGCTTTCGGTGTAGAAACCGCCGTAATAGGTCCCTGCCAGCGTGGGCTCAATAGTGCGCATTTCCTCGGGTGTGACTGCCCGACGCTCCAGGCCGCCGGCGGCCAGCAACCTGGAAACATTCGCCGCATGGTCGAACCCGGCCTTGTCACGGTAGATATGGAGGATGCCCTGCTTCTTCAGATCAAAGTCGATCCCTTCGTTCTGCGCCCAGGCAAACAGGTGATCGCGAGCGGCAATCGCAAGGCGGGCGGTTTCCGTGGTGTTCTGTTCGTACTGGGGAATCGCGGCAATGAACTCGGCGAACCAGCTCAGTTTGTGCCAGGAAGGCTTGGGGTTGACCAGTAGCGGCGCATCCCTTCGGGACATCCACTTAAGGCCCTTGATGATGGTCTGCCAGTTGTTCCAGACCTCAGCGTTGGAGGCGGACAATTGGCCACCGTTGGCAAACGAGGTTTCCATTGCCGCATAGCGGTGTTTCTCGTAAACGGTGACATCCAGGCCGCGCTTGGCCAGGGTGTAAGCGGTGGTGATACCCGTGATGCCACCGCCAATAACTGCAATTCGCTTCATAACACTCTCCAGGGGCGTCCAGGGTTTCCTTTCTCCACAGCATGGTAGAAAGCACCCCTTCCGTCACTGGACCTGAGAGATTCACGCACCGTTCCAACGGAACCGGCCGCTTGCTCCTTCGGTGTGCCAACGGACGCAGTCGCCGGCAACTCTTCGGAAAGTATTCATGCTAGCGGTCCGTTTGCCTGAGAGTTTCCGGGGCAGTTGCTCCTTCGGCGCCGGTCGCAGGGGGGTGCGACGCGATCTCTCCCGCTAGCATGTCTGATTGGTAATTAACGCCAATCTGCATCGCAACATAGCAAATAACGCAGCTTCACAAAACCTTTATGCATGCATCTCGATCTTGCCAAGCCGGTGCTGGCCTTCATCGCGAGCGGCGATTCCCCCGCTACCTGCCTGGTTAAAAAGGTATCAGGGACACAACTGCCCACCGTTGACATCGATTACCTGGCCCGTGATGTAACCGCTGGCCGCATGAGAGGCCAGGAACAGGAAGGATGGAGCCACTTCTTCCGAGGTTCCCAGGCGGCCCATAGCAATCGTAGACGCAATCTTGCCGAGCAACTCTTCACTCTTGTCGGCATGGAAGGCGGTATCAATGGTACCGGGTGCCACGATGTTGAAGCGAATATGGTCCTTGGTAAATTCCTTGACCCAGTTGCGATGCAAGTTGTGCAGCATCGCTTTACTGCCGCCATAGAGGGACGCTCCGAGGCCGCCCCCCTCGCGTCCGGCAATGGAGCCGGTGCTGATCACGCTGGCAGTCTCGCCACGTTCTTCCGCTGAGGCTTTCAAGTGCGGCATGGCAAAGCGGGTGGTCATGATGACCGAGCGCAGGTTCAGGTTCATGACCAGATCGAAGTCATCGTCTTCAAGCGATTCGAGACCTTTTCGCACACCCAGCCCACCGGCGTTGTTCACCAGTACATCCAGCCCACCAAAACGATCCACGAATTCGCCAATCAAGGCCTCGCACTCACTGCTGTCACAAAGATCGTGCTCAAAGTACGCGAAGCGGACCTTTTCTTTCTCCAGATGTGAAATCAACTCCAGGGCGGCCTCATCTTTCTGACTACTGTTGATGCCGATGATGGCTCCCTGGCGGGCAAAAGCGATAGCCGCAGCGCGACCGATGCCCTTGGTAGAGCCAGTGATGAGGACTTTCTTGTTATTGAGATCTGAAAACATGGGGGTTCTCTCCTGCAATGGGGATTCAGTGATCGTGTGGCCGATTCAACCTGAAGAACGAATCCGGGTAGACGTTTTTTGCCGAAAATTTGGTCACCTGTTCACGTTACCTTTGCATTCACACAGCGTCAAACAAATATTTACAAATCAGGCTAGTTTTGCCAACTGACCGGACGAAAACAAGCTTCGATAGAAAAAGTTCGGTCAGCCGCCGATACACACTGCCACAAAGATGCAGAGAATATTGTCACTAAAAAACAGATATTTATGAACACTTTGTTAATATTATGGTCAGCATTTCAGAGCGAAAAACGGCCCTGTCGAAACAAAAAATCAGAAAAATAAGTTGTAATAACTTGTCTTTTTCTGAGTCATGGTGCACGCTTTCTATCGAGCTTTCAGAATCGATGCTGACCATCAGGTGTCATCGATGACTTGAGCTCACACCACAAATACAATAAGAGAGAAAATCGATGAACAAGCTCAAAAGACTTAGCTGTATCACTCTGTTCTCGGCAATCTCAACGATTGCCATCGCGGATAACTACCCTTCCAAGCCCATCACACTGATCGTGCCCTGGTCCGCCGGCGGCGGGACAGACGCTGTGGGTCGCCAGTTTGCGGCGGGCTTGCATGAAGAGCTGGGGCAACGGGTCAACGTCGTCAACCGTACCGGTGGGTCCGGCGTGATTGGCCATATGGCCATGAAGATGGCTCGTCCTGACGGTTACACGCTCGGTTTGGGAACCGCCGAAATCGCCACCTATCAGCATATCGGCACCGCTGACCTGTCCTATGAGGACTTTACGCCGATTGCACTGCTGAACCTCGACTACGCCGCCTTTACCGTCAACAACGACGCGCCATGGCAAACGTTGGACCAGGCGTTGAATGATCTTGCCCAGTCTCCCAATGAGTACACGGTATCCGGATCGGCGCCGGGTGCGGCCTATCACCTCTCCTTCGCAGGATTCCTCGATCAGCAGGACATCAATCCGAATACCGTCAATCTGGTACCCAGTGAAGGGGCTGCGCCCGGTCTACAGGAGTTGGCAGCTGGTGGCGTTGATATCGTCTTCTCGTCACTTCCTGAGATTGACTCTATGCGCAAGTCAGGTCGCGTGCGCACCCTGGCGGTGCTCGCCAATGAACGTCAGGAGCTCTTCCCGGACGTGCCGGCAGCGAAGGAAGTCACCGGAGACAGTTGGTCCCATGGTTCCTGGCGTGGTTTTGTTGGTCCCAAGGGACTGCCAGAGGATGTCCGCCAGCGACTCGAACAGGCAGCCGAGAAAGTCTGGAACTCCGATGACTTCCAGTCCTTCATGAGTAGTCGCGGCTTCGGCGCGGTGTGGAAAGGGCCTGAAGGGTTTCACCAGTTCATGGCCGAGCAGGACAGTAACAACAAGGCGACGATCGACAAGCTGGGATTGGGTCAGTAATGACACTCGCCCTCCTACTTGAGAGTGATCAATATGCGTACCAATGATGCAGTTTCAGGAGCAATAGCGGCAGCTCTCGGAGCTGCCCTCATTGTCGCCTCGGCGGATCTGAGCCCGCTTCCTCGACAGGTCTACGGTGCCGGAACCTTTCCGACAGTGACCGGCGTGCTGCTACTGCTGGTCGGAGGGCTTCTGGTTGTTAAGGGGCTGCGTGATCGGCAGCCGTGGATACGCTGGACCGCCAAGGTACCACTACGAGCCTTCCTGAAGGCGCTTGGCGCAGTGGTAGCAAGCGTGACCGCCTACATTCTGCTAACGCCGGTACTGGGTTTTCCAGTCGTCGCATTGGTTATTCTGAGTCTCCTGTTTCAGGTTTACTACCGCCGTGGCTGGGTACTGTCGGTCTCAATCGCGGGCATTTCAACGGCAGCGATCTGGGGCCTGTTTGCGCAGATGCTTTATGTGCCGCTGGAACCTGGACTACTTGAGTGGGTGCTCTATCCATGACTGACATCCTGGAAGCTATATCGCTGGTCGCCAGCTGGGACGTGATTCTCGTCATCGTCGCAGCGTCCCTGTTCGGGCTTTTCATGGGCGCCATACCCGGCCTGACAGCAACTATGGCCACGGCGCTACTGGTGCCGGTGACCTTCTTCATGGAACCCCTGCCTGCCATCGCCGCCATTGTCTCGGCAACCGCTATGGCCATCGTGGCGGGGGATATTCCCGGCGCGTTACTGCGCATGCCCGGAACACCGGCCTCCGCTGTCTACGCCGATGAAGCCTATCTGATGGGTAAAAAAGGAAAGCTGGGTCTTGCCCTCGGTATCAATGTGACCTGCTCTATGCTCGGCGGAATAATTGGCGTCATCGTCCTGGCACTGTTTGCCCCGCGGATTGCGGAATTTGCGCTGCAGTTCACCAGCGACGAGTATTTCTGGCTGGCGCTACTGGGGTTGTCCTGTGCCATCCTGGTGTCGGGCAAAGACCCGCTTAAAGGCGCCGTCTCGATGCTGATCGGCCTTACTATCGCCATGGTCGGAATGGACAGCGTATCCGGCCAGGTGCGTTTCACCTTTGGCAGTTACGACCTGCTGGCTGGTGTGTCCTTGTTGCCGATACTGATCGGGCTGTTTGCCATTACCGAGCTGCTTCGTAGCATTCCAGGTTCCGGGCATGGCGCTCCCAAAACCGATGTGCCTCCAGGTTGCGTGCTGAGCGGGGTTGGCTCCACGACCTGGCGTTACAAAGGTGGTGTGGCCCGTGGTGGGTTACTGGGCACCATGATCGGCGCCTTGCCAGGTGCCGGCGCTGATATCGCATCCTGGATCAGCTATGCGATCAGTCGCAAGCTGTCCCGTACACCGGAAAAATACGGAACCGGTCACCCGGAGGGACTCGTGTCGGCGAGTGCCGCCAACAATGCTGCCCTGTCAGGCGCCTATATACCGGCGCTCGTCTTCGGCATCCCCGGCGATACCGTAACCGCCATCATCATTGGTGTGCTGACCACCAAGGGCATTACCCCGGGACCCGATGTTTTCACCGAACAGGGTGCGTTGGTGAACGCCATCTTCCTGGTGTTCGTGCTGGCCAATCTGTTGCTGCTGCCCCTGGGAATCCTGGCCATCAAAGGCGCCGGCCGGCTCTTGACGGTGCCAACCGGTGTTCTTTATCCCCTGATTCTGATGTTTTGCATCGTGGGCGCCTTCTCCGCGAACAACACCATGTTCGATGTCTGGATCATGCTGGGGCTGGGGTTACTGGGTTACTTCCTGATGGAAAACGACTTCCCGCTCGGTCCGTTAATCCTGGCCTTCATTTTGGGACCGATTATCGAAAGCAATTTCATGCGCTCCATACTGAAGTCCGACGGTGACCTAATGGCCTTTGTCGATCGCCCCATCGCTATGGTGCTGGCCATTCTTGCAGTACTCGTTTGGACGCTGATCATCGCCAATGGGGTCCTGAAACCCCAGAGCAAAGGCGGGAGTACCGGGAAATCAAACGATGCATTGAACGTAGCGAATGGAAAATAACATGGTACAAGACGATACGTATTCACTGGCGTCGGCGGTCTACGAAAAAATTCTCGCCGCCGTCATTGATGGCCAGTATCCAATCAACAAGAAGCTCCCCACCGAGGCACAGTTATGCCAACGTTATGAGGTTTCCCGCCCTGTTCTGCGTGACGCGCTAGCCCGACTCAAGGAAGACGAATTGGTGGTATCCCGCAGGGGGTCCGGCAGTTTTGTCATTCGCCGCCCCGACAGTGCCGTATTGAAGTTTGCACCGATCTCCAGCATCGCGGATATCCAGCGCTGCTTCGAGTTCCGTACCAATGTCGAATCCAAGGCGGCACATCTTGCCGCACTGCGGCGCACGCCCGAACAGCTTGCCCAAATTCGGCACTGTTACGATCTGATCGACGAAGCCAACGCCCGGCAAATGCTTGCTACCGAAGAAGACTACCGTCTTCATCTGGCCATCACCGAGGCAGCCAGCAACCACTACTACTACACCGTGCTGAAATCACTTCATGAGAGCATCAAGGAAGGCATGAACCTGACCAGGAATCTGTCACTGATGGCGCCGAAAGAGCGTCTTCGGCTGGTACAGGATGAACATCTGGCCATCGTCGAGGCAATCGCTGAACAGGATGGTGAACGGGCAGAGGCCGCAATGAGGTCCCACATCGACAAGGCCCGTCATCGGATGTTCGAGGGAACCCGTTGATGAGCCAAAGACCATGAACGGGAACAACCATCTAAAAGGTCAACACAACAGCATGAAAGACGTGCAAGCCACCAGGATTCTGACATTCGGCGAGGCGATGGCCATGTTCGTTGCAGATGCCCCGGGCAGTCTGGAGGACATTGAGCAGTTCCAGCGTCGAATTGCCGGCGCCGATACCAATGTGGCGATTGGACTGGCCCGGCTGGGCTTTCCCGTTAGCTGGTTGAGTCGGGTCGGTGCGGACGGTTTTGGCCGTTTCATTCGCCGCACCCTGGAGTCGGAGGGGGTCGACTGTCGCTACCTGATTGAGGATGAAAACCATGCCACCGGTCTGATGTTCAAGGAACAGGCCGAACACGGGGCAGACCCCAGAGTGGAATACTTCCGGCGCGGGAGTGCCGCCAGTAACCTGGGCGTGAGGGATGCCAGCGCAGTCGATTTCACCGCGATACGCCACGTCCACGCCACCGGCATCCCCCCTGCTCTCTCACCGAGCTGCCGGGATCTGTCCTGGTGCATTCTGGAAAGAGCTCGGGAAAACGGCGCAAGCATTTCCTTTGATCCGAACCTGAGACCCAGTCTCTGGAAGAGCGAAACTGATATGCGGGACACCCTCAATGCCATGGCCTTCCGGTCAGACTGGGTGTTGCCCGGGCTCGCCGAGGGCCAAAGGCTGACGGGTTGTGATACGCCTGAAGCCATCGCCGATTTTTATCTGCAAAGGGGGGTAAGCGCAGTGATCCTTAAGCTTGGCCCCGAAGGCGCGTTTTTCCGCGGTCGCCTTGGAGGAAGTGAGGAGACCTTCACCGTTCCCGGTTATTCCGTACCCAAAGTCGTGGATACTGTGGGGGCGGGCGACGGGTTCGCGGTTGGTGTGGTCAGTGGGTTGCTTGATGGGCTGTCCCCACAATCGGCCATCCGTCGGGGAAATCTCATCGGAGCTCAAGCTGTCCAGGTGCGTGGTGACATGGAAGGGCTGCCCAGTCGGGCAAGGCTTGGCGACCTGGAAGCTTTATAGAGCAGGAGATCATGGGGTAATTCTCATAGGTTCAGCGTCACCATCTACTCGACGGTAACACTCTTCGCCAGGTTCCGCGGCTGATCCACATCAGTACCTTTTAGAACAGCCACGTGATAGGACAGCAACTGCAGCGGCACGGTATAGACAATCGGTGAGGTTATCGGGTGTACCGATGGTAGCGGCATCACGTGGATGCCTTCCTGTGGCCGCACGTCCGCCGCCTGGTCGGCAAATACAAACAGCTCGCCGCCGCGAGCGCGAACTTCTTCCAGGTTGGACTTCAGCTTCTCCAACAGCTCGTTGTTGGGCGCCACCGTAACCACCGGCATCTCCCCATCCACCAGAGCAAGGGGGCCATGCTTGAGCTCACCGGCCGGATAGGCTTCGGCGTGGATGTAGGAGATTTCCTTGAGTTTCAGTGCCCCCTCAAGGGCTACCGGGAACATGGCGCCACGGCCGAGGAACAGGCTGTGGTTCTTGTCCATGAAAGACTTCGACATCTCAGCGATATCACCGTCCAGTGCCAATACCTGATCCACCTGGCCGGGTAGCAGGCGAATCGCCTCCACAATCTCTGCTTCCCGTGACTCTTCCAGGCCATTGTGGCGAGCCAGTGCCAGGGTGAAGATCAATAGCGCAGTAAGCTGGGTGGTAAACGCCTTGGTTGAGGCCACGCCGATTTCCGGGCCGGCCTGGGTCATGATCACCAGATCGGATTCCCTCACCAGGGAGCTGCCGGGCACGTTGCAGATGGCCATGGCGGCACGGAAGCCAGCTTTTTTGGCCTGGCGCAGTGCGGCCAGAGTATCGGCGGTTTCGCCGGACTGGGAGATGCACAGGAACAGGGTATCCGGCTGAATCACATGTTTGCGGTAGCGAAACTCGGAGGCCACTTCCACGGAACAGGGCACACCCGCCAGTTCCTCTATCCAGTAGCGTGCCACCATACCGGCATGGTAACTGGTGCCACAGGCGATGATCTGAACATGGCGAACGTCTTCCAGCAGGTTGCCGGCCTGGGTGCCGAGCGCCTGTTCCAGCACGCGGGTGTTGGTTACCCGGCCTTCCGTTGTCGCGCGGATGACCCTCGGCTGCTCATGGATTTCCTTGAGCATGAAATGGCGGTACTCGCCTTTTTCGGCGGCATCCTGGCTGTGTTCAAAGCGGGTAACCGCACGTTCCACCGGTTGCTTGTTGCGGTCGTGAATCTCAATCCGATCACGACGGATATCGGCGATATCTCCTTCTTCAAGGAACATGAAACGGTCGGTGACGGGCAGCAACGCGAGCTGGTCGGAGGCGATAAAGTTCTCGCCGATGCCGACACCCACGACCAACGGACTGCCTTCACGGCAAACCACCATATGGTCCGGCTCGTCTGCATGAATCACTGCCAGCGCAAACGCTCCGCGCAAACGTTCAATGGCTGTGCTCACGGCTTCGTATAGGCTGTCGCTCAGGCGGAACTGCTTTTCGATAAGATGCGCAACAACTTCGGTGTCGGTCTGGGAGGTGAATTCAAACCCTTCGGCTTTCAGTTCTTCCCGTAGCTCCTGATAGTTCTCGATAATGCCGTTGTGGACAATGGCCAGACGGTCACCAGACATGTGAGGGTGAGCATTGATCTGGGACGGTTCACCGTGGGTCGCCCAGCGGGTGTGCGCAATGCCGGCAGTTCCCTCAAGCCCATTGCCAGTGATGGCATCGGCCAGGGCCGCAACCTTGCCCACTTCGCGGGCCCGGTTAATGGCCTGTTTGCCGTCGATCACGGCCATGCCGGCGGAGTCGTAGCCCCGATATTCCAGACGACGCAGGCCTTCGAGAAGAATTCCCTGGACATCCCTTTCTGATACCGCACCTACAATGCCACACATGTCGCTGTCACCTGTCCGTTGTATATCGTTTAAATCACTTTTTCGTCGGCCGTTCCCAGCCGGAGATATTGCGCTGACGAGCTCGTGCGACCGCCAGCTCACTCTCCGCCACATCACGGGTGATGGTAGAGCCCGCACCGACGGTAGACCCGGAAGCGATGCTGACCGGCGCCACCAGTGAGGTGTTGGACCCAACAAACACGTCATCACCAATAACGGTTCTGGATTTATTCACCCCATCATAATTACAGGTGATGGTCCCTGCACCCACATTTACATTACGGCCAAGTGAGGCGTCACCAACGTAACTGAGGTGGTTGATCTTGCTTCCCTCGCCCACGTCGGCTTTCTTGGTTTCAACAAAGTTGCCTACCTTGGTGTTGGCCGCCAGCCGGGTACCGGGCCGAAGGCGGGCGAACGGTCCGACACTGGCGCCCGCGCCCACGTTCGCGCCGTCGATTAGCGAGTGCGCTTCGATTGTTGCACCGGCCGCGATATGGCTATCCCGTATCACACAACCAGGTCCGATACTGACACCGTCTGCCAGCGAGACCTTGCCTTCAAACACCACGTTAACATCGATCAGGACATCCTGGCCCACCGACAACTCACCACGCACGTCAATACGGGCAGGATCCGCCAGGGTTGCACCCTCAGTCATTAAACGGTCGGCTTCCTGACGCTGTACCCAGCGCTCAAGTTCGGCGAGTTGAAGACGGTTGTTAACACCCTGGACCTCATATTCGGACGCAGGTTGGGCAACGGCGATATCCACTCCGCGGTCAGCCGCCATGGCAATGATATCGGTCAGGTAGTATTCACCCTGAGCGTTGCTGTTGGAGAGCTGCGGCAGCCAGTCCTTCAAGTGGCGTGCCGAGACCGCCAGGATGCCCGTATTCACCTCCCGGATTTGCTTCTGGGCATCAGTGGCATCCTTCTGTTCCACGATCGCACGCACCTTGCCGCTCTCATCCCGCAGGATGCGCCCGTATCCATCCGGTGTTTCCAGGTTCACGGTTAACAACGCGAGTGAACGATCACTTACCTGAGAAACCAGGTTTTCAAGCGTCTCAACTTTGGTTAGTGGTACGTCGCCATAGAGAATCAACACTCGCGCCTCATCCGGCAGAGCCGGCAGAGCCTGAGCAACCGCGTGGCCCGTGCCCAGTTGCTGTTCCTGCAGTGCCCAGATGAGATCTTCGGCGGGTGTAATCTGCCGGACCTGGTCCGCACCATGCCCAATGACGCCATGGATACCGGAGGCGCCCAACTGGCGGGCGGTATCAACAACGTGATGGAGCATGGGCTTGCCAGCCACCCGATGGAGAACTTTCGGCAGCGACGATTTCATTCTCGAACCCTGGCCGGCGGCCAGAATCACAACGTGAAGGGGAGTCATACGATTACCACGCTCCGGATCGGTAGCCAGTTTCAGTGCCTGAACAAAAAAAACCGCACCCTTCGTTGCCTGACAACGTTTCGCTGTTCTCAGGCGACTCAAGATGCGGTTTTGGTGATCGGCAGTCCCGAAAAGATACGCCTAGCGCATCTTGTTGCGCAGCTGCTGGATGGTTCGAAGCTGGGCAACAGCTTCGGCCAACTCGGCGGCGGCACGGGAATACTCAAATTCACCCGTTTGATTGGCGAGTGCCTTCTCAGCCTCACGCTGAGCTTCAATCGCCGCTGCTTCGTCCACATCCTTGGCACGGACAGCCGTGTCCGCGAGCAGCGTTACCAGATTCGGCTGAACTTCCAGATAACCACCAGACACGTAAAGGATCTCTTCCTCTCCGCCCTGTTTGATTATCCGGATAGGACCCGGCTTAAGCTGGGTCAGCAGCGGCGTATGGCCCGGGGCGATACCCAGGTCACCTTCAGAGCCCGCTGCGATCAGCATTTCAACCAATCCGGAATAGATCTTTGTTTCGGCACTTACCACGTCACAATGCACGGTCATACCCATGTTGTTGCCTCTCTGATCGATCCGGAAACAAGCGCTTTAGGCTCAGATTACTTCTTTGCCTTGCTCTTCATTTCCTTCGCTTTCTCGACCGCTTCCTCAATGGTACCAACCATGTAGAACGCCTGCTCAGGCATATCATCATAGTCACCGTTGAGAATGCCCTTAAAGCTGCTGATGGTTTCCTTCAGGGAAACGTACTTACCGGGAGAACCAGTGAAGACTTCAGCAACATGGAACGGCTGGGACAGAAAACGCTCGATCTTACGGGCACGGGCAACGGTCAGCTTGTCTTCTTCTGACAGCTCGTCCATACCCAGGATGGCGATGATGTCTTTCAGCTCTTTGTAGCGCTGCAGGTTGGTCTGCACGCCACGAGCCACTTCGTAGTGCTCGTCACCGATGACCAGCGGATCCAGCTGACGAGAGGTGGAGTCAAGCGGGTCGATCGCCGGGTAAATACCCTTGGAAGCGATGTCACGGCTCAGTACCACGGTCGCGTCAAGGTGGGAGAAGGTGGTCGCCGGAGACGGGTCGGTCAAGTCATCCGCCGGTACATAGACCGCCTGGATGGACGTGATGGAACCGGTCTTGGTCGACGTGATCCGCTCCTGCAGCTCACCCATCTCCTGGGCCAGAGTCGGCTGGTAACCTACCGCAGACGGCATACGGCCGAGCAGGGCTGATACTTCGGTACCCGCCAGCGTGTAACGGTAGATGTTATCGACGAACAGCAGTACGTCACGACCTTCGTCACGGAACTTCTCAGCCATGGTGAGACCGGTCAGGGCCACACGCAGACGGTTTCCGGGAGGCTCGTTCATCTGGCCATAGACCATCGCTACTTTATCAAGAACGTTGGAGTCCTTCATTTCGTAGTAGAAGTCGTTACCTTCACGGGTCCGCTCACCAACACCGGCGAATACAGAGAGACCGGAGTGCTCTTTCGCAATGTTGTTGATCAGCTCCATCATGTTGACGGTCTTACCAACACCGGCACCACCGAACAGGCCGACCTTACCACCTTTGGCGAACGGGCAGATCAAGTCGATAACCTTGATGCCGGTTTCCAGCAGGTCTGCGGACGCTGCCTGGTCGGCATAGCCCGGTGCCTTGCGGTGGATACCCCAGCGCTCTTCTTCGCCGATCTCGCCCTGTTCGTCGATGGGACGACCCAGAACATCCATGATACGGCCCAGAGTCTGGGTGCCAACCGGTACTGAAATGGCTTTACCGGTGTTGTCTGCTTTCAGGCCACGCTTCAGGCCTTCGGTGCTGCCCATGGCGATGGTACGAACAATGCCGTCACCCAGCTGCTGCTGGACTTCCAGAGTTGTATCGCCACCTTCAAGCAGCAGTGCGTCATATACGTTGGGTACGGAGTCACGTGGAAATTCCACGTCGATAACCGCGCCAATGATCTGAACGATGTGTCCGCTACTCATGCTCGGTTCCTCGTTATCTTGATAGTCAATAAAACCAGTTGGATTGCTGGCGGATCAGACCGAAGCCGCACCGCTGACAATCTCCGAAATCTCTTGGGTGATAGCTGCCTGACGCGCCTTGTTGTAAGCCAGCTGAAGCTCGTCGATGATGCCACCGGCGTTGTCAGTTGCACTCTTCATGGCGATCATACGGGCGGCCTGTTCACATGCCAGATTTTCCACCACACCCTGGTACACTTGGGATTCAATGTAACGTGGCAGAAGGCCATCGAGGATCTGCCTGGCATCGGGCTCGTAGAGATAATCCCACTGGTTCTTGATCTCTTCCTCGTCTTCTCCCGGAGGCAGTGGCAGAATCTGCTCCACCTGCGGGGTCTGGGTCATGGTGTTTTCGAACTCGTTGCTGACCAGGTAAAGACGGTCGATCTTGCCTTCCGAGAACGCATCCAGCATGACTTTGACGTTGCCGATGAGTTTTTCAGAGCTCGGGCTGTCCCCCAGATGGGTCAGCGCCGCAACGACGTTGCCGCCATAGCTCCTGAAGAAAGAAGCACCTTTCTGCCCGATGGTACACAGATCAGCCTCTACTCCTTTCTCTTTCCACGCTCGCATGTCACGAACAAGCGCTTTGAACAGGTTGATGTTCAGACCACCACACAGGCCACGATCCGTAGACACCACCACATAGCCCACGCGCTTGACTTCACGCTCGACCATGAACGGGTGCTTGTACTGGACGTTCGCCTTGGCAATATGCCCAATAACCTGGCGCATCTTTTCCGCATAAGGGCGTGTTGCCTTCATGCGCTCCTGAGCCTTGCGCATCTTGCTCGCCGCAACCATTTCCATGGCGCTGGTGATTTTCTGCGTGCTCTTGATGCTGGATATCTGGTTACGTATTTCTTTTCCGGCGGCCATAACTCACTGCCCTCTCAAGTTAGACACTCGTTGCTCGAAAATCGGCCCGCAACGCATTGCAGGCCCATTCGTTACCAGCTTTGAGTGGTCTTGAATTTCTCAAGTGCAGCTTTCAGGCTCGCGGCAATTTCATCGTTGTAATCGCCTTTCTCGTTGATCTTGTCGAGAAGTTCTTTCTGCTCGGACCGCATCCAGTCCAGCATCAGTGCTTCGAACTTCACTACATTGTCGACATCAACGTCGTCCAGGAAGCCTTCGTTGGCTGCGAACAGAACCGTACCCATTTCAGCCACGGACATCGGGCTGTACTGGTTCTGTTTCATCAGTTCGGTCACCCGCTGACCGTGCTCAAGCTGCTTACGGGTCGCTTCGTCAAGGTCGGAAGCAAACTGTGCGAAAGCGGCCAGTTCACGATACTGGGCCAGCGCGAGACGGATGTTACCGCCAAGCTTCTTCATGATCTTGGTCTGGGCGGAACCACCCACCCGCGATACCGAGACACCCGCGTTCATCGCCGGACGGATACCGGAGTTGAACAGGTTGGTCTCCAGGAAGATCTGGCCGTCGGTGATCGAGATCACGTTGGTCGGTACGAACGCGGAAACGTCGCCGGCCTGGGTCTCGATGATCGGCAGAGCCGTCAGCGAACCGGTCTGGCCTTTTACTTCGCCGTTGGTCAGCTTTTCAACTTCGTCGGCGTTGATCCGGGACGCCCGCTCCAGCAGACGGGAGTGCAGGTAGAAAACGTCACCCGGGTAAGCTTCACGACCCGGCGGACGACGCAGCAGCAGGGAGATCTGGCGATAGGCCACAGCCTGCTTGGACAGATCATCATAGATGATCAGTGCGTCTTCACCGCGGTCACGGAAGTATTCACCCATGGATGTGCCGGAGTAGGGGGCCAGGAACTGCATCGCTGCAGGATCGGCGGCACCGGCGGCAACCACGATGGTGTGATCCATCGCGCCGTGCTCTTCCAGCTTGCGCACAACCGCGGCAATGGAAGACTGCTTCTGGCCGACAGCCACGTAGATACACTTGATGCCGGAACCTTTCTGGTTGATGATCGCGTCGATGGCGACGGCGGTCTTACCGATCTGGCGGTCACCGATGATCAGCTCACGCTGGCCACGACCGATTGGCACCATGGTGTCGATGGCTTTCAGACCGGTCTGGACCGGCTCATCAACGGATTGACGAGCGATAACGCCGGGAGCCACTTTCTCGACCGGTGAGGTCAGATCGGTGCCCAGTTCGCCCTTGCCATCGACGGGATTACCCAGGCCATCAACCACACGGCCCATCAGTTCCGGACCTACCGGTACTTCCAGGATGCGGCCGGTACAACGAACCTTCTGGCCTTCCGCCAGATCTTCGTAGTCACCCAGTACAACCGCACCCACAGAGTCACGCTCCAGGTTCAGGGCCATACCGAATATGCCGTTGGCAAATTCAATCATCTCACCGTACATAACGTCGGCGAGACCGTGGATCAGTACGATACCGTCAGAAACGGAGAGGATCGTACCTTCGTTCTTTGCATCGGAAGAGATATCGAGCTTTTCGATTCTCTTCTTGATGATGTCACTGATCTCGGATGGATTCAGTTGCTGCATGCCTTTATCCTCAAACCTTGTGCTGAAATCAGGAGCCCAGAGCGTCGGCCAGTTTGGTCAGCTTTCCGCGTACAGATGCGTCAATCACCATGTCGCCGGTGCGTACAATCACACCGCCGATCAAAGACTTGTCCATTGACGCTGCGAGTGACACTTGGCGCTCGAGTTTGGTCGACAGTGCCTGGGCGAGCTTCTGCTGTTGTTCGTCCGTCAACTCATATGCAGAGGTGACATCAATATCAACAGTGCGCTCAAAGTCAGCCCGGTACGTGTTGAAGAGCGCTGCAATCTCGGGCAGAAGACTCAACCGGCGATTGGCCGCCAGAATCATTAAGAAATTGCGAACCGACTCTGTGACGTTGTCTCCAACGCACTCCAGAATCATGTCTGCCTTCTTCTGCTCTTCGGTGCCTGGACTGGCGAGAAGCTGTCGAATGTCTTCGTTGGCTGTAATCTGCCCGGCAACGGTTAGCACTTCAGACCATTCAGCCAGTTGCTTCTGGTCCTGAGCGGCCGAAAATGCTGCCTTTGCGTAAGGGCGGGCCAGCGTTCTCAGTTGTGCCATGATGAACCTCGTCGTTTAGAGTTCTGCTGCCAGTTTGTCCAGCATCTCACTGTGCTTGTTGGCATCGACAGAGGTTTCCAGGATCTTCTCAGCACCGGCAACCGCGATGGCGGCAATTTCTGCACGCAACGCGTCACGAGCCTGATTGCGCTCCTGCTCAATTTCGGCCTTGGCCTGCTCAATCAGCTTCTGGCCTTCCTTGCGGGCATCGTCTTTCGATGCTTCCACAATCTGGGCCGCACGCTTGTTGGCCTGTTCGATCAGGCCAGCCGCTTGCTGCTTGGCTTCACGCAGTTCCTTGGCTGACTTTTCCTGAGCCAGTTCCAGATCGCGCGCGGCGCGGTCTGAGGCAGCCAGTCCGTCAGCGATCTTCTTTTGACGTTCCTGCAGTGCGGCCATAATCGGCGGCCACACATATTTCATGCAGAACACGACAAAGATAAAGAACGCGATGGCTTGACCAATCATCGTCAAATTAATGTTCACGTCTTCACCTCTCGCCTGTTGTGTAAAGAATCATCAGACCGGGAGTATTCCCGGCGGCGACTCGATTAACCGGCGATCTGGCCGACAAACGGGTTGGCGAAAGTGAAGAACAGAGCGATACCAACACCGATCATGGTTACGGCGTCCAGCAGGCCAGCAACGATGAACATTTTAACCTGCAGCATCGGGGTCATTTCCGGTTGACGTGCGGCGCCTTCCAGGAACTTGCCACCGAGGATACCAAAGCCGATAGCAGTACCCAGGGCACCCAGGCCGATCAGCAGTGCAACGGCAATCGCGGTCATTCCAACTACAGTTTCCATGATAACTCCCAGTTTTCAGTTAGGTTTTCAGTTTAAGGGTTTTGGTTTTCAAACTACGTTTTAATGGTTCCGATCAATGACTGTCTTCGTGAGCCATGCTCAGGTAGACAATCGTCAACATCATGAAGATGAACGCCTGCAGCGTGATGATCAGAATGTGGAAAATGGCCCAGGGTACCGACAACGCCCACTGTGCCCAGAACGGCAGCAGGGCAATCAGGATAAAGATCAACTCACCGGCATAGAGGTTACCGAACAGACGCAGTGCCAGTGAAATGGGCTTGGCCAGCAGGCTCACACCTTCCAGCAACAGGTTAACCGGTACCAGCAATACTTTGAGAAAGAAGTTGTCGGACGAGAACGGGTGCAGGGTCAACTCCCCGACAAAACCACCGACGCCTTTGACCTTGATGCTGTAGTAGATGATCAGGAAGAACACGGAGAGCGACATGCCCAGTGTGACATTGACGTCCGTAGTCGGCACGACCTTCATGTATTCCAGACCCATCATGTGGAACAACTGGGGCAGGAAGTCCACCGGTACCAGGTCCATCAGGTTCATCAGGAAGACCCAGCAGAAGATGGTCAGCGACAGTGGCGCAATCACCTTGTTCCGGCCGTGGAAGGTCTCTTTGACACTGGTATCAACAAATTCGATCAGAATTTCAACAAAGTTCTGGAGACCACTGGGCTGCCCGGAGGTCGCTCGCTTTGCTGCCACGCGAAACAGAATCAGGAACAGGGCGCCCAGCGCAACAGCCCATCCGAGAGAATCCACGTGAACGGCCCAGAAACCCATATCAGAGGCTTCCCGGGCATTGTGGGCCATGGTCCAGCCTGCTTCCGACATCACCGAACCATCAGCACGCTCATAGCCGGCCGGAAGTTTCCCATAGGTGAGATTCTGGAGGTGGTGCTGGATATACTCTGATGCGCTGCCTGCCATAACGTTCTCTCAGGTCCTGTTAGCTTCGCTGCGTTCTGCGGCTCGCAAGGAGCGGAGTCAACCAATTGGTGACCAACATGATCGCAAATGATAAAAAAAGTGCCGCTATATCAAGCGACGGAATCCATTTGAACACCATCGTAAACAGGATGGCGCACAGGATGAGCTTGCCGGCCTCACCCTGGTAAAAAGAACTCATGATCTGCCGGGCAGACCGCGCGCCGGAGTAGCGGAAAGCCTTGAAGGCAAAATAGCCGTGGGGCAGAAGAAAAATAAGCCCCCCAAGCAGTGCTGAATAACCGGCCACCTGGCTTTTAAAGAGGAAGGCCAGACTGACGACGACCAATACCACACTTTCTATTACAAACCATCGTGCGATGGGCGGACGCTGTATCCCACCCTGTTCAGCCTTCGTCATGGTATTTCCCGGTTGCCACACCGCTTTGGCTCGGTGCCGTTTATTAATTAGACAATCGCACCGATACAAGCGCCGCAGATTATATGTGTTCAATCTACACGAATCAACAAAACCGGAATTGTCTCTCCGCCCTGAAACACGCAGAAAAACTGGCGTTGGGGGAAATGGGGACACAAATAGACACCAAAGCGAAGGGGCAGCACTATATGTAGTGGTACCTAGTCAATACTGACCTTTGGCACCCCGTCGTTGGTCGCAGAGTGCCAGCACTAAATTGTTAACAGCGGCACTGTGGGAATCCTGCCAGGAGCGTTACTTGATATGGCCCAGAATGCCATCCAGCTCGTCGAGGGAGGTGTATTCAATCACCAGTTTGCCCTTGCCACGCTGGCCATGGTCAATCGACACCCGGGCACCGAGTCGCTCGGCCAGGTCGTCCTGCAGAGCGCGGATGTTCGGATCCACTTCACCCTTGGTTTTCTTGCGGTTCGGCGATTCCTGTTGCACCCGGCGAACCAGGGCTTCCGTCTGCCGAACCGACAGGGACTTCGCGACCACCTGCCGCGCTACCTGCATTTGCTGCTCAGGCTGAAGCGTAAGCATGGCACGGCCATGCCCCATTTCCAGGTCGCCATGTTCCAACATAACACGAACGTCTTCCGACAGGCTGATCAGTCGCAGCAGGTTGGTGATGGTGGTACGGGACTTACCCACCGCTTCAGCGACCTGAGCCTGGGTCAGGCCAAACTCATCCTGCAGACGTTGTAGTGCAAAGGCTTCTTCGATGGGATTGAGGTTCTCGCGCTGGATATTCTCAATCAGCGCCATGGCGATGGCGGCATCATCCGGCACGTCACGGATAATGGCAGGAATGCGGTCCAGCTCGGCCATCTGGGTGGCTCGCCAGCGGCGCTCGCCTGCGATCAACTCAAAGCGGCCTTCGGCAATCGGGCGTACGACAACGGGCTGCATCACACCCTGCTGACGGATGGAGTCAGCCAGTTCCTGAAGAGCCGCCGGGTCCATGTCACGGCGAGGCTGGAACCGGCCACGTTGGATCAGGTCGATCGGAACTTCCCGGAGCTCACCGTCGTGGTCCTTCAGTTCCTGGTCCAGGTTGACTCTGGAGCCCTGCAACAGAGCGCCCAGTCCGCGCTCACCCAGTCCTCGTTTCTTCGCCGCCATGGTATTTGTCATTCTTCCCGATGAAATATCTGTGTGCAAAGGAGAGGTAGTTTACACGGCAACGGCCGCAGATGTCTTTTGCGATCCATGCCGGCGTACCATTTCACCGGCCAGGGCCAGGTAGGCCACCGCGCCCTTGGACGCGCGATCGTATTTCAGCGCCGGCATACCATAGCTCGGGGCTTCCGCCAGCCTCACGTTGCGGGGGATCACCGCACGGTAGACCTTGTCGCCGAAAAACTCGTTGAGCTGGCTGGAAACATCCAGGGTCAGGCTGTTGCGGGGGTCGTACATGGTGCGCAGGATGCCTTCTACCTGCAGGTCCGGGTTGACGGTTTCCTGAATCTGCTCAACCGTGTTCATCAATGCCGCCAGGCCCTCAAGAGCATAATATTCACACTGCATGGGAATCAGCACCGTATCCGCCGCTGACAGCGCATTGACGGTCAGCAGGCTGAGGGACGGCGGACAGTCGATCAGGATGTAGTCGTAGTTCTCCCGCACCTTGTTCAGGGCCAGACGCAGGCGATGCTCGCGGCCGATTTCGTTCATCAGTTCCACTTCGGCAGCGGTCAGGTCGCCGTTGGCCGGCAGTATGTCGAACCCAGAGACTTCAGCCCGGAAAATGACCTCGGCTGCCGTTGCCCGTTTGGTGAGCATGTCGTAGCCGGAGAGCTCCAAGGCATTCTTGTCCACACCACTGCCCATGGTGGCGTTGCCCTGGGGGTCCATATCCACCAGTAACACGCGGCGCTTGGTTGCGGCCAACGACGCAGCCAGGTTGACGCAGGTGGTGGTTTTACCCACACCGCCTTTTTGATTGGTCACTGCAATCACACGCGCCATGACTCGCCTCCTGTCGTGAAATTCTGATGGCTGGAATCCCGACCGATCACCAGCAGGTGACGGTCGCCGTCCGAGCCAGGTACCGATAATGACTGTCGGGATGTTACCTGCCAACCCGCTGGCAGGGCAGCCACCTCATCATCCGGAAACTGACCTTTCATGGCAAGGAACTCACCCTCATCCGCAAGCAGATGCCCGCACCAGTTGACGAGGTTATCCAGTGCCGTAAACGCACGACTGCTGATCTGCCGGTATCGGATCGCGGGATCACAGCTTTCAGCCCGGCCGTGAATGATCTCCACATTTTTCAGGCCAAGTTCCAGCACACACTGGGTCAGGAAGCGGGTTTTCTTGCTGTTGCTGTCCAGCAGGGTAAAACGCCTGTCGGGTAACGTGATCGCCAGGGGGATGCCGGGCAACCCGCCCCCGGCACCAACATCCAGCAGATGGTCCGCGGTGACAAACGGCAGGATACTGAGGCTGTCCAACAACTGGCGCGACACCATCTGTCGTGGCTCCCGCACAGCCGTGAGGTTATAGGCGCGGTTCCACTTATTCAGCAGGGCCAGAAACGCCAGCAGCTGTTGCTGGCTGGCGCTGTCCAGTTCCAGGTTGAGGTCAACCAGGCCCTGGGCGAGCTGGCGTTGCCAGAGTGCATCGCTCATGGGCGCACTCAGGCGGATTGCTTGCGCAGCAGGTCGCGCTTCTTGAGATGTACCAGCACCTGGGAAATGGCGGCCGGGGTCACACCCTGGATGCGTGAAGCCTGGGCCACGGTTTCCGGCCGTACTTCCTTGAGCTTCTGCTTGATCTCGTTGGACAGGCCACCAATGGCATCAAAATCAATATCATCCGGTAAACGGGTATTTTCGTTCCGGCGCAGGCGCTCGATTTCGTCCGCCTGGCGGGAGATATAGCCCTCGTACTTGATCTCGATTTCCACCTGATCCGCCACCGCCGGGTCGTCTGCGTGGCCTTCGGCCATGTCAGCAATGTGGCGATAGTTGATCTCGGGGCGCCGCAGCAGCTCCGCCAGTGTCTGGTCACGGTTCATGGGCTGGCGCAGGTGGCTGTTGGCGGCGTCCCCACCAGAGGTGCCCGGATGAATGCGTGTGGTTTCAAGGCGCTGACGTTCAGCCGCGATGGCTTCACGCTTGCTGTTGAAGGCCTGCCAGCGTTGGTCATCCACCAACCCAAGCTTGTGACCGGTTTCCGTCAGGCGAAGGTCGGCGTTGTCCTCCCGCAGGATCAGTCGGTATTCGGCACGGCTGGTAAACATGCGGTACGGCTCGGAAGTACCCATGGTGATCAGGTCGTCCACCAGAACGCCAAGATAGGCTTCGTCACGGCGGGGGTACCATTCGTCCTTGTCTTGAGCACGCAATGCCGCGTTGATACCCGCGAGAAGGCCCTGGGCACCGGCTTCTTCGTAACCGGTGGTGCCATTGATCTGGCCCGCAAAGTACAGGCCCTGGATGAATTTGGTTTCCAGGGTGTGGCGCAGATCCTGTGGGTTCAGGAAGTCGTACTCAATGGCGTAGCCGGGCCGCGTAATGTGGGCATTCTCGAAGCCGGGAATGGTGCGCACAGCGGCAAGCTGGATATCGAACGGCAGACTGGTGGAGATGCCGTTGGGGTACAACTCATTGGTGGTCAGCCCCTCCGGCTCCACGAAAATCTGGTGCGAGTCCTTGTCGGCAAACCGGTTTACCTTGTCCTCGATGGAGGGGCAATAGCGAGGCCCGATACCTTCGATGTTACCGGCAAACATGGGCGACCGGTCAAAGCCACTGCGAATGATGTCGTGGGTTTGTTCGGTGGTGCGGGTAACGTAGCAACATACCTGTTCAGGATGCTGGTTGCGGGAACCCAGGAAGGACATCACTGGCGCCGGATCATCACCCCACTGCTCCTGCATCACGGAGAAATCCACGCTGCGAGCGTCAATACGGGGTGGGGTGCCGGTTTTCAGGCGCCCGACGTTGAACGGCAGTTCACGTAAACGCTGTGCCAGCGCGTTCGCCGGTGCGTCACCGGCACGGCCACCGGAATGCTGCTGCATGCCTATGTGGATAACACCGCCAAGGAAGGTTCCGGTGGTCAGCACCACCGTGGGCGCGCGAAAACGAATGCCGGACTGGGTAACCACACCGGTGATGCGCCCACCATCCACAATCAGGTCGTCAGCGGCCTGCTGGAACAGGGTCAGGTTGGGCTGGTTCTCGAGGATTTCGCGGATGGCCGCCTTGTACAGCACCCGGTCTGCCTGGGCGCGGGTGGCTCGTACCGCCGGTCCTTTGCGCGAGTTGAGAACGCGGAACTGGATTCCCGCCTTGTCGGTGGCCATGGCCATGGCGCCACCGAGGGCATCGATTTCCTTGACCAGATGGCTCTTGCCGATACCGCCAATGGCGGGGTTGCAGGACATCTGGCCCAGGGTCTCGATGTTGTGGGTCAGCAGCAGGGTCTGCGAACCCATGCGTGCAGCCGCCAGCGCGGCTTCAGTGCCGGCATGGCCACCACCAATGACTATGACATCGAAACGGGTCGGATAATCCACAACATCACCTCGGCAAACGGGGATTCAGAAAAATTCTCGGTCTCAGGAAACAGCCTGAAAATCAGGGCGGGGAGTATAACGCCTCACCCGGTAAATTGCAGTCAGAATGTGCAAATTTTAACCAGACATGAGGGATTATCGAAAGACCCCGGGCATTACCTACCCGGTACATAGGGTTCCACGCCGGGTTTCACGAATAGTGGATAACCGAAATCTGACGGATATCAGCGGCTTGTAGACACCTTTTCAGAAAACTTTTCAAGAAAGTTATCCACACCTTAGATGTGTTCTAAAACGCCTTATAATGTCACTTAATTATTTGTTTTTAAATAAGTATTTTTGTTTTAACCAAAGCTTATCCGAAGGTTATCCCATAAATTATCCACAGGTTGGTGCTACCTGCGGTAGAAGGAACCCACCACTGATCGGCAGCCAGTATGTTTTCGGTAAACACTCTGAACCCCGGTCGTTAGAACTGATCCATCTCTTTTGACTGCGGCGCGGCCGTCATGCCGCGGCCACCGGGGGACTGACTGGCCTGTTTTTCAAGTTCCAGTGCAATCGCGTTGGTGGACTTGGCAAACCGTGCCAGCAGGTTATAGAGCACAGGAATGATAAACAGGGTCAGGGTTGTGGCAAACACCAGCCCGCCGAGGATAACGATACCGATCGAAGCCCGGCTTTCCGCACCCGCACCCGTTGCGAGCACCAAAGGCACGGCGCCGAAGACCGTGGATATGGTGGTCATCAGCACCGGCCGGAAGCGCAGACTGGCACCTTCCAGAATCGCGTCCTTCACTTCATAGCCCTTATCGCGGAGCTGATTGGCAAACTCAACAATCAATATGCCGTTCTTCGCCATCAACCCCAGCAACATGATGATGCCAATCTGGCTGTAGATATTCAGGCTGATGCCGGCCCACCACAGGCCCAGCAGGGCTCCGGTGACCGCCAATGGTACTGACAGCATGATGATCAGCGGGTGAATCCAGCTTTCGAACTGGGCCGCCAATACCAGAAAGACAATCACGAAGGCCAGACCAAAGGTGACGTAGATCGCCGACGACGATTCCTGGAATTCCCGCGATAGTCCCTTGTAGCTCACCCTCGCCTCCGGCGGAAGGTTATCCACAGCCAGGTTGTTCAGATACGTCAGTGCCGACCCCAGATCATAGCCATCGGCCAGCGAGGCACTGATGACAACTGCCGGCAAGCGGTCGATGCGTCGCAGGTCGGGATTGGCGCCAATTTCCTCCACCGACACCAGCGCCTGGAGAGGAATCAGGGTGCCTCCTTCGCGAGGGCGCAGGAAAATCTGGCCCAGGTCTGACGGCGTTGCCCGATCAGCATCTGCAGCTTGTAGAATGACGTCGTATTCGCGTCCACGGTCCAGGTAGGTGGTGACTTGTCGTGACGCCAACATGGTCTGCAGTGTCAGCCCCACATCTTCGATGGTGACATCCAGGTCCGCAGCTCTCTCCCGATCGATGGAAACGCGCAGTTCGGGGCGGGTCAGCTCGAAATCAGTGTCCAGGTTCAGCAGGTTCGGGTTGTCCTTCGCTCGTTCGACGATTTCCTCGCTCCAGGCCTGCACACTTTCGTAATCCGGCCCGGCCACTACAAATTCCACCGGTTGATCAAAGCCGCGCTGACCGAGCCCTGGCGGGTTCACCGCAATCGCACGAATACCCGTGATCTCACTGAGTTTTCCCCGCAACTCGCTGGTTATTTGCTGTTGTTTGATATTGCGATCTTCCCAGGGCACCAGGCCCATGATCATGAAGGCGTTGTCCTCTTCGTCGCGGAAGCCAACGATCGATAACAACCGATTGGAGACACCCTCTTCCAGGTAGGGCAACAGGTCCTGCTCCGCCTTGCGCACGTAGTGATCGGTGAACTCGACCGTCGAACCCCGGGGCGCGCTGGTTGGCATAATGATTACGCCCCGGTCTTCCGTGGGCGCCAACTCCTGCGGCAATCTTGGGAAAATCACCGTGGCAACGATCAACCCGGCAAGCCCAAGTCCCAGCAACAATCCGGGCTGGTTGAGGGAGAAGCTGAGCATCCGTTCGTAGCCGTGGGTCAGGCCATTGAGCACTTTTTCACTGGCCGCCCACAACCGGTGTCCTTCCGCCGATTCCGGGCTATGCCGCAACCATTTCGAGCACAGCATGGGTGCCAGGGTAAGTGCCACCAGGCTGGACACCACCACCGCCGCAGCCAGGGTGAAGCCAAACTCGGCAAACAGTCGCCCGATGTTGCCGCCCATAAAGGAGATGGGTACGAACACGGCTACCAGGGTGAGCGTGGTGGCAATAACGGCAAAGGCCACTTGCTTGGCGCCGCGATAGGACGCCAGCAGTGGAGGTTCGCCCTCATCGATCCGGCGCTGGATGTTTTCCAGCATGACGATGGCGTCGTCTACCACCAGACCGATGGCCAGAATCACCGCAAGCAGGGTCAGCACGTTGATGGAGAATCCAAGGAAACCGAGCCCGATAAAGGCGCCGATAACCGCCACCGGGATGGTCACCGCCGGTATCAAGGTGGCCCGCCAGGAGCGCAGGAACAGAAAGATCACCAGAATGACCAGGGACACCGCAATGGCGAGCGTAAATACCACTTCCTTGATCGACGCGCGGATGAATATCGACTCGTCGTAGCTTTCTGCAATCGTCACTTCCGGGGGCAGTGTTTCGCGTATTTTTTCCAGCTCAGCGCGCACGGCATCGGAGACCGCCACCGTGTTGGCCTTGGACTGGCGAATAATGCCCATGCCGATTGCGGTCTTGCCGTTGGCCCGCAGTCGGCTGACATCAGACTCCACCCCCATCTGGACATTGGCCACCTCGCCCAGGCGCAGAAGGTCATTGCCGTCGCGACGAATCACCAGATCACGGAACTGCTCAACATTGGTGAGCCGGCCCTCCGCACGCACCGTGAAGTTGCGGGTGGAAGAGTCCACCGAGCCGGCTGGCAGTTCAACGTTGTTGGCTCGCAGTGAGCGTTCCACCTCAGCTACGGTGATATCCCGCGCGGCCAACCGTTCACGGTCCAGCCAGACCCGGATGGCGTAGCGCCGCTCACCACCAATGCGTACGTCGGCAACGCCATCCAGCACGGACAGTCGGTCGGCAAGCACCCGTTCGGCAAAATCGCTCAATTCCGCACTGTCCCAGATGTCACTGCGCAGGGTCACCCACATCATCGGGCGGGCGTCCGAATCGGCCTTCTGGACCACCGGCGCCTCGGCCTCTTCGGGCAGCTGATCGGCAATGCGGGACACGGCATCGCGCACATCGTTGGCAGCAATATCGACGTTGCGGGAAATGGTAAATTCGATACTGGTCCGGGATTCGCCCTGTTCGGTGGAGGACTCAATGGAGCGAATACCTTCGATTCCGCTGATAGCCCCTTCAACCACCTGAGTAATCTGGGTGTCCACCACTTCGGCGGCGGCGCCAATGTAATCCGTGGAGATGGACACCACGGGTGGGTCAATGTCCGGATACTCCCGCACTGGAAGCCCCAGCAAAGCCGCCAGGCCGAAAACCACAATGAGAAGACTGAGAACCGTCGCAAAGACAGGACGTTTAATGGAGACATCAGACAGGATCACGGTTCACGACTCCAGGGAATTGGCAAAGCGGTTGTCGGGGACCACATTCTCCCCTTCTACCACACTGATCCTGTCGCCACTGCTCAGTCTGTCCTGGCCGGTTACGATCACCTGCTCATCCAGCGACAGTCCGTCAACGATTTCCACCAGGCCAGGCATCCGGGACCCCAGGGTCACCGACACCCGTCGGGCAATACCGTCTTCGGCCACGAACACGTATTTTTCATCACCACGAATCATCACCGCCTGCTCGGGAATGACCAGGGATTCACGTTCGCGGAGCGTCAGCGTGGCCGACATGAACTGGCCAGGCTTGAGTTTGCCATCGGGATTGTCGACCAAGGCCCGGACCGGCAGTGTTCGGCTCAGCTCATCAATTCGTGTGCCCAGCTCCACCAGTTCACCGCCAAAAACTTCTCCGGTATAAGCCGGCGACGTGCCCCGCACGGTCTGGCCAATGTGAATCTGGCCGAGGAAGCGCTCTGGGATTGCGAAGCCCAATTCCATCTTGGTGGTGGAATCCAGTGTTGCCACCGACGTGCCTGCACCGAGATAGGTTCCCAGGCTGATATCGGAAAGGCCAATAATCCCGGCAAACGGCGCTTCAATACGGTGATTGTCGAGACGGGTACGGGCCGCCTCACGCTGGGCTTCCGCCACATCGACAGCGGTGCGCAATTCATCCACCTGGGACTGGGAAATGCTATTGTTGGTCTGGAGCTTCCGCGCGCGATCAAACTGGCGACGGGCATCGGAGAGGGTGGCTTCTACCACTTGCAGATCGGCACTGGCCTGACGATCGTCCAGACGCAGCAACAGGTCACCGGCCTGGACCCGCTTTCCTGCATCAAGGTTCATTTCAACGACACGACCGCTGACTTCGGTGGTCAATTCCACCTGATCCCGGGCCCGAAGGCTTCCCACCGCCCTGACGGTGTCACTGACCAGCTCCATTTCGGGAGTGACCGTATTCACCTTGCTTGCAGGGCGTTCCCGTTGGGCGTCCGCCGCCTGCTCCCCGGTCAGATGCTGCCAGGAGAACGCCCCCCCGGCGGCCAAAGCTACGAGTACCAGCGCGATCAACCATTGCTTTACCATAATGCATTATCCGTCTGCTTGATTGTGTCCCAACAACCGGCTGAAAGTTCAACATAGGCTATCGTTTGCTGATCACCAGCACGATCTCCCCGACTTCAATCCCCCATTTGGTCATGGTGGTCTGGTTGATCAGGGTGTCCGGTGTAATCAGGTACATCCAGTCATCCATGCGGACATCAATAGTGCCGTCTCCATAGGACACCCGCAGGACATAGTTCATGTTAATGGCATTGCCTTGCCAACGCATGGTGCCCGGTTCCACCACATCACCGGCATCGGCGTGCAATGCGCCGTTGTCGGGTGTCAGTGTCCATACCCGGGTCTGTATTTCGCCATCGTCGAACCGGAATTCCTCATCCAGGGTGCCGACGCCGTTGCTGTCCCAACTGGCGGAAATATCCGCATCGAAGGTGCGAATCACTTCGCCCGAGAAATCCTTGACCACACCCCGGGCAGAAAGTTCGCCGGTAAAGAATTCCCGGGGCGTCAACACCGGCCCGCGGTCACTGTAGTCCTCAAGCGCCGGCCCGGCACAGCCGGCAAGCAACACTGTCGCCAACAATAACCAGAGACAGCGGGGCAAACCAGTGATCCTGCTCGTCCCAATCGATATTTGCATGATATTTACACTCCCCTGGTAATTCAGAATGGATGATCGGCCCTTCAAATACGCCCATCACGTTGCTACCGATCATTAGAGAACGTCGGCGTGCATGCTCGCGTCATTTCAGCCAATTGTCCTTTTTGACAGGGGACATGGCGGTTTCCGTCAATGGCAGGTCGCCGGCAATGCCGTAAAACATCGGGCAATGGAAACAGAACCACAGAGGTATTTGCTATGCCGGTGTACAAGGCACCCTTGCGCGACATGAAGTTCCTGCTCAACGAGGTTTTCGACTACCCGGGGCACTACACTCGCTTGAAGACCGGGGAGAACGCCACTCCGGATATCGTCGATGCGATACTCAACGAATGCAGCAAATTCTGTGAAGAGGTATTGAGCCCGCTCTATCAGAGTGGCGACGAGGAAGGCTGCAGACTGGATAACGGCGAAGTCATCACCCCCACGGGCTACCGTGAAGCCTATCAACAGTATGCGCAGGGTGGCTGGCAGGGTCTGTCTGCACCGGAGGAGTACGGCGGGCAGGGACTTCCGGCCTCCATGGGCCTGTTCAAACAGGAGATGATGGGTACCGCCAACTGGTCTTTCTCCATGTACCCGGGTCTGTCGATGGGAGCCATGAACACCATCTTTCTGCACGGCAGCCAAGACCAGAAGCAAACTTACCTGGTACCACTAACCGAAGGCCGGTGGGGTGGCACCATGTGCCTGACCGAGCCCCAGTGCGGGACCGATCTGGGACAGGTGAAAACCAAGGCGGCCCTTCAGGAAGACGGCAGCTTCAAACTCTCCGGCACCAAGATCTTCATTTCCTCCGGTGACCATGATCTGACCGAGAACATCGTTCATATTGTGTTGGCCCGTTTGCCGGATGCTCCGAAAGGCACCCGGGGCATCAGCCTGTTCATCGTGCCCAAGTTCCTGCCTGACGGGAACGGTGGCGTTGGCGAAGCCAATGGCGTGAGCTGTGGCAGCCTGGAAAAGAAAATGGGGATCAAGGCCTCAGCCACCTGCGTGATGAATTTCGATGAGGCCATCGGCTTCCTGATCGGGCCGCAGAACGAGGGGTTGAACTGTATGTTCACCTTCATGAACACGGCGCGGATCGGCACCGCCATCCAGGGTGTCGGCCCGGCGGAACTGTCCTACCAGTGGGCGCTGGAGTACGCCAAAGAACGCCGCTCCATGCGCGCCCTGTCAGGAAAGAAGGAACCGGAACAGGTGGCCGACAGCCTGATTCACCATGCCGATGTCCGCCGCATGTTGCTGACCCAGAAAGCCATTGCCGAAGGCGGGCGGGCGATGCTGTATTACGCCGCGCGGCTCGCTGACCATATGGTGGAAGGCCACACCACCGGCGATCAGAAAAAGGTCGATGCCTACGATGACAAACTGGGGTTCCTGACGCCTATCCTCAAAGGTTTCCTGACAGAACTGGGTAACGAAGCCGCAAACCATGGGGTTCAGGTCTTCGGGGGGCATGGGTACATCCGAGAGCACGGTATGGAACAGATCGTGCGCGATACCCGGATTGCCACGCTCTATGAAGGCACCACCGGTATCCAGGCGCTGGACCTGCTGGGCCGCAAGGTACTGTTGATGACTCAGGGCGGGGCGGTCAGGGAATTCACCCTCAAGGTCGCCAATTTTGCCCGCAAGACCCTGACGGACAAACGGGTACGACCTTTCTCGGTGGAGCTGCTCAAACTGACCGCGCAATGGAATGTGCTGACGGTTCGCCTGATGCTGGCCGCCCGCAAGGACCGTGACGTCGTGAGTTCAGCAGCCCATGATTTCCTGATGTACAGCGGTTACGTCACCATGGCCTATATGTGGGCACGAATGGCTGCTGCCGCCTCTGATAAACTGGACAAGGGAGGCGCCGACTCCGAGGACTTCTATCGCGCCAAACTGGCGACGGCGGAATTCTACTACGAACGCCTGTTGCCACGGGCACAGGCTCATGCCACCGGAATGCTGAGCCCCAGCCGGAATCTGATGCAACTGGCCCCTGAGCACATGGCCTTCACTGACTGATTGCGGCTCATGGTATGGCGAGGCTGGAAACACAGACCTCGCTCATACACCACCAACGCAGGCTTACAGCCCGTATTTGGTTTCGATGGCCTCGAACATGCCGGATTCGTGCACCTTTTTGAGCCCGGCGTTAAGTTTTTCAACGGTGGCTTCGGGGGTTTCGGGGTTGATGGCGAGAAACAGCTCGGTGTCATTGAAAGAGAAAACGGGTTCGATTCCGTCCACATTCTGCTGCGACGCCACATAGGGCCCGCCCAGGCGGTCGGCGAGCCAGAGGTCAATCTGGCCGAGTTCCAGGCGCTTGGGATTGAGGTCATCACTGTCCAGTGCTGACACCTCATATCCATGCTCAATCAGATACTCGGTCTTGACGTCATTACGGTAGCCGCCGAAAAGCATGCCTCTGGTGTCTTCCAGCCGGTCAATCTGCAGATCGGTGCCCGGGGGCGCGAAAACAGTCCACAGATTACGGGACAACGGGCCAACCCATTTGAATCGGGGTGCACGCTCTTCGGTATAGGTTGTACAAAAGATGCCGTGGTTGCTCTTGTTCAGCGCCCGATTGTAACCATAGTCCCAGTTTCTAAGCTTGATCACGTATTCAAGATCGGTGTTGTTCAGAATGGCCTTGACCATTTCCGTGCAGATACCGTCAATAGCGTTGCCTTTGTGCTCAAAAGCGCGGCCAGTGGCACTCATGTTGTAAGGAGGAAAATTCTCCGTATACAGGTAGAGCTTTTCATCAGCCTGAGCTGTAGGAACACTCACCATTGCGACCAGAGCAGCCAGCAGCAGGGATAGAATATTCCGCACGGTTTACCTCCTTAACATTCATGATCGCCACAACGAGGCGTTATTATTTGCATATTAGAGCCTAACCCAGGCTTTGACGGTGTTTGACAATAAAAGTGTGTGTTTTCGTAAGGAAATGAACGCGTGTCTGCCTAGTCTGCAGACCCGGGAGTCGGTATCGGCATGCTGAAGTGTTCGCCCTGGGAAAAGTTTATCCCCAATTCCCGTACCCTAGCCTGAACCGGCTCATTGTGGACAAACTCCGCTACCGTTTGAATGTTCAGGCTGCGGGCGAACTGGACGATACCACTGGTCACCAGAAACGCGGTGTGATCCTGATGGAGATTACGGATCAGGCTGCCATCAATCTTGATGAAGTCCACGTTCAGGCTCAGCAGGTGGGAAAAATTGGAGTAGCCGGTGCCGAAATCGTCGATGGCAATACGGCACCCATAGGGTTTGACCTGTTCGATGAACACACGGATATCGTCGTAATTGGTAATACCATCGGATTCCAGGATCTCGAAGATAACGCGATTACCAATGCCTGAGGTCTCGATGGCGGAGAGAATCCGAGCGACGGTCTCCGGCTCGGTGATGTCGCCGTAGGAGAGGTTGATCGAAAACTCCTCGTCGCGCCCAGTAAAACAGGCGAAACACTTCTCGATCATCAGTTCGGTAATACGCTGATTCAGCCGCAGTTTATTAGCGATGTCCATAAAACGGCCAGCACTGATCACGCTGCCATCCGGTTCTACCATTCTCACCAGGCACTCGTACTTGGAGATACGGCCACTCTGGTTATCGTGAATCGGCTGAAACCAGGGCATCAGGCGATCATGGTCGATGGCTTCTTTCAGGCGATTGGCCCAGTACAGGTTGTTTTCGTAGTTTTCCTCAACCCCCACAGCCGGGTCATACAACAGATGGTGGCGACCCGTTTCGCGGGCCTGCAACACCGCCACTTTTGCCTGGCTGATCAACTGATCGGCGGCATCTTCCGGCTTCCGGTTCTTGCGAAGCGCGATGCCGATACTGACATCCACCGTCAGGCGCTGTTCCTGCCAGTACACCCGGTCGCCCGTAACCAGATGCCGAACCTGAACAGCAAGTTGGTGAGCCACTTCCGGCTCCATTGCTGGTGCCATGATAGCGAACTCGTCACCGGGAAGACGGTACACCCGAAAAATCTCACGGTTGTGATCGCGGCTAAACGCGGTCAATCGTGTGGCAACCGCCAAGAGTACATGGTCGCCACAGACATTGCCGAACAAGCTGTTGATCTGGTTGAAACGGTCCAGATTGATAATCAGCAAGGCGGCGGCTTGACGGTTCTGGAGATCCCGCAACAGACGAACACGGTTGGGGAGACCGGTGAGCTCGTCAGTATAGGATGCCTGCAATTCGCGAATCAGCTGGATAATCCGGTACAACAGGTACAGGCTCAGAATCAGCATCGCCGACACGGTACCGACAAGAATCCGGTAGTTGGTGCGCTCCATCGGCACCAGGACTGCATTGATCTCATTTCGCGGCACGCCCGCACCGTAGACCATGCCACCAGCAGTGGCCGCAAAGTAGAGTTCGTAGTCTTCGTTGCCCACTGAGAGGCCCCGGGTGGTCAATTCACCGAGCTCGCCCGGTAGCCGGGCTGCGTCAACATCGGCACCAAGGTCAAGCGCCAGGATGGCATCAATCAGGGCCTGACCCTCACGGGTGTCTTCCCCCTGACTGAGGCTCGAGAGGTTGCGATTGTTACGGTCATTCAGGAAGGCGAAACTGTGTTGGGTGACAGTGATGCGACTGACGACATCAATGATCTGGTCCGCACCCCAGGCCGTTGTGGCCAGGCCCAACAGGTTGCCGTCGCGATCGTACATAGGAGTGGCGAGCGTCAGCACTGCTCTTTCGGTATTAAGGTCGAAATACACTGGCGACCAATAGACGCGCCCGGAATGGTCGGGGTCGGCCGTCCACTCCTGCTCCAGTGTACGATTGAACCAGGGGGCGTTGCGATAGTGGTCAAAGCGGGATTCGGTATCCAGCCTCGTCAGGGTTTTGTCATTACCCTGCAGAAAGTAGGGCATATAGCTGGAGCCTGTTTCTGACAAAACGCCCGGTTCAAACCAGAGACCGGCGCCCGCCGCTCCGTCGAAATCCTGTAAGTGGGCCCTCAAGGCGTGTTCCAGGCTCTCCCGAAGCTCTTGGGAAGCGTTATCGGACATCCCGCTCGCAACCATTCCATGAAAACTCTCGCCGATGTTAGCCAGGGTCATGGTGTAGCTTGCCAATGCGGATTGGCGGGCGTTGATGCGCGACAGTCCCGCACCTACAACCTCATTGATCTGCTGCCGGCGGAGCTCGGAGAGGGCATCCCTTGAGTAGCTGAGATTCAGGCTCGACAACAGAAACATTCCAGCAACAAACACCAGCAACAACAAACCCAACATCCACATGATAGATTGGCGTGAAGATGGATTTTTCCGTTTACTAAGGCGGCTGGGAAGAGTCCCTGGCATTAAGGCTATCCTCGGACAATGGATCAGGTATCGCCGGCAGGGAGGTCTTCAAGGTGCCGATCCAGCGCTGCCTGGGCTCGCTTGTGGCCCCGCTTTGCGGCCTCAGTGTACCAATAAACGGCTTGATCCATATCCTGCCCGATACCATGGCCGGTGGCGTACATCTGGCCCAGCAGGAACGCGGCCTCACCAGAGGCCGGCGAGGCCTTTTCTGCCCACACCAGTGCACTGGTGTAATCCTCGAAGGCATAGAAAATTATGGCCATATTTGCCTGCGAGCGCACGTCGCCGTTGTCTGCCGGTCCTTGGCAGGCTTTTCTGGCCTCGCTGTAATTACGAATGGCCGTCAATAGGTAGCAGTCACTCAGGGCCCGGTCTGAAACTCCGTTGTCATCGGCAACCACCACCGTGGCTGGCTCCGGCTCAGCACGAGGCTTGGGTTCCGGTATCGGCGGTTGCCGCTCAACCCGTTCCGAAAAGGCAGCAACATGGTCCGGGCATGAGTAGTTGTAGCCGGCTTCATAGCGCTGGAGCGTTACTTCCGTAGCTGGCTTATTGGCGTATTTCACAGCCACAGCCTCACAACGCACATCCCTCTCGCGCTCTACCTGTTGCAGCATGGAAGCCCGGGACGGATCGTCGCGGTGCTCAGCAAGGTATTCCGTCAGTGGATCGATGTACGGCTGGTCAAACAGCGCCTGCTGCTCCCTTTGGTACGGATTCGACGATCCCGGGTTAACAATTTTCTTCATCACCTGCCCGGTTCGTTCCAGCAAATCGGACGATGCCGCGGACAAACGATCACCGTCAACGCTTGCGCACCCGCTGAGAAGGACGAAAATCAGAAGACAGGAATACGGACGATACATCTACACTCACCAGCCGTTTTCAGCAGTCGATTGAGTGCCTAGTTTTACATGGAAAAAGGCACGTTCAAACCGTTTCTTTCGAGGCTTATTTGCCGATGCAGAAACTGCTGAAGATTTTTCCCAGTAAGTCATCGGGCGTCATTGCGCCTGTGATCTCTCCAAGAGAATCCTGGGCGGCACGAAGGTCCTCTGCCAACAGTTCACCGGCGCCGTAGCCCTGCAACTGGTCCTCACCCTGCAGTAGGGAAACGCGAGCACGCTCAAGGGCATCCAAGTGGCGACGCCGGGCGATAAAGCCACCTTCGGTGGTACTGGCAAATCCCATGCACTGCTTCAGATGATCGCGCAGCACTTCCAGACCGTCTGCTGACTTGGCCGCAATGCGGACCACCGGCGCGGCACTGTTGTCCAGTTGCTCGATACCCGCAGGCTCGTCAGTCAGGTCCACTTTGTTACGGATGACGGTCAGGGGGGCGCCCGGCGGTAACTGGTCGATGAAGTCTGGCCACAGTTGATGAGGTTCGGTTTCCGGTGTGGTGGTCGCATCCACCATCAACAATATACGGTCGGCCTGACGAATCTCGTCCCAGGCCCTGGCAATCCCGATCTGTTCCACTTCGTCAGGGCTGTCCCGCAGGCCGGCGGTATCGATGATGTGCAGGGGCATGCCATCAATATGGATGTGTTCGCGCAACACATCCCGGGTGGTGCCTTCAACCGCGGTCACAATGGCCGCTTCCCGTCCCGCCAGGGCATTGAGCAGGCTGGACTTGCCAGCGTTGGGACGGCCGGCAATCACCACCTTCATACCATCTCGCAGAATGGTGCCCTGCTGGGCTTCCGCAAGAATAATATCCAGGTCCTGAATAATAACCTGCAGGTCGTTCGCCACTTTGCCATCCGCCAGGAAATCGATTTCCTCTTCCGGGAAATCGATCGCTGCCTCGACATAAATCCTTAGGTGGGTAACAGCTTCAACCAGGGCGTCGATTCTGCGGGAAAATACACCCTGCAGGGATCGCACGGCGCAGCGTGCTGCTTGCTCCGAACTGCTTTCAATCAGGTCAGCGATAGCCTCGGCCTGGGTCAGGTCCAGTTTGTCGTTCAGGAAAGCCCGTTCTGAAAATTCACCGGGCCGGGCGAGGCGAGCGCCAAGTTCGCACACCGTTCTCAACAGCAGGTCCAGAATAACGGTGCCACCGTGACCCTGGAGCTCAAACACATCTTCGCCGGTAAACGAATGGGGATTGGGAAAATACAGCCCGATACCTTCATCGATCAGCTCCCCCCGATTGTCGAGGAACGGCCCATAATGGGCGTAACGCGGCCTGGGCTCGAACCCCAGCATCTGGCGTGCAATGGCCGTCGCCTGCGGCCCAGATACCCGAACAATACCCACCCCGGATTGGCCCGGCGCCGTGGCAATCGCTGCAATGGTATCGGTGGCATAAAACATCGTTACTATCCCCTTGTCCCTTGGACCCCCTGAAACAACAGAGGCTCCTAAAAGGAGCCTCTGTAATCACTGGAACCGCTGGATGACCGGTCAGCTCTTCTTGGCCGCAACTTCTGCTTCAATCTTGCGGGTAATGTACCACTGCTGACTGATGGACAGGATGTTGTTGACCAACCAGTACAGTACCAGGCCTGCCGGGAACCAGAGGAAGAACACGGTAAAGATCAGCGGCATCAGCTTCATGATCTTCGCCTGCATCGGGTCCGGAGGTGTCGGGTTCAGACTCATCTGCAACATCATGCTGGCACCCATCAGGATCGGCAGGATGAAGTACGGGTCCATGACCGACAGATCCTGGATCCACAGCATGAAGGGGGCATGTCTCAGCTGGACACTTTCAAACAGCACCCAGTACAGGGATATAAAGACGGGCATCTGTACCAGTATCGGCAGACAACCACCTAACGGATTTATCTTCTCCCGTTTGTACAACGCCATCATTTCCTGGGACATTCGCTGGCGATCATCGCCATACAGTTCCTTCAACCTTGTCAGCTGGGGCGCCACCGCTCGCATTCTTGCCATGGACCGGTAACTGGTGGCTGACAGTTTGAAGAACACCGCCTTGACCAGGACAGTCAACAGGATGATCGCCACACCCCAGTTGCCCACCAACCCGTGGAACCAGTCAAGAATAATGAACAACGGCAAGGCAATGAAGAACAGGAAGCCAAAATCGACCGTCCGGTCGAGGTTCGGGGCAACCCTTTCAAGGCGCTCAATGATCTTGGGACCGACATAGGCCTTGGCGGATACTTCGCTGGTTTGACCCGGCTCCACAATGGTCGCGGGGTACACAAAGCCCATCACGTAGAGCGGGCCACGACGAGTGGACTGGAACTGGGCCGGCTGATCACGTTCGGGAACCCAGGCCGCCAGGAAATAATGCTGGAGGAAGGCCAGCCAGCCATTGGTCACCGACTGGTTGATCGGGTTCTCGGAGAGGTCGTCAAAATCGAACTTCTCGTAGGGATCTTCCGGCGAACTGACGACCATGCCGAGGAAGGCACGTATACCCAGGCTGTTCTGGGCAGTGGGGTCCGGTGCCTGATCACGGACAATCTTGCCGGTCATATTAGCCTGCCAGACGCTGTCGGACTGGTTGTTGATCTGATAACGAACATCAATCTCGTAGCTGTCCCGGCTAAACAGATACTGTTTGGTGACTTCGACGTTGTTGTCTGTGGTGAAGGTGAGATCGACCGTCAGTGTATTCTCGCCCTCCTGGAGTTCATATTCTGACGCAGACGCGTTGTACACCGGTGCACTGCCATTGCGTTTACTGTCTATGCCATCGCGGCCAATCAGCCCACTCTCCATGATGTAGGTGCGCTTGCTGGTATTGGTCAACAACCTCAGCGATTCTTCACTGTCGAGCGACCGGTCGTGCTGTAGTAGAGAACTTTCAATCAGATTACCGCCTACACGGTCGATCTTGAGCTCGTAGACGTCGGTCCGCACAGTGATGAGTTGATCACTGGCTGAAACTGAGGATGTTTCCGAGGCTGAGAGGGTCTGGCCGTCGCCTTCCGGAGTGGTGAATTCTTCGCTTGAAGTATCGCGGCCACTGGTGCTCTCGCCAGGGAGAGTCATGTCATCCGTGGATGCAGGCTGGGTGCCGGTACTGGCCTGTTCCGTGGCGGGTTGGGTCTGCGGCTGGTTATAGTCTTCGTTCCAGGCAAGCACCATCATGTAACTGACAATGGCAAGGCCGGCAAATAATACAATGCGTTGAATATCCATAAACTTACTGTTTGGTCGGGTTAGTGTTATGGGTTTGGCTGGCCGGCCCGCAGCAGATGGAAGGTACTACCTCAGTGCGAACGTCAGTGCCCGGAACGGGATCATACCCGCCTTTTGCCCATGGATGACACCTCATTAGACGTTTGACCGAAAGAAAAAGGCCTCTAATGGCGCCGTGGGCGGTGATCGCTTCGACAGCGTATTGGGAACAAGTGGGGTAGTGACGGCAATGACTGGCCATCATCGGGCTGATCGCGTACTGGTAGACTCGGATGGGCAGGAGCAGCAGTTTGCGCATTAACCCGTTCCTTTGCCGGTACCGGAGAGTTCCGATGTGGTTGGTTTCTGGAGCTGGCGGTTTTTCTTCCTGAGGCGTGCCCAGAGCTCCGTCAGGGTAGCATTGAGTGCCGTATTATCAAGCTCCGTCAATCCTCGCCGTCCAAGAACCACGATGTCCAGGGCAGGGTACTCCTGTTCGTGCCTGAAGGTTTCCCGAACCCGTCGTTTAACGCGGTTGCGCTGTACCGCCAGTTTGAGATTCTTCTTTGAAAACACCAAACCAATCCTGGCGTGCCCCAGGGAATTGGGTGTGGCCAGGATCAGGAAATGTCGGTGCGGAACCCTGAGCTGTACGTCATCGAAGACTTTGCCGTAATCGGATGGCTTGAGCAGCCGGGACGATTTTGGAAAGGTCAAAGCCTTCATCAGGCGGTCAATGTCTTATGCAGACAGACGGGCACGGCCCTTGGCGCGACGACGGGAAATTACCTTACGGCCGTTGGCGGTTGCCATGCGGGCACGGAAACCGTGAACGCGCTTACGCTTCAGTACGCTTGGTTGAAACGTTCTTTTCATGGTGTCGGTCTCACATTACAGATGTTGGAAATTCAATTGTTGGCTGGAAAATGAACAGCCAAAACAGGAGCGGCATTCTATGCAATGTGGCGGTGGAATTCAATGGTTATTCGAGACCAGTCACGGGTTATTTCCATCTCCGCTGATTCAGGGTTCAGGTAATAAATTCATTAAGTCTTTTTGTATTCTCTTTAAGGATTATTATTACTGTTATTACGCAGGCCTTTTTCTGTGGAAAATCGATGGAATTTATTTAGAAACAGCAGATTGGAAGGTTTATAAAGTGGTTGAGAAGTGGGGTTGAGGCCTGTGTATATTCGAGGCAGGAAATGTGGGTAAGTTGCGGGTTTGCTCAGATCGCGATTTATCCACCGAACATCGGGGTGTCGTCCACAGGGTTAAGGGCGCTCTGTACACACAGGTCTGTGGGTAACTTTTTCTGCGCGATATTTCTGTACACAAGCCTGTAGGTAAGTCTGTAAAAAATTGAAATAAAAGAAAATAAATTTCCACAGGCTGTTTATTAAATGCGTTTGGCCCTTTCACTTGGGAGGTGCTCAGGTTAGAATCCTTGGTCATCTCTTTCGTCGGGTCATGGAGATCCGTGACGAGAAATTTCTGAGGCATCGGAGGCAAGACTGTCGTGCCGAACAACCTATGGCATCAGTGTCTGGAAGTACTCCGGGACGAGTTTCCCGCCCAGCAATTCAACACCTGGCTTAGACCCTTGCAGTCGGATCACCGCGAGGGTCAGCTGATGCTGTTTGCACCCAACCGGTTTGTCATGGACTGGGTGAACGAAAAATACCTCAGAAGAATTGAAGAAGTCCTGAAGGATCTTCACGGTGGCCAGGCGCCTCGAATTGATATGAAGGTGGGGTCCGCACCACGGTCGTCTGACCTGGTGGTCCGTTCCGAGAACGCGGTCAGTGGCGTAGCCGCCGAACAGGAGGAAGCGGGTAGTCGGGTAACGGAAGAAGAGAAAGGCGTTGCGGCCACAGTGACCACGCCGTCGGTAAAGGCCAAGAGTACCAGCGAACGGCGTTCGGTTCAGGTTGAGGGTGACATCAAGCACCAGAGTTTCCTCAACGAAGGCTTTACCTTTGACACGTTTGTGGAGGGTAAATCGAACCAGTTGGCTCGGGCGGCCTCGATGCAGGTCGCAGAAAATCCTGGTGGGGCCTACAACCCACTGTTTTTGTATGGTGGTGTGGGGCTGGGTAAGACCCACCTGATGCATGCCATTGGCAATGACATTGTACGGCGCAACCCCAGGGCCAAGGTGGCCTATCTTCGCTCCGAGCGGTTTGTCGCGGATATGGTGAAGGCGCTTCAGTTAAACGCCATCAATGAGTTCAAGCGCTATTACCGTTCTGTGGACGCACTGTTGATAGACGATATTCAGTTTTTTGCCCGCAAGGAGCGCTCCCAGGAGGAATTCTTCCATACCTTCAATGCGTTACTGGAGGGTGGGCAACAGGTTATTGTGACCTGTGACCGCTTTCCGAAAGAAATTGTGGATATGGAAGAGCGCCTCAAATCCCGTTTCGGCTGGGGCCTGACTGTGATGGTAGAGCCACCGGAGCTGGAGACGAGGGTCGCCATCCTGATGAAGAAAGCGGAGCAGGTGAACGTCAAACTCAGCAGCGAGGCGGCGTTTTTCATTGCGCAGAAAATTCGATCGAACGTTCGTGAGCTAGAAGGGGCGCTGCGTCTGGTGATAGCGAATGCTCACTTCACTGGATCGGAAATCACCCCGCCGTTTATCCGGGAAAGCCTCAAGGATCTGTTGGCGCTGCATGAGAAGCAGGTCAGTATAGATAACATCCAGCGTACGGTGGCGGAGTACTACAAGATCAAGGTGGCCGATCTGTTGTCAAAACGGCGCACTCGTACGGTGACCCGGCCAAGACAGGTTGCCATGTCCCTGGCCAAGGAATTGACCAATCACAGCCTGCCGGAAATTGGCGATGCGTTTGGTGGCCGTGATCACACCACGGTATTGCATGCCTGCAAAAAGATTGTAGAGCTGCAGGAAACGGATCCTGGCATCCGTGAGGATTATCAGAACTTTATGCGGCTACTGACAACCTGACCGGGTTAGCGGCGGCCAATACACATTCACCTTCCAATAAAAGAATGCTGAGTGCCATGAAACTGACGATCAGCCGAGAATCTCTGCTTACCCCCCTTCAGTCCATTGCCGGTGTGGTGGAGCGAAAACAGACAATGCCCGTTCTCTCCAACGTGTTGTTGGTGGCCGAGGACAATACCCTCACGCTGACCGGTACCAATATGGAAGTGGAACTGGTGGGACGGGTGTCACCGGTACACGTTGACCAGCCGGGCCGTATTACAGTACCGGCGCGGAAGTTGTCCGATATTTGCCGGGCGTTGGGTGACGAGGCGCCTATTGAGTTGGCGTTGGAGGGCGACCGCCTGCATCTGCGTTGCGGTGCCAGCCACTTTACGCTGTCGACCTTGCCGGCGGAGCATTTTCCCAACGTTGAGGATGATGCGGAAAGTTTTGGCCTGGAGCTGCCCCAGAAAGAACTCAGTCGAATGTTCGATGCCACCGCTTTTGCAATGGCTCAACAGGATGTTCGCTATTACCTGAATGGGCTGTTGCTGGAAGTTGACAAGGATCACGTTCGCACTGTGGCTACAGACGGCCATCGCCTGGCCATGGCGCATTTTGATTTGCCCACCGGCTGCCCGGAACCTCGCCAGGTGATCGTGCCGCGTAAGGGTGTGCTGGAACTGGCGCGCTTGCTGGATGATGTGGAAACCCCGGTGACCCTGGTGATCGGAGACAATCATCTGCGGGCGACGGTTGGTTCCTATACCTTTACCTCGAAGTTGATCGAAGGCAAGTTCCCCGACTATAACCGGGTGATTCCCCGGGGCGGGGATAAAGTTGTCCTGGCGGATCGCGCTACCCTCAAGAACACACTTCAGCGTGCCGGCATTCTTTCCCATGAAAACATCCGTGGCGTACGCCTGAACCTGGCGCCCAACGAGTTGCAGGTATTTGCCAACAACCCGGACCAGGAACAGGCCGAAGACGCGCTGCCGGTCGAGTATCAGGGCGAATCACTTCAGATTGGCTTTAATGTAGGCTATCTGGTGGATGTGATGAATGCGCTGGATGAAGATCAGGTCAAGATTACCCTGGCCAATCCCAACAGCAGCGCGTTGATCGAGGCCGAGAACGACAATCGCTGCCTCTATGTTGTCATGCCGATGCGGCTGTAGGTGAGCCGGATTGGTTGTGGCCGCCAGATATTTACCGGATCAGTAAGGAAGAGAGTCATGGGAACGGTGACGAACAGCCTCAAGGGTGCCTTTCGAATCGGTCAGACCGTATCGGTGTTAGGACGCGCCGGAGTGAATTGGGTGCGGGGCGACCGCCCGCCCGCACCGCGGTTGCTCAGGCAGACGTTTGAATCCCTGGGTGCCACCTACATCAAGCTCGGCCAGTTTATCGCCAGCTCCCCCACGTTTTTCCCCAAGGAATACGTGGAGGAATTCCAATACTGTCTGGACCGTACCCCAAGCCTGCCATTCAGTGTGATCCGGAAAATTATCCGGGACGAACTGGGCCGACCAATCGAAGACGTTTACTCTGACATTGACCCGGTGGCTTTGGCATCGGCGTCGATTGCACAGGTTCATGCCGCGAAGCTGGTCACCGGTGAGGATGTGGTGATCAAGGTGCAAAAGCCGGGTGTGGAAAACATTCTGCTGACAGATCTCAATTTCCTGTACCTGTCCGCAAAAATTCTGGAAACCCTGGCGCCTAAACTGTCCTGGACATCGTTGTCCGGAATCGTGGAGGAAATCCAGCGCACCATGATGGAGGAATGCGACTTCATCAAGGAAGCGAACAACCTTAAGGTGTTCCGGGAGTTTCTCCATAACACCCATAACGAAGACGCCACTGTGCCACGGGTTTATGAAAGCTGCAGTACCCGGCGCATTCTTACCATGGAGCGCTTCCACGGCGTACCCCTGACGGATCTTGAAAGCATCCGGGGTTACGCTCGCGATCCGGAGCGCACGCTGATTACGGCAATGAACACCTGGTTTTCCAGTCTCACCCAGTGTGAGTTTTTCCATGCTGATGTTCATGCGGGCAACCTGATGGTGCTGAAAGATGGCCGGGTTGGTTTTATTGATTTCGGTATTGTCGGACGTATCCGTCCGGATACCTGGCAGGCCGTCAGCGATTTTATTTCGACGGTCATGGTGGGCAATTTTGAAGGCATGGCCGACGCCATGATTCGTATCGGTATTACTCACCAAAAGGTTCAGGTTGCGGAACTGGCAGCCGACCTGCGACGTCTTTATCAGCAAATGGATACCATGGTGCCGGATGAAGTTCCCTATCAGGCTGAACAAGCCGAGGATGACGTGAACAACATCCTGATGGATATGGTACGAATTGGTGAGGGCCACGGGCTACATTTTCCCAGGGAGTTCGCGCTTCTGCTGAAACAGTTCCTGTATTTCGACCGTTACGTTCACATACTGGCACCTGAAATGGATGTCTTCATGGACGAGCGGTTGAACATGCTGCATTAATCGCGTTCACCCGCAAGGTTTTGTACACTGGGCAGCGTTGTCGATAAGGCACGCTGCCTTTTTTGTCCCCGTCTCCTGCAGGTTGATAACCTATCGTGACCTATGGCGCTCGTTAAACTTCAATCGGAACATTTCCGCAATCTATCGCCTGCGCCAGTCGGTTTCTCACCTTCCATTAATCTGTTGTATGGCGCCAACGGCAGTGGAAAAACCAGCGTGCTGGAAGCCATTGGTTACCTGGGGCTTGGCCGCTCCTTCCGGGTAAGTCGACATCAGGCGGTGGTTAGCCACGGTGAACACAAACTCACGGTGTTCGGCGGTCTGGATCAGGGAATTCCCGGAGGAGAACAAACATCAGTTGGTGAGCTTAACCATCGTGTGGGTATTTCCAGGGATGTGACCGCTAAAGAAACCACCCTTCGAGTGGATGGCGAAGCGGTTCGTAACCTGTCTTCACTTGCCCGGCATCTGCCCGTCTCGGTTATCGATCCGGGGGTGTTTGATATTGTTGCCGGCGGGCCTGGAAAACGCAGACAGTTTCTGGATTGGGCAGTGTTCCACGTGGAACCTTCGTTTGCTTCGTTGTGGCAGCAGTGTCAAAGAGTGACGTCACAGCGGAATCAGATCCTGAGAAATGGTAGAATAGATGACGCTCTGATGAAGGTCTGGGATTCCCAGTACACGGAGTTGGCAGAGCGCCTGACGCAAGCCCGGAACGAAACCTTTCGGCTTTTTACCAAGGCTTTTTACAGTTTACTCGGTGAGATAGATGCCCCCTGGGTTGATGGGCTCAAGCTGGACTATTACGTGGGTTGGGACGCCAGTCAATCCCTGGCCGAGGTACTACGTTCGCACCGGGAGAAGGAACAGAAAATGGGCCATACCCTGTACGGTCCCAATCGGGCTGACATCCGCTTGAGATACCAGGGAAGGCCGGTGGCGGAAACCTTCTCCCGGGGCCAGCAAAAGACGCTGGTCATTTTGATGAAGATCGCACAAGGCATGGTGCTAAGCGATCTGGGAAAGCAGGTTACCTTTCTGCTGGACGATATCAATGCAGAGCTGGATATCGTCCACAGGGCCATGCTGGCCCAAAAGCTCTACGAATTGCGATGTCAGGTGTTTGTGACTTCGATAGAGGCACCCAGGCCTGATGAGTTATGGCGGCACACCATGCCGGAATACAGATTGTTCCACGTGGAACATGGCAAATTGACGGAAGAACAGGAACCCGGATGACCCACTTTTATCGCTCTGAAATAACAGCGGCAATGGCTTCACGCCGGGAAATCACCCTTCAGGAGTACCCTAATGAGTGAATCGAACTACAACTCCTCAAGTATCAAGGTATTGAAAGGACTGGATGCCGTTCGGAAGCGGCCCGGTATGTATATCGGTGACACTGACGACGGCACGGGCCTGCATCACATGGTTTTTGAGTTGGTGGACAACTCCATTGACGAGGCGTTGGCTGGGCACTGTTCTGAAATCGGGGTGATCATCCATCCGGACGAATCGGTCACGGTCAGGGATAATGGCCGGGGCATTCCGGTCGACCTTCACAAGGAAGAAGGTGTCTCCGCTGCGGAAGTCATCATGACGGTTCTCCATGCCGGTGGTAAGTTTGATGACAACAGCTACAAGGTCTCAGGCGGGCTTCACGGTGTTGGGGTGTCGGTGGTCAATGCCCTCTCCTCTTCCCTCACGTTGACCATTCGACGTGATGGCAAGGTTTATGAGCAAACCTACAACAACGGCGTACCAAAAGCGCCGCTCGATGTGGTTGGCGACACCGACGCCAGTGGTACGAAGGTTCACTTCATTCCTTCCCCGGAAACGTTTACCAGCATTGAGTTCCACTGGGATATTCTGGCCAAGCGCCTGCGGGAGTTGGCGTTCCTGAACAGCGGTGTGCGTATCCGCCTGCAGGATGAGCGTAGTGGCAAGGAGGAGGTATTCGAATACGAGGGTGGCTTGCGTGCCTTTGTTGAGCACCTTAACGCTAACAAGACACCGATCAACCGCGTGTTTCATTTCATTAAGGAACGTGAAGACGGTATCGCGGTGGAAGTGGCGATGCAGTGGAACGATGCCTTCCAGGAAAATATCTACACGTTTACCAACAATATCCCGCAGCGCGACGGCGGTACCCACCTCGCTGGCTTCCGTGCGGCCCTGACACGTTCGCTCAACAATTATATTGAGCACGAAGGCCTGGGTAAAAAGGCCAAGGTCAGCACATCCGGTGACGACGCCCGGGAAGGTCTGACGGCCATCATCAGCGTGAAGGTTCCTGACCCCAAGTTCTCGTCCCAGACCAAGGACAAGTTGGTTTCTTCCGAGGTCAAAACCGCGGTTGAGCAGGAGCTGTATCAATCCTTTGCGGACTTCCTGCAGGAGCAACCCAACGAGGCGAAGTTAATCGTCAACAAGATGATTGAAGCCGCCCGCGCCCGTGAAGCAGCCCGCAAGGCCCGTGACATGACGCGCCGCAAGGGGGCACTGGATATCGCCGGTCTGCCGGGTAAGTTGGCGGACTGTCAGGAAAAGGATCCCGCGCTTTCCGAACTGTTCATTGTGGAGGGTGATTCCGCCGGCGGGAGTGCCAAACAGGGGCGTGACCGGAAGACACAGGCCATCCTGCCCCTCAAAGGTAAGATCCTGAACGTGGAGAAGGCCCGCTTCGACAAGATGTTGTCCTCGGCGGAAGTGGGTACGCTCATTACCGCGCTGGGCTGCGGCATCGGGCGAGAGGAATTCAATCCGGAAAAACTCCGCTACCACTCCCTGATTATCATGACCGATGCGGACGTGGACGGTTCCCACATTCGTACGCTGCTACTCACCTTCCTGTTCCGTCAGATGCGTGAAATCATAGAGCGTGGCCATGTGTTCATTGCCATGCCGCCGTTGTACAAGGTCAAGCGTGGCAAGCAGGAGCAGTACCTGAAAGACGAGAAGGCCAAGGAAGCCTACCTGACACAGACCGCCCTGGAAGGCGCCCAGCTCTATGTCAATCCGGAAGCGCCGGCCATCAAGGATTCCGCTCTGGAAACCATGGTGAAGGATTACCAGGCGGTGATGGCAATGATTGATCGTCTGTCCCGCGCCTACCCGGCCAAGGTACTCCAGCAAATGCTGGACAACGTGACCCTGAAGCCGGAGCACCTGAAGGAAGAGGCGGAAGTGGCTCGCTGGGTTGCCCGCCTGGGCGAAGGGCTGCAGCTGGATACCCGTACCGGCACCAAGTACACCTTCTCGGTGGAAAAGGACACTGAACGCAATCTCTACCTGCCCAAGGTAGTGATTTACGTGCACGGTATTCCCCATAACCACGTGTTCAGCCATGAGTTCTTCGAGTCGTCCTCCTACGCGGCCATCGCGAGGATGGGTGAGACGCTGGACGGTTTGATCGAAGATGGTGCTTACATCCAGCGTGGCGAGCGCAAGCAAGCGGTGCTGTCATTCGAGGGCGCTCTGGACTGGCTGATGAAGGAAGCTCAACGCGGCCTGAACATCCAGCGCTATAAGGGGCTGGGCGAAATGAATCCGGAGCAGTTGTGGGAAACCACCATGGATCCGGAGACTCGTCGCATGATGAAGGTCACCATCGAGGATGCCATTGCGGCGGACCAGATCTTCACTACCCTGATGGGCGATGACGTCGAGCCACGGCGGTTGTTTATCCAGAGTAACGCGCTTGAAGTGACTAACCTGGACGTGTGATCGCGGCGGTTTTGTGATCGGACCCGGGTTATCCGGGCAGACGAAAAAGGCGACCTGATGGTCGCCTTTTTTCTTTATGATTCAGTTGCTTATAGTAATTCAGTATTGCTGGATGGAGTTAACCACCTTTCCTCGTGGATGTGTCAGAAGACTTGCTGTCGTGCTGGGCCGCCAGGTGAGGCGCCATAACATCCTCAAGGGTGTAGCCGGTGAGCCGGCGAATGGAACGCCACAGGTAGTAGAAAATGGCGATCATCATGATCATCGAGGGAATGGCGATCATGGGATAACTCACCAGGGTCATCCTGCCCAGTTCCTCATTGAACGCCTGGGTTCCGGACGGGCTGGTGACAATCCACTTGGCCAGCACGAAATTCATGATGGAGGAGAATAGAAAGGTCAGGCTGAAGAAATAGCTGGCCTTGAGCAGTCGAGCGTCGAACTCTTCCTCACTTCCGTTTTCCTTCAGCACCGCCTGAATCTTGTTAACGTTCAGCACGGACGGGTTGTACAGCAGGGTTCTAACCAGCGGATAGCGTGTACGGGTTGAAACAAGCACGGCAATACCGATGACGGCGGGAACCGCAGCTTCCTTGATCGCCAACCAGCCGGCATCCAGTTCCATCAGGCCGATACCTCCGGTCAGGCCTACGCTGACAATGCCGAGCACGGCTATAAAGTTGTATTTGCGATAGCGCACCAACTCGAACAGTCCCCATCCGAGGGGAAAGGCAAGCCCAATGACCAGGGCCATGACACTGCCCAGATATTCATCCCCGCTCAATTTCATCAGAATGAAGGAGGGAATGATGATACTGACGAGTAGGTCAACCCAGGGCCTTGGCTTGTGGGTCGGTGGTGATTGGGTTTCCGGGTCGGTCATAAATCAGCCTGATCGTTCGGGGAAGTGATGCCGGTGGAATCCAGCATACCGAATAAGTCGTCAGGCAGTATACGATGAAACCGTGATTGTGAGTAACCGAGGTCGGCGGTAACCGACCCGCTGATGCGGGCCGGTTGTCAGTTGGTGGCAGGTCCGTTCTAGAACGAACCGGAAGTGGAACTGATGGTGCCCTCTCCTCCGGTCTGGACCTGGTTATTACCACCCGACTGCCACTGCTGCTGCGCGCCAGGATCGGTTTCGCTGCGCTTGAGACATTTCCATTCGATGGAGGTCTCCGCTGGCAGATCGATCGACCCACTCCAGGTTGGGTAGGCTGTTGGATCCAGTTTTACCGCATCGGCGGGTGACCAGTTCCCCAGTGCGCCATCGTTGCCGGTGACGTACACGCTTTGCCCCATGGTGGTAGTGCCGTTCTGGCACTGGAAGGTGACGGATGCTGTTCCTGCCGTTGGCGGGTTGGGATTGCCTCCGTCACAGGGGCCTCCGGTATGAAGTGCGGCCGCTTCCATCGCTGGTACCGTCAAGGCCACCTGGCCATTCTGCACCGTCACGCAGGCACCGTTGCCAGCCACATTGCGATAGTCACCATCGGCCAGTCCGGTGCTAAAGGTCCTAGACAGAGCGCCCCCTTCACGATTGATGGCGACGAACCCCTTGTTGCCCCGACTGAACGCAATCTGGTTATTGCCGTTGTCCCACCAGTTGTTCACGCCCTGGCCGTCGGTTTCCGCCCGGAAGGCAACCATGTTGGCAATGGAGTCCCAGCGATGTTCGCACACCCAGGCCGAACCGCACTGGGCTGTACCATTCTGATAGACGTTTTGGGCCGGCGGGCCCTGGTCGCCGTTGGAAAACGTGTAACTCGACATTACCTTGGGGTAGCCATAGGGCCAGCCCAGCATGAACACGTTGGCCAGGTTGTAAAGAGCACCATCCTTGTAGGTCAACACATTGCTGCCACCGGCTCCATGGCCACGCTGGTTGTCATGGTTGTCGGTGAATACCACGGCATCAGTGCCGGACAGGAATCCCCAGCTCTCGCCAAAGGCGTTGAGATTGGCCAGTTGCAGGTTCTTGAAGACGTTGCCGATGGACGCGCTGTAGCGGAACTCGGTGACGTCTGACGTCCCGGTGTATTCAGTGGCACTGACGGCTTCACCACCCAGGTCGATCACCTCCTGGAATACGTACAGTGGGCCGTTGGCCTGATTGATGATGGCGCCGATATCACCGGGCGACATATGTTTGGCGGCGTCCACCCGAATACCCTTTACACCCAGCGAAGTGAGTTGATTGAGGTAGCCGGCCAGAGTGTTGCGCACATAGCTGCTTCCGGTATCCAGGTCCGGTAAGCCGACGAGGCGGCAATTGCGCACGCGCCAGGCATCCGAACTGTAATCCGAGCCGTTGATACTGCATTCGGCGTGGAAATCGTTGCCACTGTAGATGGGATACGTCAGGGAATCGCTATTGTAATAGGACCCCGCCGTACCGGTTCCCGTACCATTGGCGGTATGGTTGATCACCGCATCGACATAAACATCGACCCCTGCCGTGTTGCAGCGCGACACCATGTTGGCGAACTGGCTGGCGTTGCCACTGCGGCTCTGGAGCTGGTAGCTGACCGGTTGATAGCGCGTCCACCAGGCGCTGCCCTGAATGTGTTCCTGCGGCGGTGACACCTGTACGGCGCTGTAACCCTTGGGCCCGAGAAACTGTTCACATTCGGTGGCGACATCGCTCCATTTCCATTCGAACAGATGGACAAAGGTACCGGCATGGGCGGTATTGATGGGCAACGCAAGTGTCAGGCCGAGACTGACACCGGTTACCAGGCGTTGTATGGAGATCATTGTGTGCTCCTGTCTTGTATTTGTTGTGGAGACGATCCAATGGCCAATGCCGCCTGTTGACGGCAGTTGTGGATGTCCATTGTCAACATGAAGTGTTCAATCGTTAGCCAAAACATCCTTTCAGGCAGTTTGCGGGGAGTAGTCAGGGGGAGGAGTTACGATATGTGCGTAGCCTTAAGATACGTGTCACTAAACTGAAACACGCTTGCCAGAGGGATCGGTTAAGCTTGCAGCCGATGTTTTGATGGGGCTTTAGGAGGAAGCATGAAGATCATTGCGTTTTACAGTCTTAAAGGCGGTGTCGGTAAAACCGCTGCGGCTGTAAACATTGCCTACCTGGCCAGCCAGGCTGGCATTCCCACCCTGCTGTGGGATCTCGACCCTCAGGGGGCGGCCAGTTGGTATTTGTCAGGAACGGATGAGATCAAAGGGCGGAAACTGGCCGCACTGATGGATGGCAAGACCCCCATCGGCAAGTTCATTCGTGCCAGTGCCTACCCTGACCTCGATTTTATCCCGGCCCATAACAGTTTTCGCAACCTAGATGTCCGCCTGGATAAGAATGACAGCGCCAATACCCTCAAAAACTGGCTGGCGCCGTTATCGGAGGAAACCAGCCTGGTCGTACTGGATTGCCCACCCTCGATGTCGCGGTTGTCCGAGCAGGTGTTGAAAACCGCTGATGGCGTGTTCGTGCCAGTGGTTCCGACCTGGCTTGCCCTGAATAGCTGGCAACAGCTCCAGGCGTTCGCCAGGGACAAGAAGCTCAAACCCGGTCGTTTGCACCCGTTTTTCTCCATCGTGGACCGCCGCAAGAATCTGCATCGCGAGATGGTGATTCATCGCAAACAGCGCCTCGAGAATGGGTTGAACGCGCTGATTCCCAATGCCAGTGTGGTGGAGAAGATGGGTGAGAGTGGCCAGCCGGTGGAATTGATGGACCGGTCATCCGCGGCTGCCGATGCCTACCGGCGCTTGTGGAAGGAGATCAGGAAGTTGATCTAGAACGGTTAGAACCCATAAAAAACGCTGGTCAGCTTCACACTGACCAGCGTTGCGGTGCTCAGAGGCAGGTGTGTTAAAGACCCTGCCTGAGGGCGTTTCAGCCCACCTCTTTCAGTGCCTGCTCAACGATCGCCAGGCCTTCCTCAAGAATATTATCCTCGATGGTGACCGGCATCAGGAAACGCAGGGTATTGCCGTACATGCCGCAGCTCAGCAGGATCAGGCCATTTTCCTTGGCTTTCTTTGTAACGGCCGCCGCCAGGTCTGCTCTGGGTTCTTTGCTGGTCTTGTCGGTGACCAGTTCAATGGCTGCCATGGGCCCGAGGTTGCGCACGTTGTCCACGTGGGGGAACTGTTCCTGCCACTGATCAAAACGTTTGCGCAGCGTGTCACCCAGGCGCTGACTCTTGCCCAGAATGTCTTCTTCCTTGAACACGTCAAATACTGCCAGGGCTGCCGCACACGCCGTCGGGCTGCCAGTGTAGGTGCCGCCGAGGGAGTTCGGGCCGGACGAGTCCATCACCTTGTCGGTACCGACAATGGCTGAGATCGGCATACCATCGGCCATACTCTTGGCCATGGTCATCATGTCGGGCTCGACACCGCTGTGCTCAATGGCGAACATCTTGCCGGTCCGGCCAAAGCCGCTCTGAACCTCATCCGCGATCATCAGGATGCCGTTTTCATCGCAGATCTTGCGAATCTCTTTGAGGAAGCTGGCGGGTGCGGCGTAGAAACCGCCCTCACCCAATACCGGCTCTATCACGATGGCGGCGGTGTCACTGGCGGGTGAATCAGCTTTCATGGCCATCTTCAGGCCACGGAGCGCTTCATCCTCACTGACGCCGTGATAGGGAACCGGATAGGGGGCGCGGAAGACGGTGCCCGGCATCGGGCCGAAATCGGTCTGGTAAGGCGCGGCTTTGCCGTTCATGGCCATGGTGTAGAAGGTACGGCCGTGATAACCGCCGTCAAAACAGATCACGTTGGTTTTGCCGGTCGCCGCGCGGGCGATTTTCATGGCGTTTTCCAGGGCCTCTGCGCCGGAGTTGGCCAGCATGACCTTGGCGTGGCCCTTTACCGGAACCACTTCACTGAGCTTCTGTGCCAGCTTCACATAGCCCTCGTAGGGCATGACGGTCTGGCAGGTATGCATCAGCTTGTCCAACTGCGCCTTCACCGCTTCAACCACTTTGGGGTGACGATGGCCGATATTCAGTACACCAATGCCGCCGGCGAAGTCGATCATACGCTTGCCATCGGCATCCCAGAGCTCGGCATTGGTCGCATGGTCGGCAAACTGCTCGTTGGGGCTGGCAGCACCGGCCGCGACATAACGTTCTTTGAGTGCCTGCAATTCTTTGTTCGTCACTTTGCCTCTCCTCGAATTCGGTTTGGTACTGTCAGCATACACGAAATGATGGCCCGGTTTGAAAACCCGGCCCTGTTGTTTCTACGTACTGGGGCCGCCAATGTCTTCCCGGAACTGAAGTTCCGAAAGTCTCCGGTACAGCGGATTCCGTTCGACAAGTTCATCGTGGTTGCCGATATCTTGAATAATTCCGGCGTCCATCACAATGATACGATCGGCGTGCCTGACGGTGGCCAGCCGGTGTGCGATGACCAATGTCGTGCGGTTGGACATCAGTCCCGGCATGGCATGCTGGATCAGGTGTTCGCTTTCTGCATCCAGTGCACTGGTCGCCTCATCCAATAACAGTATAGGCGCATCCGCAAGTAGTGCGCGGGCAATCGCCAGCCGCTGCTTCTGCCCACCTGACAGTCCGAGACCGGTGTCGCCCAGTGGCGTTTCATAACCCTTTGGCAGTTTGCGGATAAACTCATCGGCATGGGCAATCCTGGCGGCCTCCACCATGGCAGTGTCGCTGGCCTCCGGTCGGGCGTAGCGGATGTTATCGGCAATGGTGCCGTGAAACAGCGCGGGATTCTGTGGCACCAGTGCAAAGCATTGGCGCAGGTCTGTAAGCGCTAACTTACGACTATCGATGCCGTCGATGAGGATCTGCCCCGTATCTGGGTCATAGAACCTCAAGAGCAGGTCGAACAGCGTAGACTTCCCGGCACCAGAGGGACCAACCAGGGCCACGGTTTCGCCTGCCTGGATACTAAGTGAAAGGCTTTGCAGAACCTTGATATCGCGACGAGCCGGATAGGAAAAGGTTAAATGGCGGATCTCGATATCGCCGCGAAGCGTGTCGGGCAGAGCCTGGGTCGCGTTTGCCTCACTGTGGATTTCACTGGGTGTCTGCAGCAGCTCGAAAATCCGCGCCGCTGCCCCGGCTGCGCGCTGCAACTCACCAATTACCTCACTAATGGCCCCGGCGGCGAGTCCCACCAGCAGGCTGTAGAACACAAATGCCGCCAGCTCGCCCGGGCTGGTACGGCCGGAAATCACGTCCAGCCCGCCAATCCAGATCACCACACCGATGGCTCCCATGACCAGGGTAATGGCGATGGTGGTCAGCCAGGCCCGCTGGTGAATTCTCACACGGGCAATATCGAAGGCATTCTCCGCCACCTGTGAGAAAAACCGGCGGTCATGGGGCTGATGGTTGAACGCCTGCACCGTCTTGATCTGGGTGAGGTTCTCTCCCACGTAACTGCCCACTTCCGCGACCCGGTCCTGGCTCAGCCTGGACAGCTGGCGGACGCGGCGCCCGTAAACCAGGATGGGAATAATCACCAGCGGAAAGCCGAGGATGATGATGCTGGCAAGTTTGGCATTGGTCACGAACAGCAGGATCAGCCCGCCCACCAGCATCAGGGTGTTGCGCAGCGCGATGGAGACCGTGGAGCCAATGACGGATTGCAGCACAGTGGTATCAGCGGTAAACCGCGACTGTATTTCCAGGCTTCGGTTTTTCTCGTAGAAGCCAGGGTGAAGGTCGATCAGGTGGTTAAACACCTGCTTGCGAATATCCGCCACCACCCTTTCGCCAATCCATGAGACAAGATAAAAGCGGGCAAAGGAACCAATAGCCAGCCCGATCACCAGCACAAAAAACAGCCCTACCGCTTTGGACAACATCGCGGGTGACTGCGTGGCGAGGCCCTGGTCCACCAGAATTCGTAGACCTTGACCGAGTGCAAGCGTGATGCCGGCTGTAATAACCAGAGCCACGAGAGCGCCGGCAACGGCTCTTTTGTAAGGGCTGATGAAATCGATAACCAGCTTCAGGGCTTTTCGGTGACGGGTGTTAATGATGTGCCTCCTGACTTCGGGGTACTGTAAACTCTGGCAACAATACGGTTTCTACTCCTAACAGGACCTATCATACATGCGGGCAGAGCACGCGTGGGTGGCAGGGTCTTCCGGGACACGCTGTAAATACGTCCCTGTACGCTCGACAAAAGCCATCCCTGGCTTTTGACGGTCCCGGAAGACCCTGCCACCCACACGCGCTCCCTAACCTTGGAGTTATTTTCGACAGTGAGAGCCTACGCCGATAACGATTACCCCGCTGACCACAAACCCGACTGGAAAGTTATCGCTGGCCTGTGGCCCTATCTGGCGGAATTCCGGGGCCGTGTCGTTCTGGCATTGGCTTTCCTGTTGATCTCCAAATTGGCGACAGTTGCGACCCCAGTCGCCCTGAAATACATCGTCGACTACCTGGACGAAAATCAGGGCGGCGAGGTGCTGCTGTGGATACCGGTCATACTGGTCGTCGCCTACGGCCTGCTCCGATTTGGCAGCACGCTGTTCAGTGAACTGCGGGACGCGGCTTTTGCGAGAGTGGCAGAGAGAGCCATGCGACGCGTGTCGCTGCGGGTTTTCGAACATCTGCACAACCGGGAGCTGGCTTTCCACCTGGACCGGAAAACCGGTGGACTGGCCCGGGACATTGAGCGGGGCACCAACGGCATCAGCTTTCTGCTGCGCTTCACCCTCTTCAACATTGTACCCACCCTCCTCGAAATCCTGCTGGTGGCCGGCATTCTCTTCGTAGTGTTCAACGTGGGCTACGTGCTGGCGATTCTGGTGGCGGTGGTGGTGTATGTGGTGTTTTCCATTAAGGTCACCGAGTGGCGCACGAAATACGTGCGGGAAGCCAATGCCCGTGACAACCAGTCCAATTCCCGGGCGGTGGACAGCCTGCTCAACTACGAGACCGTAAAGTATTTCAATAACGAACGCTTCGAAGCAGAGCTCTACGACAAGGACCTGGATGACTGGGAACAGGCACGGCTCAAAAACCGACTGTCGCTGGCTGCCCTGAATTCAGGCCAGGCCCTGATCATCGGCGCAGCGATGATCGTCATCATGGCCATGGCAGTGCAGGAAGTGGCCAGTGGAGAGATCACCCTGGGAGATTTCACCATGATCAACGCTTACCTGCTGCAGCTGTTTATCCCGCTCAACGCACTGGGGTTCGTGTATCGGGAGATCCGCCAGGCATTAGTGAATGTGGAGAGGCTGTTCGGTTTGCTCGGCGACGAACCGGTCATCGAGGACGCACCGAGCGCCAAGGCGCTGGTGGTGGAGAAAGGCGACGTTCGTTTCGACCAGGTTCATTTTGGCTATCGCCCGAACCGACAGATTCTCCGGAACGTGAGTTTCTCTATTCCCGCAGGCCACACCGTCGCCGTCGTGGGCGCCAGTGGTGCGGGGAAATCGACGCTCGCCCGCCTGCTTTTCCGGTTCTACGATGTGAATCAGGGCAGTATCACCATCGATGGTCAGGATATCCGTGAGGTTACCCAGGATAGCCTGCGTTCTGCCATTGGTGTGGTGCCCCAGGATACGGTGCTGTTTAACGATACGCTTTTTCGCAACCTGGCCTACGGTCGGCCTGAGGCCAGTGAGGAAGAGGTATACCAGGCGGCCCGAATGGCGCACCTGGAACAGTTTATCCACAGCCTGCCCGATGGCTACAACACACAGGTTGGTGAACGGGGATTGAAACTTTCCGGCGGTGAGAAACAGCGGGTCGCCATTGCCCGGGTGATTCTCAAGAATCCGCCGCTGCTGATTCTGGATGAAGCTACTTCATCCCTGGATTCGCTGTCTGAACAGGCGATCCTGGGGGCCTTGAAGGAAGTCAGCCGCCAGCGCACCTCCCTGGTTATCGCTCATCGGCTGTCGACGACGCGGGATGCGGATACCATTCTGGTGATGGAAGGCGGCCGTATTGTTGAGAGTGGAAACCATGTCGAGCTGCTGGGCCAGAAGGGGCATTACGCCAGGCTCTGGGAACAGCAGCATCGGATTGGTGATGATGTTGTCAGGCAAGCCCCTGATCACGGGCCATGGCCATAGCCGCTTTTGGCCCTGTCCATAGCGATGGCAGTATGACAAAGGAGACCGGTATGGCAGTTATCACAATGAACTGCTGAAGCACGCCGATCTGGCCTGAGCCCATATACAGCAGAATGGCGGCCATCAGGGCCATGGCACCGCCCCAGAATACCCGGATCCAAGGATTTGGCTCATCATGGCCAGCGCCCACCATGGCGATGGAATAACTCATGGAGTCACCGGTGGTGGCAACAAAAATGGTGGTGAGCACCAGTATCGCGGCGGCCATCCAGGTGCCTCCTGGCAGTGCCTGGGCAACGGTCAGTGTGGCGACGTCAAAACGGAAATTGTTTAACGCTTCGGTCAGGTCAAAGGTGCCGGCCAGCTGATGATAGATACCGGAGCCGCCCAGCAGTGTAAACCAGATTGTGGTGGCGATGGGTGCGAGCACGGCAACCGCGAGGATCATTTCACGAACCGTGCGTCCGCGGGAAATTCGCGAAACAAACACCGCCATCAATGGTGTGTAACCGATAAACCAGGCAAAGAAAAACACCGTCCACCATTTCATCCACCAGTCCGGCGCCGTTTCAGCGGTCATCGTCGACATCGCCATGAAAGACGTCAGGTACTCGCCGAACGACTGAGTAAAGGTGTTGGTTAGAAACAGTGTGGGACCGAACAGGAAAATCACCGCGGCGATGGCCAGGGCGAGGAGCACGTTGAACCGGCTGAGCAGCTGAATGCCCTTGTGCAGGCCGGTCATGGCGGAGGTCATGTACACCCCGGCCAGAATGATCAGTACCGCGAGCTGGGTGCCATAGCCATCGGTGGTGCCAAACAGCTCATGCAAGCCAAAACTCACCTGGGTGGCCAGGAAACCAATAGGGCCTACGGTTCCTGCGACCACGGCAATGACGCAGAGAGCGTCAATCACTCCACCGATCTTGCCTTGAACAGCGTTCTCACCAAACACCGGATACAACAGGGTTCGCGGCTGCAGCGGTTTGCCCTGATCATAGTGAGCCCTGCTGAGAACCAGTGCGGTCAGCGAGCCCAGAACTGCCCAGGCAAGGAAGCCCCAGTGAGTGAACGACTGCGCCATGGCGGGAGCAGTGGCCGCAGCCGTTCCGGCTTCGGTATCAAACGCCGGTGGTGTTACCACAAAGTGATAGACCGGTTCCCCGGCGGCGAAAAACACCCCTCCTCCGGCCAGCAACGTACACATAATCATTGAAAGCCAACGGAAACGGCTGATTTCCGGCTCGTCCAGGCCACCAATCCTTGCATTGCCCGCCTTGCTGACCGCTGTTCCGAGTGAGATGAAAAAAGTTGCCAGCAACAGTAATTGGAAGAACGACCCCAAGTATTTTGCCGTCCAGGTAAATCCGGCGCCAATCGCTGTAGCGACGGCGCTGCTATCAATAATGGAAGCGCCAACGAAAAGCAGGATGAAGCCAATCGTAAGCGTCAGAACGATCGGGTCGCTATCGGAGAAAGCGCCCGGCCGTTCAGAGGTAGCCAGGGAGTCTGTCTGGGAGGTCATGGTTGTTCCTTTCGCGAAGAGCCGCGCAGGGTACAGAAAAGTTCAGACCTCTGCATTCCTTTGTGGGCGTAGCCGCCCTCCCAGGCACTGATAAGCTCGTCAGGACTCCGGAAATGCCGTCCAGTCGTCCAGCCAGGTTGATGTGGCCCTGGGGTTGATTGCGCCCTGGTATATCGCCGACTCATCAAAGAATTCGGCTTTCGGAGGCCGTTTGGCGGTCATGACGCGCACTGAGCTTCTGGGGCGGAAATGCGGCGAAGACTCACTGGTGACAGAGGGCTGCAAGCCGGTTTCAACCTGAACGGTGTTCTGCAGTTCGGGGCTTCGTATCCACAGTTCTTCGTTGAACCCGAAGTCATCGTCGTCCGCCTCGTTGACAATGTTGAGGTTGCCCAGCCTACCGTTGTTGGCAAGCAGGTTGTGGCTGAACGTCAGGGCCTTCATGCCGACCAGCGCGGTCACTTCGTCCCGTGTATCCAGGGCTTCAATAGCGTAACTGTCGATGATCATATTGTGGAAGTGGCCGCCGGAGCCTTCCCTCAACAGAATGGCCCGATGTTCCTTCGCGGAACGGCCGCTTCCATAAAGGGTGACGTTGTAGAACGTGGGTTCGGATTGCGGCTGGGCCGAGTGGCTGGAGCCATTGTTGTCGCCCTCAAAGGCGTTGTCGCCAATGTCCCGGTACTGCTGGACAATGGCAAACTGTACCCGGCCTCGCCAGCCCCAGTCCCAGTCGATGCTGTCATCGGCGGCGCCGGTCACCAGGATGTTTTTCAGGTCGACAGTGCCACCGAACATTTCGATGCCGTCGTCCAGTGCGCGGTGAACCTGCACGTTCTGGATAATGGTGTTGGAGCCACAGCCACCCAGGGTTAAGCCGTTCAACTCGTTGTTCTGGTAGACCTCGAAACCGGCAAATTCAATGCGGGTGTATTGCACCACGCCGCAGCTGTGTTGCGTGTCGCTGCCACCGAACTGTCCACGGGTGTCGTTTTCAGGCACGCCTTCTATTCGCGCATTCGGTTCGTTAACCGGCGCCTTGCCCAGAAGCACCACGCCACCCCAGTCCCCGCGAGCCCGTTGGCCGGGTTCCTTGCTGCTGGTGAAGACCACCGGTTGGTTCCGGCTGCCACGGGCAAACAGTCTGGCACTGGGCGTTACGATCAGTGCAGAACCGGGTTCACCCTCGACGGTTACGCCGGGTTCGATGGTCAGGTTCGCGCCCTCCACAAAGACGGTGTTTTCAAGGGTGTATCGATGCCCGCTTTGCCAGACGGTGTCTGCGGTAATGTCGTCGCTGATGCGTACGTTGCGATTCTCAAATGCCGTAAAGCCGGCGACCGTGGCGACAACGGCGCCAATCACGGGCACCAGTACCAGTGCGTGACGGGCAAACCAACTGCGTCTTTTCTGGGGCGTGACGGGACTGGCCTGAAGTTTCTGGTTCGACGATTTGGCCATCAGCGGACGGCCATCATCATTGGCCATGATCTCGCGCGCCAGCGTCTGAAGCTCAGGTGTGCCATTGGCTTCCACGCGCATCAGAACGTCGTTGCGATAGTTTGGCTCTCTCAGCAAGACGTTGAGATGGACAAAGTCGACGCCCGGGCACTGGCCCTTATCGATACGGCGTTTGAGTCGCCAGAGCTTCTCTACCAGAAGGGAGGATTGGTCGGACATTACTGCTGCTCCGTTGGGATGAGAGCACCGTTGTACCTGTCCTTTGTTAAAGCTTTATGTCAATTGCAGGAAATAAATCGGGTATCCAGGGAAATTGTTGCGAGGGAGGGGGCAATAGCGGGAAAATGGTCGGCGTGGCAGGATTCGAACCTGCGACCCCTTCGTCCCGAACGAAGTGCGCTACCAAGCTGCGCCACACGCCGATCAACGGCCGGTATTATACGGATTGGCTGGTTATTTACCAGCCCCCGTATGATTTTCACTGCCCACTGGCAGTGGGCAAAACCGAGATATCCGCCACCCGCAGAAACAGGTTTCTCAGCAGGTTGAGCATGGCCAGGCGGTTATTGCGCACGGCCTCGTCGTCAGCCATCACCATGACTTCATCAAAGAAGTTGTCCACCGGCTCCCGCAGGCTGGCCAGGGAGCTCAGGGCAGTGGCGTAATCGCCTTTTTCGAACAGCGGCAGTGCCTTATCGGCCTGCTGGCGAATTCGGTCGGCCAGCGTTATTTCAGCCTCGTCCTGCAGCAACTCGCTGTCGATGCTTTCACTGATGCCGTCGCCACCCTGTTTGGTGAGGATGTTGGACACCCGTTTGTTGGCACCGGCCAGGGCCAGGGCTTCCGGCAGTTGGCGGAAGGCTTCCACGGCTTTCACCCGGCGGTCAAAGTCCAGCGGGCGTGTGGGACGGCGGGCGTGCACGGCGAGGTAGACTTCGGCACTGATGCCCTGCTCTTCATAATGCGCGCGGAAACGCTCGAGCATGTAGTCCACCACCGCGTTGGCCACTTTCGGTTCGGTAAAGCTGTTGTGTTGCTCTACCGCCCATTCGCACAGGGTTTGCAGGTCCAGCGGCAGCTCTCGCTCGATGATGATGCGCAATACGCCCAGTGAAGCTCGACGCAGCCCGAACGGGTCACGGGTACCAGACGGTGGCTGATTGATGCCGAACAGCCCCACCAGGGAATCGATGCGGTCGGCAATGGCCACGGCGCAGCCCGTCAGTGTTGCGGGCAGGTCGTCACCGGCAAAGCGGGGCATATACTGCTCGTTCAGGGCGCTGGCCACGTCTTCGTTTTCGCCGTCGTTGGCGGCGTAGTACTGGCCCATGATGCCCTGCAGGTCAGTGAATTCCAGCACCATCTCGGTGACCAGGTCGGTCTTGGCGAGCATGGCGGCGCGCTCGGCCAGAACGGGATCGCTGCCAATGGCGTCGGCGATCTTCTTCGCCAGTGCGGCAACCCGCACGGACTTGTCGTAGATGCTGCCCAGCTTGTCCTGGAACACGATCGGCTTGAGCTGGTCGATGCGGTCCTCCAGCCGGGTCTTGCGGTCAGTGTCATAGAAGAAGGCCGCATCGGACAGGCGTGGGCGGATGACCTTTTCGTTGCCGGAAATGACCTGTTGCGGGTCCTTGCTTTCCAGGTTGGCGACGGTGATGAACAGCGGAAGCATCCGGCCGTCGGCGGAGACGACGTGAAAATATTTCTGGTGCTCCTTCATGGAGGAAATCAGTGCCTCGGCGGGAACTTCCAGGAAGCGTTCCTCGAAACGGCCCATGAGAGGAACGGGCCACTCGTTGAGGGCGGTGACTTCGTCCAGCAGGTCTTCATCGATAACCGCCTGGCCGCCTGCTTCCTTCTTGGCGATAGCGGTGACGCCATCACGGATCTGCTCGCGGCGTTCGGCGAAGTCAGCGATCACATACCCTTCCTGGCGTAGCACCACTTCGTAGTCGCCGGGCGTGGGCACAATCAATGATTTCGGGCAGTGGAATCGGTGGCCACGAGTCTTGTTGCCCGGGGTCAGCCCCATGATCGGGGCGTCGATCACCTTGTTGCCAAACAGAAGGATGGCCCAGTGCACCGGACGCACGAACTCGGTTCTGTGCGCGCCCCAGCGCATGCGTTTTGGGATCGGCAGTGCGGCCAGGGATTGGTCCACCAGTTCCGGCATCAGTTCAACGGTGGGACGGCCTTTCTCGATAGTGCGATAGACCACCCAGGCACCCTTGTCGGTTTCCATGGTGTCGAGCTGGTCTGGTGTCACGCCCAGGGATGTGGCGAAGCCGGTCAGTGCCCGGGTGGGGTTGCCGGAATCGTCGAACGCAGCTTTCACGGCCGGGCCGCGTTTTTCCACCGGTTTGTCCGGTTGAGCGTCTTCCAGGTCCCTTACCCTGACGGCAAGCCGGCGTGGTGCGGCAAAAGCTTCCACTTTGCCGAACTGAATACCGGCCTCTTCCAGGCCATTGGTAATGCCACGGGTAAACGCGTCCGACAGTGGCTTGAGGGCCTTGGGAGGCAACTCTTCAGTGCCCAGTTCGACCAGAAAATCCTGTGTTGCCATGATTATGCGTTCCCCTGTTCCTGCTGAGCTTTTTTCGCTTTCTTACCCTTCTTGCCGTTCGCCTTTTCGGCGGCGGCCTCGGTCGCTGCCAGTACCTCTTTGCGCAGGGCGTCCGGTGCCAGCGGGAAGCCAAGCTTGCGACGACTGTCGAAATACGCCTGGGCAACGGCTCGGGCCAGGGTGCGAACCCGCAGGATAAAGCGTTGGCGCTCGGTCACGGAGATGGCGTGGCGGGCGTCAAGCAGGTTGAAAGTGTGTGAAGCCTTGAGCACCTGCTCATAGGCGGGCAATGCCAGGCCAGCTTCGATCAGGCGCGCGCTCTCGCGTTCGTGTACATCGAAACTGTGAAACAGGAACTCGGTGTCGGCGTGCTCGAAGTTGTAGGTGGACATCTCCACCTCCTGCTGATGGAACACGTCTCCGTAGGTGACCACACCATCCGGGCCTTCGGTCCACACCAGGTCGTAGACACTATCCACGCCCTGCAGGTACATGGCAATGCGCTCAAGCCCGTAGGTGAGCTCGCCAGTAACGGGGTAGCATTCGAGGCCGCCCACTTGCTGGAAGTAGGTGAACTGGGTGACTTCCATGCCGTTCAGCCAGATTTCCCAACCCAGGCCCCAGGCGCCGAGGGTCGGTGATTCCCAGTTGTCCTCGACAAAACGGATATCGTGTACCAGTGGATCCAGCCCAAGAGCCTTCAGGGAATCCAGGTACAGCTCCTGAATGTTGTCCGGAGACGGTTTCAGCACCACCTGGAACTGGTAGTAATGTTGCAGGCGGTTGGGGTTCTCACCGTAGCGGCCATCGGTGGGTCGACGGCTGGGCTGAACATAGGCGGCGTTCCAGGTTTCCGGGCCGATGGAGCGCAGGAAGGTGGCCGGGTGGAAGGTGCCGGCACCCACTTCCATGTCCAGGGGCTGTAGGACTACGCAGCCGTGCTGCGCCCAGAAATTCTGCAGGGCGAGAATGAGGCCCTGGAAGGTTTTGATATCCGGCGTGTTTGCGGAAGTTGCCTTGTCTGTCACGACGTTTGCCTGCTGGTCAGTCTGTGTGTGGCGCCCGGGCATTCGGCCGGGGCACTCCGAAAAAAGGGGCATTATACGCCTGCCAATCGCGTATTTCTAAGTTGGGTTCAGACGATTGATTTTGCGCTAGAAGAACGTCAGTCCCACCTGGAACAGTTTCTCCACATCCCGTATCCGCGACTTGTCCACCAGGAACAGGATAACGTGGTCATCCGGCTGTACCCGCAGGTGGTCGTGGGCGATGAGGACTTCGCTGTGGCGGACGATGGCGCCGATGGTGGTGCCTTCCGGCAGGTTGATCTCGTCAAGCCGCTTACCCACTACCCGGGAGGACCGGTGGTCGCCATGGGCGATGGCCTCAATGGCTTCGGCAGCGCCCCTACGGAGTGAGTGAACGTTTACTACGTCCCCACGGCGAATGTGGGTGAGCAGACTGCCAATGGTCGTTTGCTGGGGCGAAATAGCGACATCAATGTCGCCACCCTGGATCAGGTCAACATAGTCCGGGTTGTTGATCAGCGTCAGTACCTTGCGGGCACCCAGACGTTTGGCCAGCAGTGACGCCATGATGTTGGCTTCATCATCGTTGGTGACCGCACAGAAGACATCGGTATTTTCGATGTTTTCTTCCAGCAGAATGTCCTTGTTGGCGGCGTTGCCCTCCAGCACCACGGTTTTACGAAGGTTCTCGGACAGCATCACGCAACGTTCGTGGTCCCGTTCCAGAAGTTTCACCTGGTAGCGGGATTCGAGGGTATGGGCCAGGCGCTGGCCGATGTTGCCACCGCCACAGATAAAGATGCGCTTGTAGGGCTTCTCCAGTGGCTGCAACTCGCTCATTACCGAGCGGATATGGTCGGAGGCAGCGATGAAGAAGACCTCGTCGCCGTCTTCGATCACCGTATCCCCCTGAGGCATGATCGCACGGTCCTTCCTGAAAATGGCGGCGACCCGTGTTTCGATTTTGGGCATATGGCTGCGCAGGTACGACAACTCGTGGCCAACCAGTGGGCCGCCTTCCGTCGCCCGAATGGCGACCAGCTGAACAAGTCCCTTGGAAAATTCCAGTACCTGCAGGGCGCCGGGGTATTCGATCAGTCGTGTAATGTGCTTGGTGACCAGGTGCTCCGGGCTGATCAGAACATCTATGGGGAAACCCCGCAGGCTGTCCAGATCCTTTTTCTGATCCCGCTGGTAGAACAGTTCCGGTTTTGCCAGGTAGGCGTTGGCCCTGACCCGGCAGATGGTTGTCGGGGTTTTGTACAACAGCTTGGAGACCTGGCAGGCCACCATGTTGACCTCATCGCTGTTGGTCACGGCGATGACCATGTCGCCATCTTCAGCGCCCGCCTGACGCAGAACCGTGGGGAAGGAGGCCATGCCCTGGACAGTCCGAATATCCAGGCGATCCTGAAGCTCCCGCAGGCGGGTACTGTCACTGTCGATCACGGTGATGTCGTTGGCTTCGTTGGCAAGGTTTTCTGCCAGGGTCCCGCCCACCTGGCCGGCACCGAGAATCAGGATTTTCATGGTTCGGGTTTCTCCAGCACAGCGTAGAAAAATCCATCGTGGCTTTCGGGAACGGGCAGCATCTGGCGGCCGGTTTCCATATCGCGCCCCCAAAGGACGTCAGGCTCCACCAGGGCAGCGTTGTCCTGCTGTTTCAGGAATCGACGAATTATACGGTGATTCTCCTGCGGAAACACCGAACAGGTGGCATAGACCAGGCGCCCTCCGGGCGCGAGCACTTGCCACATCGACTCCAGCAGGCCCAACTGAATGCTGGCGAGCGGGACAATGTCTGATTCCCGGCGCAGCAGCTTGATGTCCGGATGGCGGCGAATCACGCCGGTGGCGCTGCAGGGCACGTCGAGCAGGATGCGATCGAACGGCTTCCGGTCCCACCACTGGTCAATATCTGCGGCATCGGCCTGTTTCAGTGTCGCCACGAGGTCCAGCCGTTCCAGGTTTTCCTGCACCCGAGGCAGTCGATCAGCGGATTCGTCGATAGCGACCACTTCTTCCAGTTGCCCACAGCTTTCAAGGATAGCGCAGGTTTTGCCTCCCGGTGCGGCACAGGCATCCAATACCCGTTGGCCGGGCGCCAGGTCCATCAGGGTGGTGCAGAGCTGGGCTGCTTCGTCCTGCACACTGACCGCGCCTTCGGAAAACCAGGGCAGGAGGTCTACCGGCACCGGGGCGGTCAGTTGGATGCCGTGGGGCGCGAACAGGGTGGCTTTGGCGTCGATGCCGGCATCGGACAGCAGCTGCAGGTAGTCGTCGCGGCTGAAGCGCAGGGCGTTCACCCGCAGGGTCATGGGGGCCTGGGTGTTATTGGTTTCGAGAATGGCCTGCCAGTCGTGGGGCCAGTTATGGCGCAGCTTTTCAAGCATCCAGGGAGGATGGCTGAAACGACCCGCTTCGTCGGCAAGGGGCGGTTCCCCTTCCCGCTCCGCAGCCCGCAGAACGCCGTTCACCAGCCCTGTCAGATGCGGTTTGTCGAGGGCGCGGCAGGCTTCCACGGTTTCATTCAGAATCGCGTAGGTGGCCTGCTGGCTGAAGCGAAGCTGGAACAGTGCCACCAGCATCAGGTGATGGACCACCCGGTCGGATTTGCGCAGCGGTTTTTTCAGGCGCGTCTGTAGTTCGCCATCAAGCCGGTGAAACCAGCGGCAGGTGCCGTAACACAGTGCCTGTAGTGGTGGCCGTTCGTTGTCTGCCACATCACCCATGGCGTGGGGCAGGCATTGGGACAGCGACTGGCCGTTCTCAACGGATTGCAACACTCGGGCAGCAACCGCCCGCAGTGGCTGGCCCTGCTGGCTCATTCAGTTCAGCTCCTGGCCGGGCATCAGTATGTCCTTGCCGCCGTTGATCAGGTCGTTCACCGATTGTGGCCGCGAGCCGGACAACTGCAAACGGGTGATCCTCAGGGATTCCAGGCCGCAGGCAATGTCGATCCCTGTCCGGTCGCGGCGGATCACCGTACCCGGGTGTTTGTCGCTGGTGTCGTCCAGAATCTCCGCCTGATGAATGCGGATGCGCAGGTCCTCCAGGTCGGTGTAGGTGCCCGGCCAGGGATTAAAGGCACGAATCAGCCGGCTGATGGCGGGGGCGTCCCGGGTCCAGTCGATGTGCCCTTCTTCCTTGCTGAGTTTACGGGCATAGCAGGCCCGGGCCTCGTCCTGGATTTCGCCCTGCAGCTCGCCTTTTTCAAGCTGCTCCAGCGCCTTGACAATGGCTTCGCCACCCAGGCCCGCCAGCCGGTCATGAAGGCTGCCGCCGGTATCGGCGTCTTCGATCGGGGTAATGGCTTTCAGCAGCATTGCGCCGGTGTCCAGGCCAGCGTCCATCTGCATGATGGTAATACCGGTTTCCCGGTCACCCGCGGCAATCGCACGCTGAATAGGTGCGGCACCGCGCCAGCGAGGCAGCAACGAAGCATGGATGTTCAGGCAGCCGTGACGAGGGAGATCCAGTACAGCCTGTGGCAGAATCAGGCCGTAGGCAGCGACTATCATCACGTCTGCGTTAAGGCTGCGCAGCTGTTCCTGCGCTTCGGGCGATTTCAGGGACTCTGGTTGGAACACGGGAATGCCCGCCTCAACAGCAACCTGTTTGACCGGGCTGGGTGTCAGTTTGCGGCCACGGCCAGCGGGCCGGTCGGGTTGGGAGTACACGCCAACCACCTGGTGATGGGTCGTGAGCACTGCTTTCAGTGCGGTGGCTGCGAATTCAGGGGTGCCGGCAAAAACAAGTCGCACGGGTATCGCTTCCTGGTCCGTTGAATACGAAAAGACCGGGTTTTCACCCGGTCCCGATTTACGCTGTTTTGGCGGCTTCAGGCGCTTTTCTTGTGAAGCTTTTCCAGTTTCTTGCGAATACGGGTGCGCTTCAGTGAACTCAGGTAGTCCACAAACAGCTTGCCGTTGAGGTGATCCATCTCATGCTGGATACACACCGCCAACAGGCCGCGGGCTTCCAGTTCAAACGGTTTGCCGTCACGGCCAATGGCCCTGATCATGCAGTGTTCAATACGGGAGACGTCCTCGTAGAAACCCGGCACCGACAGGCAGCCTTCCTGCATCTCCTCAAGCTCACCCTCAAGCACGTCCACTTCCGGGTTGATGAATACCCGCGGTTCACTTTTGTCTTCGGACAGATCCATGACGATGATCTGCTTATGCACGTTGACCTGGGTGGCTGCCAGGCCAATGCCGGGCGCATCGTACATGGTCTCGAACATGTCGTCGATCAGCTTGCGGGTCTCGTCTGTCACCTCGTCCACGGGCTTGGCAAGGGTGCGCAAGCGGGGGTCCGGGTATTCGAGAATATCTAGTATCATGGCGCTCGTACTTTTGGTGTCTGATTCTGGCTTTCACCGTTATCTTTTGTAACGGTGTGAATACTGTCTCCGAAATGCGACAGCGTACTGCGCATTTTTCCATCCCGTGACTATTATGATCGGGATGAAAGAGCCGGTTTCAACGGGTTGTTGCCGTTTATGGTGCTATTATCCCTCAACTCGCTCATTGAGTACAAACTGATCAGTTGATAGTCAAAAGCTTTCGACCCTAGCGTAGAATTTACTGGAAGAACAAAAGATAACATCACAATTTGCGAGACATCTTCTATAGTAGTGGTATAAAAGGCAGAGTACCGGCTGCATACCAAGAACAGAATCTATCGATTCAAGGCACGCGATCAAGGACTTAAACAATGAGGAAACTGCTGTACGCTCTGGCAGCAAGCATGCTGCTGCTAACTTCCTGGGCCCACGCCGCCCCGGAACTGAGGTCCGATCATCCCGAGCGTTACACTGTCGTGAAGGGTGACACCCTGTGGGATATTTCCGCCCGCTTCCTGAATAACCCCTGGTACTGGCCGGAAATCTGGCACGTTAATCCACAGGTTGCAAACCCACACCTTATTTATCCGGGTGACGAGCTGGCGCTGGTCTATATTGACGGCAAGCCGCGTGTTACCAAGGTTTCCAGTGATCGGGTGGTGAAGCTGTCACCAAAAGTGCGTTCTGAGCCCATCGACACGCCGATTCCCGCCATTCCCCTGGATGCGATCAGCAGTTTCCTGACCGACACGCGCATCGTTGACGTTGAGGCGCTGAATGGAGCGCCTTACGTGCTGGAGGGCGAGGACGGCCGGATTATCACCGGCGCGGGTGATCGGATTTACGCCCGTGGTGAGAAGCCGGCCGACAACGTGGGCGTATTCCGCCGCAGCAAGGAATTCCGCGACCCGGAAACCGGCGAGTTCCTTGGCCTTGAGGCCCGGAGTATTGCCCGCGGTGAAGTCATTGCCGAGAATAAAGACGTTCTGACACTCCGACTGAAGCAGTCCAATGAAGAAGTTCGCATCGGGGACCGTCTGCTGGTGGGCGAAGAGCGTCGCATCACCACCAGTTTTGTGCCCAGTTCTCCCGACAGTGACATCGAGGCCCAGATGATCTCGGTCGATGGTGGAGTCAGCCAGATCGGGCAGTTTGACGTGGTGGCTATCAACCGCGGTCAACGGGAAGGCCTGAAGCCGGGCAATGTCATGGCCGTGCTGAAAAGTGGCAACCTGGTTCGGGACCCGGTCACCAATGAAACCATCGAACTGCCCTCCGAGCGTGCCGGGCTGATGATGGTGTTCCAGACCTACGAGAAAATGAGCTATGGCCTGATCCTGCAGGCCACCCGTCCGTTGTCGGTGGGTGACAAGGTCACTAACCCCTGAGCTGATCACAACGTACAACGTCCGTAGAAAGGGAGCCGCATCGCCGGCTCCTTTTTTTATGGCATAATTCACCTACGGCCTGCCAGGAAGGCAAGCCCCGATACCCAACCCTGATCCACGGAAGGATGCCATGCCCCTCTCTACCGCCCCCCTGTCTGTCCCGAACCTGTACCAGTCGGAACACGGATTCTGGATATTCCTGTCCTGTCTGCCGAAATTCGGAGCCCGTCGTCAGCAGGCGATCCTCGAACAACTCCCGGAGTTCGAGCAACTACTGACCCACAATGCGGCCACGCTGAAAGCCCTGGGTTTGGCGGCTGAAACGATCGATGCTCTTGAGGCATGGCGCCGGCAGGATAGCGCCCACCCTGTGGTCGCCAGCGCCGATGACATATACCGGAATTGCCTGAGGACCGGCACGGCCATCGTGACCATGGCTGATGCTGACTACCCCGAGCCTCTCAGGCATATTCACGACGGGCCACTGGTACTCTATGTGCGCGGCGATCGCTCCCTGCTGGGGCGCGAGCAGATCGGTATTGTGGGTAGCCGCAACGCCACCCGGGCCGGGCTGGAGCACGCCCGTTCCTTTGCTGCGGCGCTGGGTCAGAAAGGTTTGCTGGTGACCAGCGGGTTGGCTCTGGGGGTGGACGGCGCCGCCCATGCCGGCGCCCTGGATGCCGGCTTCCCGACCGTCGCGGTAATTGGCAATGGTGTTGATAAACCCTACCCCTATCGTCACCGCACGCTCAGTGAGCGTATTGCCGGTGAGGGGGTGATTGTGTCCGAATACCCGCCGGGCACGTCCGCCAAGGCGGGCCACTTTCCCCGCCGAAACCGGATTATCAGCGGCCTTAGTCGCGGCATCCTGGTGGTAGAGGCGGGACTCAAAAGCGGTTCCCTGATCACCGCCCGCCTGGCGCTGGAACAGGGGCGGGAGGTGTTTGCCATTCCCGGCTCGGTCCACAATCCCCTGGCTCGTGGTTGCCATCACCTGATACGCCAGGGTGCGAAGCTGGTAGAAACCGTGGACGATATCTGTGAGGAACTGGGCGGCTGGTGGACGGGCCAGAACGAGGGCGATCCCTCTTCGGTGGTCATGAAAAGGCCAGCGATCGAAGGCCTGGACTCTCGGGAAATCGCGGTGCTGGAGGCTTTAGGGTATGATCCGCAATCAACCGATGATCTGTGTTCAGTGACCGGCCTTCCCGCCGATCAGTTGATGCAGTCGCTGCTTCTCCTGGAGTTACAGGGGTTGGTGGATTCTGCACCGGGAGGGTTTCAACGGATTGGCTGAGCCACGTATAAAGACTTGAAGACTTCATGAAATCACCACAACAACCTTTGTCCGACTGGCACCTTCACTGCGCCCGCCGCACCGTTTTGGGTGGCGGTGTCATTGCCTATCCCACGGAAGCCGTTTGGGGCCTGGGTTGTGATCCCTGGGATCAGGAAGCCGTTGAACGAGTCCTGTCGCTAAAGCAGCGTCCGATGGAGAAAGGACTGATCCTTGTGGCGTCGTCTGTCGATCAGATACGGTTTCTGCTCGACCCGTTGCCGAAGGAGCAACAGCACCAGGCGATGAGTCATTGGCCCGGCCCGGTCACCTGTCTTCTGCCGGATGTCCGCCAGCAAGTCCCACAACAGGTTCGGGGGCGTCACAGCTCCATTGCTGTCAGGGTCAGTGACCATCCGGTTGTGCGCGCCCTGTGCGAGGCGGCCGGCTTTCCCCTGGTCTCGACCTCCTGTAACCCGGCAGGACGCCAGCCGGCCCGGACCTCCTGGCAGGTGCGTCGTTACTTTGAGGGTGAACTGGACTGGTTGGTGCCGGGAGAACTGGGCGGTAACCGTCAACCAAGCCGTATCATCGATATCGTCAGCGGAAAGCAACTGCGCTAGGAGTTCCCATGTCTCAGCATCCTATTCAGCACCCCGAACCCCATGCCGTGAAGCAGTACCTGCTTGGCCTGCAGGATCGGATCTGCGAACGGCTGGCAGCGGTCGATGGCAGGGGCGTTTTTGAAACCGATACCTGGGATCGGCCCGAAGGCGGAGGCGGCATCAGCCGGGTGATCAGCGACGGTGGGGTGTTCGAGAAAGGCGGCGTGAACTTCTCCCATGTGATGGGCGAGACCATGCCCGCGTCAGCCACCGCGCATCGGCCCCACCTGGCGGGTGCGCCCTGGCAAGCCATGGGGGTGTCTCTGGTCATGCACCCTTTGAACCCCTACGTACCCACGTCCCACGCCAACGTCCGTTTCTTCGTTGCGACCCCTGAGGATGCAGAGCCGGTCTATTGGTTTGGCGGGGGCTATGATCTTACGCCCTATTACGGCTTCGACGAGGATTGCGTCCATTGGCACCGGGTCGCGAAAGCCGCCTGTGATCCTTTCGGCGACCAACTTTATCGCGAGTACAAGCACTGGTGTGACAACTATTTCTACCTCAAGCACCGGGACGAGCCCCGGGGCGTGGGAGGGTTGTTTTTCGACGACCACAATACCGGGGACTTTGGTCGTGATTTTGCCTTGATGCAGTCAGTTGGCGACAGCTTCATCGATGCCTATGAGCCCATTGTCGCGCGCCGAAAAGCGATGGACTGGGGCGAGCGCGAGCGTGATTTCCAGCTATATCGCCGCGGCCGTTACGTGGAGTTCAACCTGGTGTATGACCGGGGCACCCTGTTTGGCCTGCAGTCCGGTGGCCGCACCGAGTCCATCCTGATGTCGCTGCCTCCTCTGGTGCGCTGGGAGTATGCCTTCGTGCCAGTGCCCGGCTCGGAAGAGGCCCGGTTGACGGATTATTTTCTCACTGAACGGGACTGGCTGGGGGATTGGCGGGAGGATTGCCGGGAGAGTGTCGATGCATAACGATCTTTACGCCGTAGTGGGCAACCCTATAAGTCACAGCAAATCCCCACGCATTCATAACCTGTTTGCCCGCCAGACCGGCGAGCAGCTGGAGTACACGGCCATACAGGCGCCGGAAGACGATTTCGTGGGTACCGTCAAAGGCTTTTTCGAACGCGGTGGCAAGGGATTGAATATCACCGTCCCTTTCAAGGAGCAGGCCTGGCAGTTGGCGGAGCTGCGCACTCAGCGCGCCGAGCGAGCGGGTGCGGCGAACACGCTCTACAAAGACAGTAAAGGCTCACTTACCGCTGATAACACCGATGGCAAAGGGCTGGTTACCGACCTGATGGTCAACCATGGCGTTCGCCTGGCGGGTAAACGCCTGCTGGTGTTGGGCGCCGGCGGGGCCGTCCGTGGTGTCCTGGGGCCGATTCTTGCTGAAGAACCCGCCGCCCTGACGATTGCCAACCGCACCTTGGTAAAAGCCGAGAGCCTGGTCAGTTTCTTTGAATCCGTGGCCGGCGATACGCACCTGGAGGCCTGTGGGTTTGAGCAGCCCGCCGACGCTTTCGACGTTATCATCAATGGCACCAGTGCCAGCCTGCAGGGAGATTTGCCACCAGTTTCCGCAAGTGTGATCGGTGCCGACACGGTGATCTACGACATGATGTATTCTCTGCAGACCACCACGTTCAACCAGTGGGCACTGGACCAGGGAGCCACCCGGGTGTTTGACGGCCTGGGCATGCTGGTGGAACAGGCGGCGGAGTCGTTCCGGATATGGCGTGGAAAAACCCCGGACACCCGCCCGGTGATTGAAGAATTGCGAAACGGCTGAGCCCAACCGGGATGAATGGGCTATGCTTCGCAGGTGTAAACGGTTTCCGAAGATCGTTGATTAATCGCTGATTTAAGGTCTCTGATGGATATACTCACCCTTGTCGGGCTGGTGGCAGGTGTACTGATTGTATTACTTGCGATGCTGGCCAACGCGTCGATACTGACCTTTTTCAACCTTCCGGGGCTGGCGATTGTGCTGGGTGGCACTTTTGCCGTCACCCTCATCAAGTTCCGTCTGCCTTCGGTGATGAGTGCTTTCAGGCTGGCGTTTTCAGCGGCATTCAAGGATCGCGTCGAACGGCCGGCGGAGTTGATCCGCGAAGTTGGCACATTGGCTCTCGTCGTTCGCAAGGAAGGTATTCTGGGCCTGGAAAACCACACCACCAATAACGAGTTCCTGCAGAAAGCCATCAATCTTTGCGTGGACGGCCACCCGCCGGAGCTGGTTGAAGAAGCTCTGGCCCAGGAAACCCAGCAGACGGCCGAACGTTACGAAGTCTCCGAACGGGTATTTCGCGGTATTGGTGAATCCGCCCCGGCCATCGGTATGCTGGGTACACTCGTAGGCCTGGTGCAGATGCTCAACACCCTCGATGACCCGTCCTCCATTGGCCCGGCCATGGCGATCGCCCTGCTGACCACGCTTTATGGCGCCTTCATCGCCCAGCTGATCGCCCTGCCCCTGGCCGACAAGCTGCAGCTCAAGGCCGAAGATGAGGCGCGTAACCAGGTACTGATCACCACGTCGATGCGCACGATCATGCGCGGCGAGAATCCCCGGGTGATGACCGAACTGCTGTCTTCCTTTGTAACGCCGGAGCATCGCAATGGTCTTGCGCCGGAGCGGGAGGCATAGGTTTTGGTGGTTCGCCAGCCCGTCAAAAAGAAGAAGCATGGCCGTGGCTCCCCGGCCTGGATCGTCACCTTTGCCGATCTGGCCACCCTGCTGCTGACGTTTTTTATCCTGTTGCTGTCCTTCGCGGAAATGGATGTTGAGAAGTACCGTGCCATGGCCAATTCCATGGCGGTGGCTTTCGGCAGCAACCAGGTGCTTGGTGATGCTGTGGGGGGCTCGCCGCTGACACTGATTGAGTCGGATACGGTTTCCCTTCCGGAGCCAATGGAGACCGCGACCGACGAGCCCGAATTTATTGATGAACGCGCGGAAGCGGATGCCCCGACCAAAATTCCGGCGGGTGTGATCGATCTGGCCAGCCGAATGATCCAAGAGCTTGAACCGGAAGTGGCTTCGGAGGCACTGAGCGTCAACTACGATGAAAGCCGGGTGGTGATCCGGTTTTCGGAGGAAGCCACGTTCCGCTCCGGAGAAGCGGCGATCAAGCCGGGAATGGTGCCGATCATTGAGCGGGTGGTAGAGGTACTGTCTGGTTGTACCGGTGACGTTCTGGTCGCGGGTTACACGGACGACCGCCCGATAGCCAGTGGCCGCTATCGCTCCAACTGGGACCTGTCTGCTGCACGTGCCGTGTCGGTGGTTCACGAGCTGGTAATGAATCGTCAAGTGCCGGCGGAGCGGGTCGTCGCGGCGGGCCGGGCGGAAACCAACCCGCTGGTGCCCAACGACAGCCCGGAGAACCGGGCCAAGAACCGGAGGGTGGAGATCGCCATCCGCAACCCGCAATGTGACGACAGCGTGGAAACGGACCAGTTACCGGTGGAAATTAACTCGTGACGTTCGCATATGCCTGCCGGGAAGCTCCTCATAGTCAATTTATATAACCCCGACGCTTTTAGATCTTTATACTGTGCGGCCAAACGCGAATACATTCGTCGTAACTATTTGCTGTAAAAGCTGTAACAAAAAGGCCAGAGAGAGATTATGAGCGGACCTGACAAACCGAAAGTGATTGGTGAGGAATGGAGTGATGAGCGGGTAAAGAGCTTCCTGGCCATTACGCCGTACGACAGCAATATCAATTCTGACTTCAACGCCCTGATCAAGGCCTACCAGGCGATGATTGCCGAAGACTTTGACCGTTTCGTCGGTTTCTTCGTGGAAGCGGGTCGGGATCTCAATGCAGTCGATGAAAACGGTGAGACCATACTGGACCTGGTGTCGCGGCACCGTCGTAGCACTGCATACGCAGAGACACTTCGGAAAGCCGGCGCAAAAACAACGGCAGAGGCCGGGAGCTGAGCCCCGGCTCTGCCATTGGCGGCCCGCCGGTTTACTGGACGTCCACCTCAATAGCCTTGGGTTCGGCAGGCTCGGCCTTGGTTAACGTCAGCGAAAGGATGCCATCCCTGAAGTTGGCCTGGATATTGTTTTCATCCACATTCTCCGGCAGGGTGAACCGGCGCAGGAAGCTGCCATAGATTCGCTCCACGCGGTGGTGCTTGCTGTCGCTGGTTTCTTCCTCTTGCTTGCGCTCACCCCGGATGCTCAACACTCCATCCTGCACGGTGACTTTTACATCATCCTTTGACATGCCCGGCAGTTCCGCCTCAATGTGAAACGCTTCCGGTGTTTCCCGGATATCCACCGCCGGTGCCCAGTCGCTGCGGCTGAACAGGTCTTTACCCTCACGCTCGCCATTGCTACGGGCAAGGCCGAAGTAGCGGTTGTAGCGGTTAATCAGGTCTTCGAACTCGTTGACCGGATTCCAGCGAGTAATGTTGGTCATATGAAACCCCTCCTACGAATCTGAAATCACACGTTGATGTCAGCTTCGCTCGCGGAACAGCTCCATACCGGTGGCGCCAGCCGGATGGTTTTCCGTGAACCTCTGCTATTTTCGAATGTAGGATCGATTGCTTATTTTTCAATAGTGTCTGAAGCAGAAGTTTTTACCGGGATGCGGGGCGGGCTGAAAGCCTGATGAAGAAAGGGCCTGAAGCTGGCCATTGAAGGCCCCTGCTGATCCGAGTGGGGGTGCGCGCCCCACCGGAATCCGCGTAAGCCTTCCTGATCACCGCCGCCAACAAACGGTGCCAGCATATTGGGGTCGGCGCTGATCACATGAACAATGACGTCGCGGCTGGCGTCGTCGCCGGTGATCAAAGGGGCCGCCTGATGGTCGCCTGTCAGCACCAGCAGGGTTTTGTTATCCACATGGCGTTTGGCGTATTCAGTGGCCACGTTCAGCGCATAATCCAGCGAACGGGCGTAGTGATCGCGTACGCGCTCGGGATCCCGCCACAGGCTCGCGGGTGCTTCGCCGACACCTTCCCAGCGGTCAAAGATTTCTCCGTTGCCAATGCTGTCCCAATCGTCCAGAACCGGAAGTATTGGGACCCATGGCGCATGGCTGCTGATCAGTGCCACCTCAGCGAACACCGGGCTATGATCGGCGCGCTCCCGAATCTGGCGCTGGAACCATGACCAGGTGTACTGGTCCGGCATGGTGACCCAGTTCAGGGCCGGCCCGCGGTAGTCCATGGTGGTGGAGTGGTATATGCGGTTATAGCCAAACGCACGCCCTTCCGGCCAATCGCTGGTGATAGCGGGCATAACCGCGACGGTATCGTGTCCGGTAGCGCCCAGGTCATCAATCAGCGTGGGGTAGTCACTGGCGAGAAAGATGTCGTAGTCGAGTTGGGTATCGATCCATTGCCCGCTGAGCAACGTGGTGTGAGCCAGCCAGGATTGGCCACCCTGAACCGGGGAGCGCAAGCGGCCCGTGACGATGTGAAGACCGGCGTCGGCCAGTGTCTGTTCCATTTGCGTCAGACGAGGTCGGATCAGCGGACCGTAACGAGTGTCAGCAACCGCGGAAATGCCATAGGATTCAATGAAACCCAGTATGACGTCGGTTTCCCCCAACCCTGCCAGCGGCGTGGACTGGACAGCGGCCGAATTATCCTCCAGATGTTGTCGGAACGATGCTGTCGACTGGTGGGTGTCAATGGCCAGCCTGACCTGGTGAGCTGCGGTGCGGGCGGCACTGAGGCCCACGAACGGCTGCGAGATGAGAGAGATACCCAATGTGACAACACCCAGGGCAGTAAGTGTCATTGCCGCGCGGCGTGGGACGCCGGACCCTGTACGGAGCAATAATCGGCTGACACAGGTTGCCAGTCCCAAAAGCGTTGCCAGGACCAGAGCGACGAGTGCCAACGACAGTGGGATTCCCAAATTGCCGTGCATCTGGTCGAAAACCGGGCCTGCCACGCCGAGTTCGAGATAGAGGTTGAAAGGCCGTCCAAGGCTTTCACGGACCACAAGGTCGCTCAGCGCAAAGAATGCCAGCATGCCGTAAAGCCCACCGACAAAGGCCGCACAGAGACGCTTGCCGGCGCCATCTGGCAGTAATGCGAATAGCCCGCACAACAAAACAGCCTCAGCCGCAATCCACGGGATCCATGGGTAATGAGGTATCAGTAACGCCAGAAACAGGGCGTTAAGCAAAACCGTCGTGAACAGGAGTCGCGTCAAGCACAGATCCCTTCTAAGGGGTGACCAATAGCCGCCACTCTTCAGGACATGGCGTCGTCACTGGTAGATACGTCGGCGCTGGCGGCTTCGGATCGGAGCACCGGATTAAACCTCATTCAGGTAGTCGTCCTTGAGTTTGACGTAATTGGCCGCGGTGTACTTGAAGAAGGTCTTTTCCTGATCCGACAACGCCCGGGCCTGTTTGCAGGGTGAGCCTACATACAGGTAACCGGACTCCAGGGTTTTGCCCGGCGGCACCAGGCAGCCTGCGGCGACAATCACTTCGTCCTCCACCACGGCGCCGTCCATGATGATGCAGCCCATGCCCACCAGCACCCGATTGCCAATCGTACAGCCATGCAGCAGCGCCTTGTGGCCAACGGTCACGTCATCCCCGATCAGAAGTGGATAGCCGCCGGGGTTATAGTCACTGGCATGAGTGATATGCAGCACCGACCCATCCTGGATGCTGCAGCGGTTGCCGATGCGGATTTTGTGCATGTCACCGCGCACCACCGTCATCGGCCAGATGGAGACGTCATCCCCTGTCTGGACATCCCCAATGACCACCGCACCGGGATCAATCCAGGCGCGTTCTCCAAATTGTGGCGTGTTACCCTTGAGTGTTCGTACATTCGACATTACATATACCTATATGGTGTTTACCCGAAGGTTCGGGGCACCTGTGGGGAAGCCTTTCCAAAACTGTACGGAGCCATGGATGGCGAAGTCCAAGCGTCACATGGATGTGCCGAAGGAGCGTGTTTTGGAAAGGCTTCCCCACAGGTGCCTTTCCCGATGTTGAATACTCGAAGCTACCTGACAAATTAAAGGCTGAGAAGGGGACTTATGAATAACCCGTTATTGACTGACGACCTGTTGCCCAAGTTTGACCATGTTCGCACCGAACACATGGAACCGGCAATTGACCAGATTCTCAGCGAGAACCGCGTGAAAATCTCACAGCTGGCGCAACAGGACGAACCTTCGTGGGAAACCCTGGCGCAACCGATGCAGGCAACCGAAGACCGGCTGGAAAGAGCCTGGTCCGTGATTTCCCACCTGAACGGTGTGATGAACAGTGACGACCTGCGCAAGGTGTACAAGAACTGCCTGGAAAAGCTCACTGAGTACAGCACCGAGCTGAGCCAGAATGCAGAACTCTGCGAGGCTTACAAGAAGCTGGCAGCAAGCGACCAGTTCAACGAACTCAGCGAAGCCCAGCGTAAATCCGTGGACAACACCCTGCGGGATTTCCACCTCGGTGGTGTCGATCTGCCCCAGGAAAAGAAGGAGCAGTACGCCAATTTGTCGATGGAGCTGTCGGAGCTGTCCAACCGCTTCAGTGACAATGTTCTGGATGCCACCCAACACTGGTTCAAACACATCACCGATGTGGAGGAGCTTGCGGGTGTTCCTGAGACCGCGCTCGATGGCGCCAGGCAGGCAGCGCAACAGAAGGATCTGGACGGCTATGTGATTACCCTGGATTTTCCCAGTTTCTACCCGGTGATGACCTACGGTGACAACCGCGACCTGCGTCGTGAAGTCTACGAAGCCTTTGTGACCAGAGCGTCTGACATGGGCCCGGATGCCGGCACCTGGGACAACACGCCGGTGATGGCGGAAATCCTCAAGCGTCGTCATGCCATGGCGAATCTGCTCGGCTTCGACAACTACGCTGAGCGCTCGCTGGCGACCAAGATGGCCCGCAATGTCGACGAAGTGCTGGACTTCCTGAACCAGCTGGCGGCCAAGTCAAAGCCCATTGCCGAGCGGGAATTTGCCGAGTTGAAGGCGTTCGCCAAAGACACCCACGATGTCGACGACCTACAGGCCTGGGACATTGGCTATTACAGCGAAAAACTGCGCCAGGAAAGGTATGACATCTCCCCGGAAACCTTGCGTCCCTGGTTCCCGGTGAACAAAGTGGTGCCCGGCCTGTTCGCCGTGGCCGAGAAACTGTTCGACGTGCAGATTGAAGCCAAACCGGACGTGGAAACCTGGCATCCGGATGCCACGGCCTATTGCATCAGCCGCAATGGCGAGCCCCTGGCCTGGTTTTACCTTGATCTGTACGCCCGCCAGGGCAAGCGTGGCGGCGCCTGGATGGCGGACTGCCGGGTGCGTTGGCGCAACCTGCGCGGCCAGCTGCAACTGCCAGTGGCCTTCCTGACCTGTAACTTCACGCCGCCGGTGAACGGCAAGCCGTCGCTGCTGACCCACGACGAGGTCACTACGCTGTTCCACGAGTTCGGCCACGGCCTGCACCACATGCTGACCCAGGTGGATGTGCTGGACGTATCCGGTATTAACGGCGTTGCCTGGGACGCGGTGGAGCTGCCCAGCCAGTTCCTGGAAAACTGGTGCTGGAACCCGGAGTCCCTGGCCCTGATCGCGTCGCACCATGAAACCGGTGAACCGCTGCCAGACGACCTGCTGCAAAAACTTCTGGCCGCCAAGAACTTCCAGTCCGGCATGGCGATGGTGCGACAGCTGGAGTTCTCGTTGTTCGACTTCCGCCTGCACGCGGAATTCACCCCGGACGCCCCCACCAACCCGCTGGACATGCATCGTACGGTACGGAGCGAAATCGCTGTGGTGGAAGCACCGTCATTCAACCGTTTCCCCAACAGCTTCTCCCATATCTTCGCCGGCGGTTACGCCGCGGGCTATTACAGCTACAAATGGGCCGAGGTGCTGGCGGCGGACGCGTTTTCGCTGTTCGAGGAGAAGGGTATCTTCGATCCGCAAACCGGCAAGGCGTTCCTGCAGAACATCCTGGAAAAAGGCGGCTCCCAGGAGCCGATGGAATTGTTCAAGGCGTTCCGTGGTCGTGAACCGGAGGTGGGTGCCCTGCTGAAACAGACGGGTATCACCGAAGACGCGGCCTAAGCCGATATCACCCGGTCAGTGTTGTGGCTGGCCGGGTTCTGGAATTGTTGGAGTTTTAACCATGGCGACCCCCAAACGTTTTATCGCCGGCGCCGTCTGTCCCCGCTGTGCGGAGATGGACAAAATCATGATGTTTACCACCGACGACGATGATCAGGTTCGCGAGTGCGTGGCCTGCGGTTTCACGGATGCGGTGTCGGATACCCCGGAGCCGACTAATCCCGAACTGGAAACCCGGGTGAACAAGCTCGGCAACGAAGACGATCATACCGTTAAGCAGGTGGTGTTCTTTTCTTCCAAGGACGACTAACACTTGGGAGTTTGGCCTCTTTTTGTAGCCTGCTTGGATTGGGGCTGCGAGGGGGCAGGGGGAGTTTTTACTCTTGAAATGGAACTCGCTGCGCTCAGACACCCATTTCTGGCGAGTAAAAATCCCCCTACCCCCTCACGAAGGAACCACCAGAGTATCGCCGAGCACACACAGCACTTGATTGTATTTCAATGCGATACCTCTGTGGTTTAAACCGGAGGGTGTTGGGGTGCTTTCTGCCGGGAAAAAGGTGTCTGAGCGCAGCGAGTTCTTTTTCCCAGAAGAAAGCACCACGACGCCGTCCAGGCCCCCACAAACCAGCAGGCTACAAAAAAGCAGGCAACTCCCAGCCTCAAAGAACCATAGCCGCCAACCACCCAAAGCCCAACAACGGCAGGTTGTAGTGCAGGAACGTCGGCACCACCGTATCCCAGATGTGGTTGTGCTGGCCATCGACGTTAAGGCCGGCGGTGGGGCCGAGGGTGGAGTCCGATGCAGGGGAACCGGCATCGCCCAGGGCGCCGGCGGTGCCGACCAGGGCCACGATGGCCAGGGGGCTGAAGCCCAGTTCCAGGGCCAGCGGGACATAGAGGGCGGCGATGATGGGGATGGTGGAGAACGACGAACCGATGCCCATGGTGATCAGCAGGCCGACGACCAGCATCAGCAGGGCGGCCAGGGCTTTGTTGTCGCCGATGGTGGAGACGGAGCCTTCCACCAGAGTGGCGATGTCGCCGGTTTCGCGCATGACCTCTGCAAAGCCTGAGGCGGCGATCATGATGAAGCCGATCATTGCCAGCATTTTCATGCCTTCGGTGAACAGGTCGTCGGCTTCTTTCCATTTCACCACGCCGGACAGGTTGAACAGTACAAAGCCCGCCAATGCCCCGAGGATCATGGAACCCAGCCATAGCTGCACCACGAACGCCGCCACGATGGCGACCAGGGCCATGAGCAGCGTGCCGCCGTTGTAGGTCACATCCACCCGCTCGGTGCGGGCAATGGCGTCCAGGTTGTAGTGGCGCTCGCCGCGGTAGCTGAAAAAGACGGCAACGAGAAGACCACAGAGCATGCCAAGTGCGGGCAGGGCCATGGCGGACATGACATTGAGGTCCGTGGCGTCGATGCCGTTCTCACCGACATTCGCCAGCAGGATTTCATTCAGGTAGATACCGCCAAAGCCTACCGGGAGGAACATGTAGGGTGTGATCAGGCCGAACGTCAGCACGCAGGCCACCAGGCGTCGGTCCATGTTCAGTTTGGCCATCACATACAGCAGCGGGGGCACCACCAATGGGATGAAAGCGATGTGAATCGGCAGGATATTCTGGGACGACATGGCGATGGCCAGCAGCAGGCCAACGATCAGCAGGCGGATTCCGCCAGCGGCCTTGCCGTCATCCTGCCGGCCCACCAGGTTCAGGGCTTTGTCGGCCAGGGCATGGGCGAGGCCGGATTTGCCGATGGCAACGGCGAAGGCACCGAGGGTGGCGTAGGACAGGGCGACGGTGGCGCCGCCCCCCAGGCCCTCGTTAAACGCGGCAATAGTGGCGTCCAGTGACAGGCCGCTGATCAGTCCGCCGGCGACGGCACCGATGATCAGGGCAACAACAACGTGGATGCGGCACAAGCTCAGCACGAGCATGATTACTACCGCAGCAACAACGGCATTCATGGCAAACTCCGGGATGTCGGGAATGGCTTTCAGCGCCCCTGAGGTGGGGCGGTTAAGGAAAGCGCGCTAATGTGCCGGAAACGCGTGCTGCAGTCAAAAATCGTGCTTACGGGCGATCGTCAGCCACGTAGGTAAACCGGGGAACATCCTCGCCAGCGACTTCCACTGTCTCCTGGAACATCGCCAACGGTCGTACCCATAGGCTGTAGTCACCGTACAGGCAGCGGTAAACGACCATCGGCTCTTCGGTTTCGCTGTGGCGGGCCACACCGATGACGTCATAGTCCCTGCCCTTATAGTGTCGGTACCGGCCTGGGCGGAGCTCTGACTTTTTATCGGTCATCGTACCTGTCTCCATGCGTAGTTAGTTACACGCGACCGGTGGCTACTCGAACGGTCAGTTCTTGAGCTTGTAGCGGCCCGGTCCAAGAAAAACAACGGCAATGGCAATGAACAGGAAGAAGCCCTGCAGTTCGAGTGCCCAGCCGCCGTTATTGCCCAGTGCCATCAGTTCATGGCTGTGTACCAGAGCAATGGCCACCAGCATGTTGAAGGCGATGAGTAACGCGCCGATACGGGTCTGGTAACCCAGGATCACCATCAGTGGTGCCAGCAACTCACCAATGAACACGCCCCACGCGAAAAAGGCGGGAATTCCATGGCTGGCCAGTTGGCCTTCGATGAAGCCCACGCCATGGAACAGCTTGGCGATGCCATGAAACAGCAATAGTCCGCCCAGGGTCAGTCGAACAATCAGTTTTCCCAGATCCGCGTTGTCGAGCAAGGTTTATCTCCCGTCAGGAAAGGTTTATCGGTCAGCGGGCAAGCTTAACCGGTTTGTCGCCCGGCTCAAAGGTTGCGGATCTGGGGGTAAAGCGGCACCAGCTTTTTGATCAGCCGGTTCTGTGCGCCTGTGGGTATGCCGTTTTCTTCCATGGCCAGTATGAGGTTCTCAGCCAGGGCATTGAACTGGGTGTCCGTCACGTTCATATCGGCGTGGCTTTCGCGCATTCCGCGCCCGGAATAAGTGCACGGGCCACCACTGAGTTCACAGAGTTGGTCCGTCAGGTTGGTGTGGAACTGGCGTACGTCAATGCCACGAAACTGGTCGTTGATACGCTCGTCCTCGACAATCCGGTAGAGCAGATCTTCGACGATATCGGCAATGCCGGAACGTTCGCCGAGCTGTTGGTAGAGAGCAGAATTCTGTTGGTTGGTTTCAACCATGGCCTGGCAACCGGAGAGAGCCAGAAGAGGTAATAGAACCAAGATGATGACAGAATGTTTCATAATGATCTCCCGGGTTGTCAGAAACTGGCCTGCAGTGAAAGGTAGGCGCCGCGCTGGTCTTCCAGGGTGGCAACGTCACCAAGATTGACCAGGGCCGCCGTGACCGACAAGCGCCGGTCGGGTACCCAGGCAACGAAGACATCCCACCAGTCGTCCTCGGTGGCGAAACCCAGATTGTCCGGTTTCTGGCGGTATTCGGTACCCACCAGCCACTGGCGGGTCACAAACAACCCGACGCTGCCTTCAAACATCGCCTCGTAGCTGTCGTTGCGGTCGCCGCCGAAACCTAATAGCCCGCCCTGATTGGCCTTGGTACCGCGGACGGTGGCGTTGACCAGCAGATTGCGATCCATCACCGCCGCGAAGAAGAGTTTGCTGCCACTAACGTAGACATCGGTGCCGCTGTCGTCTTCAGCGCCGATGGCGTCGGGTACGGTGAATTCGCGGTTGCGTTTGTGCAGAAGGCCGGCTGACCATTGCCCCCATGGGCTGTATAGGGCATCGCCGGCGAGCCTTACTTTGAGCCCGAAAACGTCCTGCACCAGTTCGTCCTCTTCTAGGCCAAAGCCGTTTTTCAGGGTGAACACCAGGCTGTCCAGGTCGAGGGTCTGGCGTGCCAGCGTCAGCTCGACACGATTGTTCCAGGTGACGCCCGCCCCGACAACTGAAAGCGTGTAGTCGTCAGTTTCGGCGCGGGATAGCGTTAGCGTGCCTCCCCACTCCTCATCGCTGGCATACCCGCCAAGCAGGGCCCAGGGGGAGAGGCCGCCACCTGCGCCGCCCTCGACAGAGGTAACCCCGCCGGTGGCCCACAATCGGCTGCCAGTGTCCGCAGACAGGTTTGCTGATATCAGTAATGCCAGTAAACCGGTGCTGAATACCCTGGCCATACATGTCATGACGTGGTTTCTCCTGTGTCTCTGAGTTCCTGCTGACGGTTCGCCAGCGACTTTTCCGTATCTTGTAGGTCACCCACACCGACGGGCCGGCTGAGGAAAAACCCCTGACCGCTTTCGCAGCCCCAATCCCGCAGTAATGCCCAGCTTTCGACGTTTTCGATCCCTTCCGCGACGACCCTCAACCCCAGGCCATGGGCCATATCGATGGTGGAGCGAACGATGAGCTGATCCTGCGGCTCAGTGTTCAGGCGCAGGACGAAGGATTTGTCGATCTTCAGTTCCTGCACCGGCAGCTTGCGCAACTGTGACAGCGAGGAATAGCCGGTACCGAAATCATCCACCGATAACGTCACACCTAGTTGGCGCAGGCGTCGCAGAGTTTCAAAGGCTGTTTCTGGGTCTTCCATCAGGGCACTTTCGGTTACTTCCAGGGTGATGCTGGACATGGGTAACTGCCATTGGGTAAACGCCTCGGCAACTTCCCGGGCCAATTCCGGGCGGGTCAGGTCCAGCGCCGACAGGTTAATGGCAACACCGATATTCAGGCCCGCGGCGTGCCACTTGCCCGCGTCGTTGGCCACACGGCGGAGGATATGCCGGGTCAGGTCGGTGATCTGGCCGGATTGTTCTGCCAGGAAAATAAACTCTTCCGGGGAAATGAAGCCCAGGTCTGGGTGAATCCATCGCACCAGTGCTTCAGCCTGATAGAAACTGGCAGATGCCATGTCAAGTTTGGGCTGGTAGTTCATGTGCAAGCCGTTGCTGGCAATGGCGTGATGCAGATCAGAGATCAGCTGAAGCTCCCGCAGGTGGTTCTCATCGTGTCCTGGCTGATAGTGGGTGACGGGCAGCCGGCTTTTCTGTGCCTGCTCGAAGGTCAGGTTCAGTCGCCTGCGAACCTGGTCGGTATCGATGGCGTCCTGGGGGAGCTGTAGCGTCACCATGGTGCAGCGAAGGGAGAACGGAGTGTTGTCAATGAATAAGGGAGACTCCACAATTTTGCTGAGTTTCATGGCAAGCTTGTCAAGCTCGGATTGCGACTGGGGCGCGACCATCATCAGGAATTCGGCGCCGCCAGTCCTTGCCAGCGATGAGCTGCCGGGCAATGCTTCCTCCAGCCGTGTCGACACCGAACGCAGAACCTTGTCTCCGAATTCAAGCCCAAGGGTGTCATTGACGTCAGAAATATCATTGAGGCGCAAGCCCATCAGGCTGCAGGGGCGGTTGCTGTTGAACTGTTCCCGCAGGCGCGACAGGAAGGCGTTGCGATTAGGTAGCCCGGTAATCTCGTCGTGGCTGGCGGCGTAGTGTATCTGCTCTTCGCGGTCCCGTAGTTTGCTCAGCATGTCGCCAAGCGCCCTGCGCAATTCGGCCAGTTCGCCTCCGGCGCGAATGTGGGGAGGTGTAGGCGTGTCGCCATCACCGATGGCCTTGGCATAGTCGGCCAGTTGCAGGACTGGCCGCCCCATGTTGCGAGCGATAATGAGCGCAATCAGGGCCGCCAGCGCAAGAACGGCACTGACCAGAAGCAGAATCTCCCAAGCGCGCTCATAGTAATTGCTCAGACGGGCATCGCGGTTGATCAACAGCAGCAGCTGCAGGGCCGGCATTTCGTTTCCGGTCAGGTTTTTGATGCGGGTAAAATAGTGTGTACTTTCGAGAAACTGATTCTCGTCGGAGGTCCTGGCCATGGCATTGTTCAGTTCATCCAGCCTGGACAGGTTGATGGAACCTGGATCGGTAAGAATCTGATAGCCATGGTCCTCGCCGGAGAAGGCCCTGAACAACACCTCGGTTCCGCTGAGTTGACCGATGATGTCGGTAAGATCACCATTGACGCTAAAACCGGCAATCAGCCATGCCCTTAATCCGGGTGCTTCCACTGGGATGGTGAGCAGTTCAAAACCGTCTGCACCGAAAACGCTCATCTGGCTGGCAAAGCCTGTTTGTCGCGCCTTGGAAAGCATTTCTGTAACCAGCGGGCTGTTGGTAAACGCCTCGGGCAGTCCATCGGTGTCGGCAAGGATACTCCCGTCGCTGCCAAGCAAGACGGCGAAATCGGCATTTACCCTTTGGGCCTGATTGGTCAGTGCGCTGTCTGTGGTGGCGCGGTCCCCACTGGCGACGGCGGAGCGAAAGCCGAAATCGCGGACTACAACGTCCAGCCGGGACAGAATCAGGCTGGTGCGGCGCTCAAGCACTTCCTCCGCAACTTGCTCACCGAGACTCAGTTGCTCAAGTGCACGTGCTTTCTCATCCTCGAACAGGTAAAGCATTAGCAGCGCACCGATGCTCAGGCTGACGATGGCAACCATGGTGACCATGACGGTCACCAAACGTCCACGAAACCCTATTCGGCTAGTGACCGCCATCAAAGCTCCCGGAAACGTTCTTGCAGGCCATCCAGCCTGTCATCACTCGCGGGCTCCGGGGACAATTCCACCGAAAGTTCAAGCGATCCTGAAGACGGCTGCTCAATAGTGAAACGGGCCATACGGGTGTTGTCTGTTAGTCGCGGGTGCCATACCAGGAGCTCGATTTTGCCGGAATCATCGTCTACCGACGGTGGAATCTCGACCGTCAATCGGCCTTGTTCATCGGTTCGGCCGGAGGGTGCGCTGTCGGTAATCAGGATAAAAGCCTGCATATGATCATGAATGTTGCAGCCAATTTCCACCACACCGGTTTTGTTGAAGACAACCGGTTCTGTCGGTCGTCCGGCGTAAAGCTCTATGTTGAAGGCCTTGGCGGGTGAGAACGAGTAGACGTGGTGCTGAGTGTTGTCCTGGTTGGGAAAATCCACCCTGGAGTGTTTGGGTATGATCAATGTGTGGGGGTAAAAATTACGGTTTTTCTGAACAATTTCAGCCTCTACAGGGGGCTCCGAGGGGCCGTCTTCCAGAATCACCACGGCATCGGCGACCGGCTCTCCTGACAGACTATCGGTCAGTTCAAGTGGTATTGTGTTGGTCTCAGCTGCGTGGCAAAGAGCGCCCACAAGCACCAGTAACAGGGCAACAGTCAGTTTGTAGATCAATGTGAGTCATCCGTATTGTTTTAGAGGCCCGCACCCAACGACAAACGTATGTGGTTGCGGACCAGCAGGTTTTCCCAATAGTGTCTCATCCAGTCCCATGCGGCGTTCCTTGTCTGTTCTACGAACGGGTCCAGATTCAGTTCGTAATAGTCTGGCGAGCCGGCAATTTGCAACACCGTCACGGTGATAGATTGGTCCAGTTCGTTGGCGAATGGTTCGCCGATCAACTGATGTGCCAGCAAATTGGCCCGTGTTGCCTCCACATCGACCAGTTCGCTGGCGCGGGTGGAACGATTGTTCTCGTACATTTCCTCCATCAGCCGGTGACAGAGATAGGCCCTGATAAGAAGTCCGTCAAGCCCATCATAACGTACCAGAAGAACTGATGGTTGGGTAAAATAGCCGATCGCTGCCTCGACAAAAGGCGCAAACAGCTCGGCCTTGCGAGCTTCTCTTGCACAGGCTTCCACGCATTCAATCAGTCGGGGCGCCATTTCGATGTACTCAATGGCAAACTGGAATAGGCAGGTCGCTGGCTGGTAACCGTCAATGGTGATGGTGGCAGGCAGCGACGACGCCCTCTCCCGCATCTGCTTTAGAAAGGTGCCGGAGCGGGCTTCCTGCCTTCGGGCCTGATCAATGATGTCGAGAACTACCTTTGGTGTCATTTCAGGAGAAGCCGGTCTCTGAACGGAATGGGGTCGCAAGGCGCCTCCCGTTATACGCTTGGGATTGTCAGGGGCATGGGAAGCGGTTGGCTACCGCAACATGCCTGCCTTTTCTCACAAGTGTAGACGAGTTTTGACAGGCTGCTGTGGTGTGAGCATTAAACCTGAACAGGTTGTACCTGGTTTGCCAGCACGCCCACTTACTGCCCTGAAAACCAGCGATCGTGCCGTGAATGGCTCAAAAACAGCAAACCCATGGAAATTGCCCGTGCCAGCATCAGGCAGATCAGCGAGAACCACAGTCCATGATTACCCCACCCGGTCGTCAGCCACCAGACCGGCAGGAAAACCACCAGTGCTGAAAACAGCATCGTGTTCTGCATGTCTCGCGTTCGGGTTGCGCCGATAAACACGCCATCCAGAAGGAAGCCCCACACCGATGCCAGCGGTAGCATCCACAACCACGGTAGATAATCCCACGCGGTTGCACGCACTTCCTCGATACCTGTTAGCAAACCAATCAGAAAGCGTCCGCCAAGAACAAAGGCGACGGTAAACAGCACAGAGCCCCATAGCGACCACCGGAACGCCACCCGGAATACGTTTTTGAACTGGCGCCGACTGTTTTTCCCCACGGCTTCACCAATCAACGCTTCTGCGGCATTGGCAAAGCCGTCAAGGCCGTTGGAAATAACCAGCAGAAAGGTAATCAGCACTGCGTTGGCGGCCAGTATGGTGTCGCCCTGTCGCGCACCCTGTGCGGTGAAGAAGGCCAACACCAGAAGCAGGGCAATGGTGCGCACCATAATGTACCGGTTCACCTGCAGTATTCTTAGGTAATCCCGCAACTGCCCGAACAACGCCCGTTCGATCCCCTGGCCGTCCGGCATCCGTTTCAGCACCATGTAAAATCCAATGGCGGCCGCCGAGTACTCCGCCATCACGGTGGCCATGGCAACGCCACGACTGTTCCAGCCAAAGCCGGTCACAAAGAGCACATCAAGAACAATGTTGAGCCCGTTAGCCACAATCAGCATGACCATGGGCCCCCGCGCATACTGGGTGCCAATCAGCCAGCCTACCAACGTGTATTGGCAGAGCACGGCTGGAGCGCTCCAGATACGGATGCTGGCGTACTCCGATGCCAGTGCGGCAACACGTTCACTGGGGTTCATCAGGGTCAGGCCCAGTTTGATCAGTGGCTGATGGAACAGAATCAGCAGCAGGCCGATACCGATTGCCAACAGCACGGAGCGCAGCAGCAGGGCAATCTGCGCGAATTCATCGCGTTTGCCCCAGGCCTGGGCAGCCAGCCCCGTCGTGCCCATGCGCATAAAACCAAAGGTCCAGTACAGGATGCTGAACAGGTTTGCGCCCACCGCGACAGCACCCAGATATTCCGGCGTGTCGAGATGCCCCAGCACGGCGGTATCCAAAAGTCCCAGCAATGGAACCGTGAGATTGGTGAGCATCAGTGGCCAGGCCAGTGCCCAGAGCCTGCGATCGGTGGTGGCGAGTCGCGGAGACGATTCTACGGGAATGAGCCAGCTTCCTTCTTTAGTACATTTATCGGTGGACGGACTTTCGCATTTTTTTCATCTATGTCTATACTGGGTTGTGTATTATCCATAGCAGACTTCCACCCTGTCTTGAATAGTGTGTGCGAGCACTGGCCGGAGCAGGGCGGATTGGACGCAAAATCCGACAAGAATAACACTCTGTGGAGACACAGTATTATGCGCGTGCACGCTAAGCGGGCAGGTGTCCTCTTGGGCGGGCTTATGACGCCAGCGTTGTCCATGGCGGACTGGACGCTGAACATGAGTCCCGGGGTCACCGGTACCAGCAATGAAATCTTCAGCCTTCACATGACGATCCTCTGGATCTGCGTTGTCATCGGCATCGTGGTGTTCGGGGTCATGTTCTGGTCCATCTTCGCTCATCGCAAGTCCCCGGGCCGGAAGCCGGCAAATTTTCACGAGAATACCCTGGTCGAGATTCTCTGGACCATCATTCCCCTTGTGATTCTCGTTGTGATGGCCATTCCTGCCACAGCAACTCTGGTGGACATGTACGACACCACTGAGGCTGACGTCGATATTAAGGTCACCGGCTATCAGTGGCGCTGGAAGTATGATTACGTCGATGAGGAGTTTGGGTACTTCTCGAACATCACCACCAGCGACGACGAAATCTACAACCGCACCGAGAAAACCGAAAACTATCTGCTGGAAGTCGATAACCCGATGGTGGTGCCCGTTGGGGCGAAAATCCGCCTGTTGGTTACCGCCAATGATGTGATCCACTCCTGGTGGGTGCCTGCCTTTGGCGTAAAAAAGGACGCCATTCCCGGTTTTGTGAACGAAACCTGGACCAGGGTCGACGAGCCGGGCATCTATCGTGGTCAATGCACCGAGTTGTGTGGCGTAAAACACGGTTTCATGCCGGTGGTGGTCAAGGCTGTTCCTCAGGATGAATACGATGCCTGGGTGGCTGAGCAGAAGGAAGCGGCCCAGCGTGAGCGTGAGCTGACCGAGAAGGACTGGACCCTGGAAGAGTTGATGGCACGTGGCGAAAAAGCCTATGCCAGCGCGTGTGCTGCCTGCCACCAGGCGGATGGTAGCGGTGCGCCGCCAGCATTCCCTGCCCTGAAGGGTAGCAAAGTCGCGACTGAAGACATGCAGGCGCATCTGGACATTGTTGTAAACGGCGTTTCCGGCACTGCCATGCAAGCGTTTGGCGGTCAGCTGAGCGAAGTCGACCTCGCGGCGGTCATTACCTATGAGCGGAATGCCTGGGGTAATGACACCGGTGAAATGGTGACGCCAAAAGAAGTCTTTGAGTACAAGAATCAGGAATGATGAACCGGGTGGGTTGCAGCGAAAGCTTCAGCCCACCCTATCCAATGACGCCAGATTAATGACATCACCAGCCTGAATATACGGCGGTAACGGGGGTTTTTCATGAGTGCGGTTGCAGATACCCACGCCCAGGACGATCATCACCACGGCCCCGCAAAGGGCTTTTCTCGGTGGCTGCTGACGACCAACCACAAAGATATCGGGACCATGTACCTGATATTCAGTTTCACGATGTTCCTGCTCGGCGGAACCATGGCCATGGTGATCCGGGCTGAACTGTTCCAGCCGGGCCTGCAGATTGTTGAGCCGGAATTTTTCAACCAGATGACCACTATGCATGGTCTGATCATGGTGTTCGGCGCGGTTATGCCGGCCTTTGTTGGTCTTGCCAACTGGATGATTCCGCTGATGGTGGGCGCGCCTGACATGGCGCTGCCACGAATGAACAACTGGAGCTTCTGGCTCCTGCCGTGCGCCTTCCTGATTCTGATATCCACACTGTTCATGCAGGGTGGTGCGCCCAACTTCGGCTGGACCTTTTACGCGCCGCTTTCGACGACCTACGGCCCGCCCAGTACCACGTTCTTCATCTTCGCCATTCACATCATGGGCGTGTCGTCGATCATGGGTGCTATCAACGTGATCGCTACCATCCTGAACATGCGGGCGCCGGGCATGACACTGATGAAGATGCCCCTGTTCGTCTGGACCTGGCTGATAACGGCGTTCCTGCTGATTGCTGTCATGCCAGTTCTGGCGGGCGTGGTCACCATGATGCTGATGGACATCAACTTTGGCACCAGCTTCTTTGACGCTTCTGGTGGTGGCGACCCGGTGCTGTTCCAGCATGTGTTCTGGTTCTTCGGGCACCCGGAGGTCTATATCATGATCCTGCCGGCCTTCGGTGCGGTGTCGCACATCATCCCGGCGTTTTCCCGCAAGCCCCTGTTCGGTTACGCCTCCATGGTGTATGCGGTGGGTGCTATTGCCCTGCTGTCGTTTGTGGTTTGGGCTCACCACATGTTCACCGTCGGTATTCCCATCGCCGGGCAACTGTTCTTCATGTACGCCACCATGCTGATTGCCGTGCCCACTGGCGTGAAGGTATTTAACTGGGTGGCGACCATGTTCCGGGGTTCACTGACGTTCGAGGCGCCGATGCTGTTTGCGGTCGCCTTCGTCATCCTGTTCACCATCGGCGGTTTCTCCGGCCTGATGCTGGCCATTGCGCCGGCTGACTTCCAGTATCACGACACCTACTTCGTGGTAGCACACTTCCACTACGTACTGGTACCGGGCGCCATCTTCGGCATTTTTGCCTCGGCGTATTTCTGGCTGCCCAAGTGGACCGGCCATATGTACGACGAAACACTGGGGAAGACGCATTTCTGGTTGTCGTTCATCGGCATGAACCTGGCGTTCTTCCCGATGCACTTCCTCGGGCTGGCGGGTATGCCGCGGCGTATTCCGGATTACGCGCTGCAGTTTGCCGATTTCAACATGGTGTCCAGCATCGGCGCATTCCTGTTTGGTGCCAGTCAGATCCTGTTCCTGGTGATTGTGGTCAAGTGCGTCAAGGGCGGTGAAAAGGCGTCTGCCCAGCCGTGGGATGGTGCTGAAGGCCTTGAGTGGACGGTGCCTTCTCCGGCGCCCTACCACACCTTTGCCACGCCGCCGGAAGTAAAGTGAAACAGAGGCTGACTGGCGCCCACAACAACAAACGATAACGGATAAGCCATCGGAGATTGTCATGGCGGAAAACCAGACGTACTACGTTCCGGAACAGAGCAAGTGGCCGATTGTCGCCACCGTCGGGCTGGGGGTTACCCTCTACGGCGCTGCGGCCATCATGGTGAACGGCCAGCAGGGTGAGAGCACCACCGGCCCCTGGGTGATGTTCTTGATAGGCTCCCTGATCATGGCCTATATGCTATTCGGGTGGTTCGGCACGGTCATCAAGGAAAGCCGGTCAGGCCTGTACAGCCCGCAAATGGATCGTTCTTTCCGTTGGGGTATGAGCTGGTTCATTTTTTCCGAGGTCATGTTCTTCGCGGCTTTTTTCGGTGCCCTGTTCTACACCCGGGTATTTGCGGTGCCCTGGCTTGGCGGTGAAGGCGATCGCGGCAGTTCCAACATCCTCTGGGAAGGTTTCCAGGCGACATGGCCGTTGATCAACAACCCCGACCCCGACGCCTACCCGGCACCGGAAGGCATTATCGGCCCCTGGGGGTTGCCGCTGATTAACACCATCCTGCTGGTGACGTCGTCCTTCACGGTCACGGTTGCCCACCATGCCCTCAAGGAAGACAATCGCAAAAAGGTCAAGCTCTGGCTGGGTGCCACTATTGCACTGGCCCTGATCTTTGTGTGCGTCCAGGGTTATGAATACGCTCATGCCTATCAGGATCTGAACCTGACCCTGCAGTCCGGCATTTATGGCAGCACCTTCTTCATGTTGACCGGTTTCCACGGCGCCCACGTGATACTGGGTACCCTGATGCTCACGATCATGTTAATCCGCATACACAAAGGCCATTTCACGGGTGATTATCACTTCGGCTTCGAAGCGTCGGCGTGGTATTGGCACTTCGTGGATGTGGTCTGGCTCGGGCTGTTCGTCTTCGTTTACGTGCTCTGACGGCGCGCGTCAGGGGGTCGGATTCAGGGTCAGGCCCCCTTGCCATACCGAGATCAGAATGACTGCCAGCAGCAGTACGCTGAGGGCGACCCGCAACGCCAGGGAATTCAGGACACGGTTCGTTTTCCCTCCATCCCGGATCAGGAAGAACAGACCGCTGAACAGGCTCACCAGAACGGCCAGCATGAGTATGACAATGAGAATCTTCAGCATGGGAAATCCTGTAGACGGGAATGTATATATCCAAGGCCCACTATAGCAGAGCATGTCTGATCCAACCGCTCGTTCTCGTCGCCAATGGCACTTTGATTGGCGCCTTTTGGTGTTCTCCGGCTTCTTTCTGCCGATACTGGTGGGCCTGGGTGTCTGGCAGCTGGAGCGAGCTGGAGAGAAACAGGCCCAGCTTGAACAGTGGCAGCAACAGGCCGAAAACCTGAATTGGTCGCAACATCTGACGGCAGGCCTCGAAGCTGGGCAACCGGTGACGCTGTCCGGCCGTTACAGCGAGGTATCCTGGCTTCTCGATAACCGCACACGCGATGGCGCGCCGGGCTATGAGGTACTGACCCTTTTTCTCCCGGTTCAGGGTCGCCCCGTGGTTGTGAATCGCGGTTGGGTGCAAGCGCCCCGGCGACGTGATCAACTGCCCTATGTCCGCCAACCGTCCGGGGAGCTTAGTGTTAAGGGGCGGTTGAGTGAGTTTCCGGAACCCCCGGTGCTCAAGTCCGTGCCATCCGATAAAGCCGGCTGGCCGAAGCGAACACAGTCCCTGTCCCACGGGCAGGCTCAGGAAATTGAGGGTGATGTTGCCAGCCTGGTGCTCAGGCTGTCCGGGCCGGAACAACCAGGCGCCTACCGCGCCGACTGGGCTCCGGACCGGATGGGGCCACAAACTCATTATGGATATGCGGTGCAATGGTTTTCACTGGCCATCGCGCTGGTTATATTGACGGTCGTAGCGAGCTATCGCAAAACAGGAGTCCGTAACCACAATGACAACGGCTGAGCGTATGGACCAGAAAAATCAGGACGACACCGTTTCCCCCGAGCAGGTACGTCGCGGCAGGCGAACCGCCCTTTTGCTGTTTGCCATCGGTTTCGGCCCGATGATTTTCGCCACCATCATGTACTACACTGGTTGGCTGAATCCTGCCGGCAATAGCAATCATGGCGAGCTGATCCAACCGCCAGCGCCTCTGGCCGAAATACAGCTTCAGGGAGCCAGCGGCAACCCGCTTGTCGACCGCTTTGGCCCCGACAAACCCGACGCCGAATGGATGATGGTGGTGGTTTCCGAGCAATGTGCCTCGGAGTGTGAAGAGCTTCTGTATCTGGCGCGCCAGGTCAATATTGCCCTGGGCAAGAACGCTAACCGGGTAAATCGTTCGGCCTGGCTCGGTAGTGTCCCTGACGATCTATCGGCCCGCTGGAGCAACGAATACAGCTCCATGGAACGACTGAGTATCCTGGAGGGCCGCGCTCCGAAATGGCCACCCGGCATCAACCCGGAGCACCAGCCACGGATTTTGCTGGTGGATCCTTTTGGTAACGTAATCATGCACTACGGCACCGAACACACGGGAAAGGATATGCTGAAAGATTTGAAACACCTGTTAAAGCTGTCACAGATCGGCTGACCATCAGTAACCGGAGATGCCCCGTTGAACACCACTCAACCCCGTCTTTCCCGCCCGGCCCACCTCATGGCGCGCTGGTCGCTGCTGGCCACCCTGCTGGCGGTGGTCGTCATCATGCTCGGGGCCTGGACCCGATTGGTGGATGCGGGCCTTGGCTGTCCGGACTGGCCCGGCTGTTACGGGTTTCTGACGGTGCCCCATGATGAGCCGCGGATGGCCATCGCCAACGCGCGTTTCCCCGACACGCCGGTCGACGTGGAGAAAGGCTGGCCTGAGATGATTCACCGATACGCCGCCGGCACGCTGGGGCTGGTGGTGTTTGGTCTGGCGGCCTACGCGTTCCGTCATCGTCGTGACGGAGTACCACTTCGACTGCCACTGTTTATTGCTGCCTTCATTCTGCTGCAGGGCGCTTTTGGCATGTGGACTGTGACCCTGAAGCTCTGGCCGCAGGTGGTTGCCCTGCACCTGCTAGGAGGGTTTACCACCCTGAGCCTGCTGACGCTGCTCACGCTTCGCCTACGCGGTAAACGACAATCTGGAGGCGGAGAGTCCGGCGCAGACCGGCTCCCCGGGGTGCGCCGTTTCCGGCCGTGGCTGTACGGCGGCCTGGTGCTGGTTGTTATGCAGATCGCCTTGGGAGCCTGGACAGCGGCCAACTACGCGGCCGTGGCCTGCACCGACCTACCCACCTGCCAGGGTGAATGGTGGCCGGCTGATATGGACTTTCAGCATGGATTCGACGTTGCCCAGCATGTGGGGCCGAATTACCTGGGCGGGCAGCTAACGGCTGATGGTCGTGTCGCCATCCATGTCAGTCACCGGCTGGGAGCGATGATAGTGCTTGCGTACTTCACGGTTTTTCTGGCATTACTGTGGCGCAGGACAAAGCAAACACCCCTGGCGTGGCATGTGCAGCTGGTGGCCGTGACCCTGATTACGCAGATTGCGCTGGGCCTGGCCAACATCGTGTTTCACATACCCCTGTCAGTGGCGGTGGCGCACAACGCGATGGGCGCAGGGCTTCTACTGGCAGTGATTAACCTGCTCTGGCGATTTCACCAACAGGCCCTGCCAGAGGCAGCGAAAACAAAACCTACAACAACAATCGAGCGAGAGGTGACGGCATGAGCGAGCACGTAAAGGCACTGCCGGCGCAGGGAACGACCAATGAGTCCGCTGCTGCGGGCATTTCCTGGCGGGATTTTCTGGAGCTGACCAAGCCCACTGTGGTGGCGATGATGATCCTCACCTCAGTCATAGGCATGCTGCTGGCCACGCCCGGTGTGCCGGGTTGGGAGGTTATGATCTACGGTAACCTTGGCATCGCCCTGCTGGCGGGCGCGGCAGCCGTGGTCAATCACGTGGTGGATCAGAAAATCGACACAGTCATGGCCCGTACCCGCAAGCGGCCCGTCGCCACCGGGAAAATCTCGCCGCTGGACGCGCTGCTGTTTGCGACGGTGCTGGCGGTTGCCGGCATGGTCATCCTGGTGTGGCAGGTGAATGCGCTGACAGCCTGGCTGACCCTGGCGTCGCTGGTGGGGTACGCGGGCGTCTACACCCTGTTTCTCAAGCGTATGACCCCGCAAAACATCGTGATCGGTGGCCTGGCCGGTGCCATGCCGCCGCTGCTGGGCTGGGCCGCAGTGACCGGGCAGGTGGAAGGCCACGCCCTGCTGCTGGTACTGATCATCTTCGCGTGGACACCGCCACACTTCTGGGCGCTGGCCATCCATCGCAAGGAAGAATACGCCAAGGCCGGTATTCCCATGCTGCCAGTCACCCATGGCAACAAGTACACCGAGCTGCACATACTGCTTTACACCTTAATGCTGCTCGCCGTCAGTTTGCTGCCGTTCGTCACCGGTATGTCCGGCATTATCTATCTGGCAGGGGCACTGGCCCTTGGCCTGCGTTTCCTGCAATATGCCGTACGTTTGCTCAGGGGGGATGACCGCCGTGTGGCGCTCAATACCTTCAAATATTCCATCACCTATCTGATGGCCCTGTTTGTGGTGCTGCTGGTCGACCACTTTGTGTTTTTCTGAAGACTGATTTACCGGAGATTCCATGGACCGTTCGATTCGCCTGACGCTGATCCTGCTGCTATTGGTTGTCGTGCTGATCTTCGGGCTGGTGGTTGGACGGCAGGTGTTGCTGGTCGGAAATGACGAGCCCTCTCCCCCGCCGGAGCTCCGCGACATCAATGCCTACGTGTACGAAAAGAGTCGTACACTTGCTGATTTCGAACTGCTTAACGAACAGGGCGAAACAGTCACCCAGGATAGTCTAAAGGGTAAATGGACGTTCGCCTTTGTAGGCTACACCAATTGTCCGGACATCTGCCCGGCGGCTATGGCGACCCTGCGCAAAACCGACAAGATGCTGTCAGAGGAGCTGCCGCAGCCAGAGTTCCTGCTGATTTCTGCTGACCCGGAACACGATACGCCCCAGAGACTGAAAGACTATGTCGGCTTTTTCGGCGACGACTTTCACGGCCTGACCGGCGACATTGAGACGCTGAGAGAGCTTGCCAGAAGCATGAACGCGGTTTTCTCCCATCGTCAGGTGGATGGTGAACGACTGGTGGAACACAGCGGGCATTTCACACTGATCAACCCGGACGGCGAAATGACTGCCGTGCTTCAGCCGCCCCACAAGCCTGAAGATCTCGTTGAGGCCTATCGTGAGATCTACGAGTGGGCCCGGGAAAATCATCCGCGGGCGTCCCAGTCATGACCTCGCGCTCCTGCGCCCTGAGTCGGCTGACTCCCTGCTCGCACTGACTTAGACTGCCTACCGGCTTTCCCCTGGGGTTCTGTGATGCCAAATTCCCATCCTTCCTGCACACCGCCGCGGGATCTCTATCTGGTCGTGGTAGCGGGTGCCATCCTGTTGCTGGTCACCCACGGCCTCGGCCGTTTCATCTACACGCCGCTACTGCCATATCTGGTGGACGATGGTCAGATCACCGCCGGGCAGGGTGCTGCGGTGGCCACCTGGAACTACCTTGGCTACCTACTGGGCGCCTTGCTGGCCATCCGCTGGCACACCATCAGCCACATTCGCATGCTGCTGCCGGCTTCCCTCGCGGTTCACCTGTTGACCACCCTCGCCATGACGCAGACTGACCACCTTGTCGCCATGTCCGCCGCCCGCCTGTTCAACGGCATCGCCAACGGTGTTGTCTTTGTCCAGGCTCCGGCATTGATCCTGGAATGGCTGGTGCTTCGCAACCGCGCCACCCTGAGCGGGCATCTTTACATCGGTGTAGGGCTGGGGCTCCTGGTATCAAGTGGCCTGGTCAGCTCCAGCGCCCACTGGCTTGAAGGGACTGAACGCTGGTGGCCCGCTGTCGTGCTTTCCATCCCTCTGGCCTGGTGGGCCACCGCGCGGTTGCTCCGACTGGACGTACCGGTGAGGGCGCAAAGCGATGGCGAAACGCCGGCGGGAAAATCACCCCTGTTCGACCGGGCAAGCGTGCCCCTGTTTCTCTCCTACGCCGGCGCCGGTCTCGGCTACATACTGCCGATGACGTTCCTGCCATTGCTGGCCAAGGATCAGTTACCGGCTGACCACTGGCTGCTGGATGGTGCCTGGTTCCTGGCAGCTCTGGCGACGATCCTGTCGCCCTCGATCTGGAACTATCTGGGCTCTAAAATCGGCGATCTTCCTGCATTGCGGATGAACTTCGTGGTGCAGCTTGCCGGCGTCCTGGCAGCAGTGATCTTGCCCGGTGCCTTTGGCCTGGCTGTTTGTGCCGCTCTGGTGGGCAGCACGTTCGTGGGTACGGTGATGCTCACCCAACGCATCGGCCGGGCCCTGCATCCGCACCAGGGGCCGCGACTGTCAGCGGCAATGGTGTCGGTCTACGGCTTCACCCAGATGGCCGGCCCCTGGCTCACCAAGCAATGGCTGGAAGCCGGTGGCACCCTGACCACGGCCTTTGGCATTGGGGTGGCGGCGCTGGCTCTTGGAGCGGTGTTTGCGTTTTTTGTCCCTCGGCCTGGTTCTGTTCAGGACTGACTGTTTGGTGGCAGGAGCGGGGTGGTGGAATTATTTTCTTTGGGAATGGAACTCGCTGCGCTCAGACACCCATTCCTGGCAGAAAATAGTTCCACCACCCCACTCTCAGGTAACCCGGAGTTCTCGTTTCTTATGAGATAGGATCATCACTGTTTCATGCAAAACAGAGTAGGCTCATAGTACGCTTTTGAAAAACCGACGAGTTACCTAAAGGTGTGGGGGTGTTTTATTTTTCAATAAAAGAAAATGGTGCCTGAGCGAAGCGAGTTCATTTTCAACTTGAAAAATAAAACACCCCCACGCCCCTCCCCCAACCCGACCAGTCCTAAACATAGCCAGAAACAAATGCTCCCAATCAACAACATCATCCCGGACCTGTTAAACACCCTGGCGTCCCAAACAACCATTCTGCTACAGGCACCACCGGGCGCCGGTAAAACCACCAGGGTGCCACTTGCTCTGATGGATGCTCCCTGGCGTGAGGATCGCAAGATCCTGATGTTGGAGCCGAGACGGCTGGCAGCCAGGTCGGCGGCAAGGTACATGGCCGGGCAGGTGGGAGAGAAGCCGGGTCAGACGGTGGGTTATCGAACCAGGCTGGATACCCGGGTGACGCCTGCCACGGTGATCGAGGTGGTCACCGAAGGCATTCTTACTCGGTTGATTCAGAACGACCCTGCGCTGGAAGACTACGCCGTTGTGATTTTCGACGAGTTTCACGAACGGTCACTGCAGGCCGATCTTGGGCTGGCGCTGGTTCGGGAGTCCCGCCAGGCTTTGCGGGAGGACCTGCGGGTCATCGTGATGTCCGCCACGCTGGATACCGCACCCATTGCCCGGTTGCTGGGCAATGTGCCGGTGTTGAGTAGTGAAGGCCGGGCGTTCCCTGTGGAGGTGGCGTATCGTCCGATTCCGCGCAATGGCCGGGTAGAAGAACAGGTGGTGTCCGTTATTCATGAGGCCCTGGCGGATCAGAGTGGGTCGTTGCTGGTTTTTCTGCCCGGTGCGGGCGAGATTCGTCGGGTTGAGCGCCAGCTTCAGAGTCAGACAGGCAATGAGGTGATCGTGGCGCCGTTGTACGGCAACCTGAAAAGCGAGGAGCAGGACCGGGCCATCACGCCGGCGCCCGACGGTTATCGCAAGGTGGTTCTGGCCACCGCTATCGCTGAATCGAGTCTCACCATTGAAGGCGTGCGCGTCGTCATCGACAGCGGTCAGCAACGCCGGGCGGTGTTTGATGCCAACAGCGGCATGACACGGCTGGTGACCGGCTGGGTGTCGAAAGCGTCTGCGGAGCAGCGCAAGGGCCGGGCCGGTCGGATTGAGCCTGGCGCCTGTTACCGGCTTTGGAGTGAGTCCTCCCAGTTCGGCCTGGCCGAGTTCACCCCGCCGGAAATACAGGAAGCGGATCTCACCCCCCTGGTGCTGGAACTGGCGCAATGGGGCGCGCGGTCGTCGGCTCAGCTGGACTGGATTGACCCGCCCCCTGCCGCGCACTGGCAGCAGGCCGTGGCGTTGTTGCAGTGGCTGGATATGCTGGATGCCGACAGTGCCATTACGGAACATGGCAAGGCGGCCCGGGACATGGGCGTTCATCCGCGGCTGGCGCACATGATTCTTCACGGGCGGAATATCGGCCATGGCTATCTCGCGGCCGAGTTGGCGGCGCTGCTGGAAGAGCGTGATCTGGCGGGCCGATCAGTCGGGGCGGATATGCAGGAGCGTGTCAGAATGCTGCGGGGCTCCGGCCCCCGACAAAGTGTGGATACCGCCAGGGTGGCATCGATCATCAAGTCGGTGTCCCGCCTGGCGGCCGGGCTTGAACGACCACAGGCAATGCCCTCCGAGGATGAGGTAGGACGCGTACTCGCACAGGCTTACCCGGACCGGATTGCCCGTAAGCGGCGGGGCGAGGAACCGCGATATCAGCTCAGCAACGGTCGTGGCGCGGCCCTTCGCAGCGACGACCGGCTGGCCCGCTATGAGTGGCTGGTTGCCGCTGAACTGGACGGTAGGGCCAGGGAGGCCACGATCTATCTTGCTGCACCGGTTACCCCAGCGGTGCTGGAACAGGACCTGTCCGGTCACATTGAAGAATACGAGGAGGCGGTCTGGGATGAGCGACGCGGAACCGTGGTGGCCCGTCGCGTCCGAAAACTGGGGCAGTTGGAGCTGGAAGAAATGGCCTTGCCGGCCCCGTCGCCGGAACTGGTGCAGCAGGGGTTGCTGGCCGCCGTGCGCAAAAAGGGCCTTGGGAGCCTGCCGTGGACGCTGGCGGCGGAGCAGTGGCTTGCCCGGGTCTCCCTGCTGGCAGAGCGCTTTCCCGGAGAATGGCCAAAGGTCGGCGAGCGCTGGCTGACCGACAACCTGGAAACCTGGCTAGGCCCGTTCCTGGCAGGGATGACCCGCTGGCGTGACCTGGACAAACTCAGTCTGAATCACGCTCTTTCCAGCCTGCTGGAGTATCCACAACAACAGGCTCTTGAAGAGCTGGCACCCTCCCGCCTGACGATCCCAACCGGCCAGTCCGTGGCGTTGGATTACAGCGCAGAAAACGGCCCTGTACTGGCGGCCAAGCTCCAGGCCCTGTTCGGCTGGACCAAAACCCCGACGGTTGCCGGAGGTCAGGTGCCGGTGGTCATCCATCTGTTGTCCCCGGCCCAGCGCCCGTTGGCCGTTACGGCCGATCTGGCAAGCTTCTGGCAGAACGCCTATCCGGAGGTCCGCAAGGATATGCGCGGTCGTTATCCCAAGCATCCCTGGCCGGAAGATCCCCTGACGGCGGATGCGAGTCAGGGGACTAAGAAGCGTCCTGTTCGTTGATTCTTTACCTTTGGCTTTGGGTAGGACTGAGGCCTTTGTGGGGATCGGGGAGGTGGGGGTATTTTTCCTTGGGAATGGAACTCGCTGCGCTCAGACACCCATTCCTGGCGGAAAAATACCCCCACCTCCCCGCTCTATTGACAAATGGTGATGTCGTTACGGAAAGCTGGAATTCAACTGCGCTTTGATTTCGAATGTATGCGTGCGGACACCGTACCAGCGGTAAAAAGCTCTCAGGTAAACCCAGTCAAAACCACAGTAAATCGTCGCGACAACTGGCGTTAACTAAAGGTATGGGGGTGTTTTATTTTTCAATAAAGAAAATGGTGTCTGAGCGAAGCGAGTTCATTTTCATTTGAAAAATAAAACACCCCCATGCCCCTCCCCTAAACCCCCAGTCCAACTCAAAGCCAAAGCAAACAATAAACATTGCACCCAACCCAAACCTGTATAAAATGCGACCAACCCAACCACGCACCCAACCCAAATGAAACTGGTCTCCTTCGACATATTCCGCACCCTCGGCTTCCCGGATACCAAAACCCTCAAGCCCGAACAAATCCTGGCTCACAAAGAACTGCTTAAAGACGCAGACTGGGTGCTGTTCCCGGAATACTGGCAGCTGAATGCCCTCGTACACGGCCTGAAATGCCGCGTTTTCCCCAGTGTCGCCAGCTATCGCATCGGTCACGACAAGGTGGAAATGACTCGGGCTTTCCAGGCGGTCGCACCTGAGCACACCCCGTGGACGCTGATTGAAGCCAATGGCCCGGAGGAACAGCAGGCGGTGTGGGATGCCATGGTCGTGCCCTTCGTGGCCAAGCTGCCCAAGGCCAGCATGGGTGAGGGGGTGTGGCTGATCGAGAGCAAAGCCGACTGGCAGCGATATTGTGAGCGGACCAACGTTCTCTACGCTCAGGAATACCTGCCGATAGATCGGGACGTGCGGGTGGTGATTGTCGGGGATCGGGTGGTGTCTGCCTACTGGCGAACCCAGGCAGACCAGGGGTTTTACAACAACGTGTCGCAGGGTGGGCGCATTGACCGGGGGCCGGTACCCACCGTGGTAACCGACCTGGCACTGCGCCTTGCGCGGGAGCTGGAAGTGGATCACGCGGGGTTTGATATTGCTCTGGTAGAGGGTTACCCCTACGTGCTCGAGTTCAATCGGCTATTTGGCAATCAGGGGCTGGGTCAGGGCAGTGATCTGAAAACCGCAATTCTGGATTATCTGCAGCGCCAGGCTGAGCCCGAAGATCCCAACGGCCCCACTGGGCCGGCGCCTTTGTGGCCGGTTGCGGTGTGAGGTAAAGGCGGATGTACCCGGTGTCGGTTATGGGTAGATATGCTCATATCCTGCCCCCGGAAAAGAACCGATGATCGCGCGATTGACGGGTGCTGCAGTGTTGCTGTGGTGCCTTTTTTTTGGTTCATCGCGCTTTACCGGGAAACGCTGCTTTTATCTTCAAGAAGAAGTAGCCGTTATCCCGGTAGCCATACGCCATCCTCTTGATCACCTTGATCTTGTTGTTCATGCCTTCCAAGACGCTGGTGTTCATGCGGTAGATCGCACTGGCAATGATCCCTTCTATATAGCCTTTGAGGCGTCGAGCAAATTGCTGGACCGGCGCCAATCCGCTGCTCATGGCGAGTTCCAGCCATTCCTCCCAGCGCCGTCTGGCCTCGGCTTCAGACGGGGCATACCAGAGTTCTTTGAGTTGGTCTTTCAGCAGGTAAACGGTCATCAAGGGCTGGTTGGCTTGCAGCAACTCTTCCAGCTTCACGGCCTGTTCGGCCTTGAGGTTGTCTCGGTTCCTCAACAGTAACCAGCGACTGCGTTTAACCACTTTGCGCGCTGGCTTGTCATGACGCAGCTGGTTCGACTGATCAACCCTGACGCGGTCGATCACTTCGCGGCCGAACTTGGCCACGACATGGAACAGATCGTAAACAACCCGAGCCTGGGTACAGTGGTGCTGGACCTCCAGGTCCATGGCCGTGTTCATGTCCATCGCGACCGCTTCGATCTGAGCGCAAGCCTCTGGCCCCAGCCATTCAAAGAAGGGCCGTATGGCCTGTCGGCTATTACCCTCTCCAACCCAGAGAACCTGCTGAGTGTCGGCGTTGATCACAACGGTGGCATAACGGTGGCCCTTGAACAGGGCAAACTCGTCCATGATCAGGCGCCGTATCTGGCTGCGGTCTGGCTCGACAACCTCACGGGCAAGCCGATGGTGATCAATAGCTTTGACCGTATGCCAGTGCAGCCCTAACAGGCGAGCCACATGCTGAACCGGCATCAGCCGAACCAGAGATTCGACCCAACTGACCATGCCCGCTGTCAGGCGCTGTCGCCCCGACAGCCATCGAATCTGTTCCAACTTGGGCCCGCAGGTCGTACAGCGAACACGCCGTACAGGAACCTCCAGCCAGACGCGGTACTGGAACAAGTCACGCTCTCTCACGCGGCGAATAGTCGTGTCGTGGATCGCAAGGCAGTGCTGATGGCAACCACTACAACATGGATGGTAATCATCCGCAGAATGCAGTCGTATCAGCAAGGACTCGGGAGCAATCTGGGTGCAGGACTCAATCGTGAATCCTTCCCAGAAAAGGGCAAGAGGATTAGCATGCATAGTGACGGCGGTGGACCGGTTGGCTTTGTTGTTTTGGCGAACTCAAAACTAACCGGTTTTACCGCCGTCTCCTACTTTTTCACGCTTATCTGCGAAGAACCCTTTTTTATGCCTGTTCATTTCTCTCCATCAATACGATATCCGACGACTGATTAGAGACAGTCGCCAGGGCTGGGTTACAATCGTGACTTTTCTCCGGAGATGCAGCATGACGGGTGACGACTTCCATTTCCGCTTCGGCGGTATCGAACGACTCTATGGCCGCCGGGCCCTGGAGCACTTCCGTCACGCTCACATTGCCATCGTCGGATTGGGTGGCGTGGGCTCCTGGGCGGCAGAAGCCCTTGCCCGCTCCGGAGTCGGCACCTTGACGCTGATCGACATGGACGATATCTGCGTGTCCAATACCAATCGCCAGCTCCACGCTCTGACCGGGCAGTACGGGCGCACCAAGACGGACGCCATGGCAGACCGTTTGCGGTCGATCAACCCGGAGGGTGACATTCGGGTCCATTTCGGATTCCTGAACACGAAAAACGTCGATGAACTGATTACCCCGGAGATGTCAGGGGTGGTCGATGCCATCGACAGCGTCAAAGCCAAGGCTGGGCTGATTGCACACTGCCAGCGGCGCAAGATTCCATTGGTGTGTGCTGGCGGCGCCGGCGGTCAGATGGACCCGACCCAGATCCGCGTCAGTGACCTGAGCAAAACCACACAGGATCCATTGTTGGCCAAGGTTCGTAATACACTCCGTCGGGAGTACGGTTTCTCTCGCAATCCCAAGCGGCGTTTCGGGATTGAAGCCGTGTACTCACTGGAACAGCTCACGTATCCTGCAGGGGACGGTGAGGTTTGCCTCCAAAAGCCTGCCACCGAGGGCCCGGTCCGTTTGGATTGTGCCTCCGGGTTTGGTGCTGCCAGCCCTGTCACAGCCAGCTTTGGTTTCTTTGCGGCGGCGCGGTTGCTGGCTCGCATGGCGCGCAAGGCCAATTCCGATAAGACAGCAGACTTTCCTGCGGGACTACAGAATTAAACCCATACTTCAACGGAACTGACCCCATTATGACCGTCAGCACTGTCTTTCTTCTTGCTTGCATCGGTGTGCTCTCCCTGTTTTGCCAGTGGCTAGCCTGGCGGGTTCGCATGCCGGCCATCCTGTTCCTGTTGGCCGGTGGCCTTGCCGCGGGGCCGCTACTGGGATTTCTGGACCCCGAAATCGTATTTGGAGAGCTACTGTTCCCGGTCATTTCCCTGGCTGTCGCCATCATCCTGTTTGAAGGCAGCCTGACTCTCCGCTACGACGAAATCCGCGGCCATGGCAAAATGGTCCGCAACCTGATTCCCGTCGGCTCCATTGTCACCTGCATCATTGGCACCCTGGCTGCCCGCTGGATCCTTGATGTGTCATGGGAAGTGGCTCTCCTGTTTGGCGCCATATCCATCGTCACAGGCCCTACTGTCATCGCCCCTCTACTCCGATCCGTACGACCGGATGCGAAACTGGCCAATATTCTGCGCTGGGAAGGCATCATCATCGATCCAGTGGGCGCCCTTCTGGCGGTACTGGTCTTCGAGGGCATTGTGTCCTGGGGCCAGGGCAACGTATTCAGCCACTCGCTGTATATTTTTGGCAAGACCCTGGCAGTGGGCTTCCTGATTGGCGCTGTCGCGGGCTGGCTGAACGGTATCGCGCTGCGCAAGCACCTGCTGCCGCAATACCTTCACAACGCCGGCACGCTGACGTTCATGCTCGGGGTCTATGCCCTGTCGAATGAGATGGCCCACGAATCCGGCCTGTTGACGGTCACTGTGATGGGCATCTGGATGGCTAACATGAAGCAGGTCCCCATCGACAGCATCCTCGAATTCAAGGAATCCCTGAGCGTACTGCTGATCTCAGCTCTCTTCATCATCCTGGCGGCACGGGTGGAGTTCGAGGCCATCGCTCAACTGGGCTGGGGCCTGGTGGCCGTATTGGCGTTGCTGATGCTGGTCGCACGCCCGGCAAGCATCTTCCTGTCGGCCATTGGCACCAGTCTCAACTGGCGCGATAAATTGTTCCTGAGCTGGATCGCCCCCCGTGGCATCGTAGCCGCTGCCGTATCCGCGCTGTTTGCGTTTCAGTTGCAGAAACTGGGCTATGAAAGCGCCGGGGCTCTGGTACCACTGATATTCATGCTGATCATCGCCACCGTCACCCTGCAGAGCCTTACCGCAAGGCCGCTGGCGAGGTTGCTGAAGGTCGCCGAGCCGGCGGAATATGGGTTCCTGATTCTCGGCGCCAACCCGGTGGCCCGCAAAATCGGCTTGGCGCTGAAGAAGCTGGACGTCCCCGTTACCCTGGCGGACACCAACTGGGAAAACGTCAAACAGGCGCGCATGGAGAACCTGCAGGTGTATTTTGGCAACCCGGTGTCGGAACATGCGTCGACCCACCTGGATCTCACCGGCATTGGTAACCTGCTGGTTATTTCCCCCTACAAGCACATGAACTCCCTGGCAACCTATCATTTCCTGGACTGGTTCGGAAAAGATTCAGTGCTGACCCTGGCCGAAGGTGATCAGGACCAGAAGGCCCGGCACCAGACCGCCGAGAAAATACAGCTGACGAGGGGGCTTTTTGGCGGTGTGAGCTATGCCAAGCTCGCCAGCCTTGCCAGCCAGGACTATTCGGTGAAAACCACCCAGCTCAGCGACGAATTTACGTTCGAGGATTTCCTGGACAAATACGATCGTCAGGCGATGGTACTGTTTGTACTGAACAGCCGCGACCACATCACGCCGGTCAAGAGCATGGCGGCCATCAAGCCCGAGAAAGACTGGACATTGGTGAGCCTGGTGCCACCCCAGGCGAGGAAGGAACGCAAGGAGCGGGATACCGGGGAGTCACCGGAACAGCCACCAGACCAGTCACCGGAACCCGCTCCAACCTGAGAGCCTATCAGCGGGCCCCGCAGTCCAGGACCAGCTTACCCCGGACGTGCCCGCCCTCCAGCAAGCGATGGGCATCAGCGACCTGATCCAGCGGGAAGGCCTTGTCGATATGAACACGTACATCGCCGTCTTCGATCAGTTCGGCGATTTCATCGAGATGAAACACATCGGGGCGGACGGTCATGCCATGGGCTCTCAGCCCAAGGGACTCCGCCGCGGTTATGATGTCATCCGCCGTCACGGTGGGAATCGTGACCAGTACGCCGTGCTCGCTCAGGGTATGCAGAGAACGCTTGCCTGCTTCGCCGCCGACCAGATCCAGCACCACGTCCAGACCATAGCACTCGTCTACAACGTCGGTGGTGTGGTAATCAATCACCTCATGGACCCCAAAGGCCGCCAGGAAATCACGATTACTGGAAGACGCAGTGGCAATCACATGGGCGCCCCGCTCAAGCGCAAACTGCACCGCAAAATGCCCGACTCCGCCAGCACCGGCGTGAATCAGCACTTTCTGACCGGCCTCCAGTTCCGCCACTTCGAACAGCGCCTGCCAGGCGGTCAGCGCGGCCAGCGGCAAAGCGCCGGCGGTTACCAGGTCCAGTTCCTCCGGCACAATGGCGAGCTCATCGGCGCGCGCCACCGTGTATTGGGAATAACCTCCTCCGCCAGCCGGGAAGCCCACCATGCCCATCACCCGATCGCCTGGTGCCAACGTGGTCACGTCAGGACCAACCGCAATCACTTCGCCCGAAACATCGTAGCCGGGCGTCCACGGCAGGTGGTCTTCAATCTGCCTGGCGGCAAACCCCAGACCTTTCCGTGTTTTCCAGTCGATGGGATTCAATCCTGCGCCAGCCACCCTGAGCAACACTTCGTCGGCGCCCGGTTCGGGAATGGTGGAGCTTTCGATCCGCAGTACGTCAGTATCGCCGAAGTGGTCGTAGACCACGTGACGCATGGCATGACCAGAATTCGGATCAACGGTGTTTTCCATGGGGCTCTCCAGACAGCTTCAGGGACGGGATCATCTGTTCAGACTAGCAGAATCCTCAGGGTGTGGTATCAAAGCCGCGACCACCGGGCACCATCGCGCCGCCGAGAATTTCGGTGTATTCGGCGGGCATCCGCGAGGGCCTCTGACTCTTCATGCTGACACAGGCATGGGTGGATACTGCCCGCACCAGGGTCTTGCCATCTGATTCACGCACCAGTTGGAATTGCCGCGCTGAACGAAAGCGTCCATCAAATCCAGTCAGCCAAGTGCCCAGCACCAGCCGGTCGCCCGCATTGGCGGACGCCAGATAATCGATTTCGGTGCGGGTAATAGCCATGGCTTTGCCGGTTTTTTCATGCAGCTCCCAGGTCATGCCCAGGCTGTCGATGTGCTGCCAACTGATATCTTCAAGCCAGCGCACATACACCACGTTGTTGGCGTGCCCGAGCCTGTCGGTATCCGCATCCCGAACGTCGATGGTCATGGTGAACGGTTCGGGAAGATCCCAGTTCACCGGACCAGATTCACTCATTGCTGCTGCCTCCCAGCTCCGGAATAGCCGACAAGGCTAGCCGGCCGATACGGTCGTTGTGAAGTGAACCAAAGTAGAGGTGACCATCATGGGGATTGACCGACGTAATCTCCTGAAGATGGCTACCCTTGGTATCGTGAAGGCTGGTAATCACGCTGCCGTCCTCGTCCATGGCCACGACAAGCCCGTATTCCTGAGGCTTCGGCTTGAAGTAGTCCGGCAACTTGGCCAGCAGGTCCTTCAACCATGGCTGCCGGTGCAGGGTATCCATCTGGGAGTTCCGGAGCGTGGGAAACGCAACCCAGAAGCGGCCTTCGTGGTCGACCGCCAGGTTGTCGGGGAAACCGGGCAGGTTATCGGCGAACACTTCCGCCTGCCCGGGATAACGACCACCGATCCAGTATTTGAGAATTCGATACTTCCAGGTTTCGTTCACCAACAGGTACTCTCCGTCCGGCGACACCGCCACGCCGTTGGCGAAATGCAGGTTGCTGAGCAACACCTCGGTTTTACGTGTGGCCGGATCATAGCGAAGCAGGCGACCGTGGGGGCGCATTTCCAGCAAATCCAGCCGATACTCGGGTAGACGGAATTGCGAACTGGCATCCGTAAAGTAGATGCGACCGTCCGGGGCAATGTCCACATCGTCGGTGAATCGGAAAGGCAAGCCCTCCGCCTCTCGGGTCAGCACGGTAACGGTCTTGTCCGGCGCAATGGAGAGAAGTCCCTTCCAGGCATCCGCCACGATCAGGTTGCCGTGACGATCAAACACCATGCCCAGGGGCCGGCCTCCGGTTTCCAGCCACTTCTCCGTCTGGCCTTCCGGTTTAACCCGGACAATCCAGCCATCCTGCGTGCCCGTGTAGAGAATGCCGTCATCATCCACAGTGGTGTCTTCCGGACCGTAAACCTCTCCCCTGGCCAACAGGTCTGCCAGTCTCAGGCGTTCGTTGGGAGCCAGCTTACCGGTCAACGGCTGCGGCGAAGGGGCGTTCCAGGCCTGACTGTTGATGGGAGATGGCGACAACAGGAAACCACCCAGCACCAGAAAACCAATCAGCAATGCGCCCAGAAGCCACTTCATAGAGGATGCCCGTTCCTGTCAGATACGATTCCGTAACCTTATCAGACACCCGCCGGCGGCTAAACTGGCAGGCATCCGTCGTCACCAGGCGCTATTCGGTGAGGAAACGTCGGCAAAGCGCCGCAAAGCTATCGGGCTTCTCTGCGTGCAGCCAGTGCCCGGTACCGGTGATGATTCGCAAGTCCGCTGCGGGAAAGCGCTGGCGGATGTCGTCGCGATGCTTCTCCTGGATATAGGCCGAATCGGCCCCCTTGATAAACAATACCGGACCTTCAAACGGCCCGTCCCCCTCCGGTGCCTGCGCAAGGCGGGGGTAACATTGCTCAATCACCGGTAGGTTCAGCCGCCAACGGTACGGTCCCGGATGCCGGCTTCGTTCGTCATCCCCCACCCGCACCAGGTTTTTCAGCAGAAACTGCCTGACACCAAGCTCCTCTACATAGTCCGCCAGCACACTGTCGGCATCCTGTCGCGTGCGGATCGAGCCCAAATCCACTGAGGTCAACCCCTCCAGCACCGCATCGTGGCGAGGTTTATAGGTTACCGGCGAGATATCCGCCACGATAATCCGCTCAACCCGACCCGGAGCTTGCAACGCCACCTGCATCGCGGTCTTTCCACCCATGGAATGGCCCAGAATAGACGCCTTTTCCAGACCCTGAGCGTCCATGTAAGCCAACACATCGTCGGCCATAGCCGGGTAATCCATGGTGTCGGTATGGGGAGAAGCGCCGTGATTGCGCTGATCCAGAGCATGAATCTGCCACTGGTCCTGCAGGCGACGGGTGATGCCACCCAGATTTTCCAGCGAGCCAAACAGGCCATGGAGAAGGATCAATGGCGGACCTTCGCCGGTAATACGGTGATTGAGTTCAACACTCATGGTCAGGACCTCCTGGAGTCGCCGGATAGGTTCGTGTGAGAATGGGCTGCTATCGTTAAGCCGACTACATTACCATCGAATGTTATTGGCACAAGGGCAAACCGCAGCCTTGCCCGACAACCGGCCAGCTATTTCAGGCAAAAAAAAGCCGGGGTCTCCCCCGGCTCAGGTCATAAACGTTTGCAGAAACTGATTAGCAGTAGTACATGCTGTTCAGGTACTCAGCCAAAGCGGCGATATTGGAGCGCTCCAGCTCGTTATGGGGCACAAAAATTTCCAGTTCCATGAAAACACCTCCAATCCAGATGTGCGAGTGAGAATACTCAATGACTTAATGCTATCGTTGTTGGGACAACAAACCGTTGACAGGCTGTCCCACAGGTTTGACATTTTGTATCAGCACCGATGAATTCCTGTTAACTCTCAATCATAGGTGACCGTGAACTCACCCCAGGCAAAAGCCACCACATCGCCATTGGTTGCAGCCTCGAGCACGCTGGCCCTGGTTCACTACCTGGACCGCCAAGGCGTGCTGGACATTTCCGCCGTTGAGCGGATCGCCGGGTTCAATAAAAACGAGCTGGCAGACCCGGACCTGCGCATTCCGGCCGAGCGACACTACCACCTGTGGGAGCATGCCGAAAAAGTCACCGGCGACCCTGCCGTTGGCCTCCATGCCGGCCAGGTGGTCGATCCTGACCGAATGGGGCTGGTCGGCCACGTGTTTTTCAATTGCGACACTCTCGGCGAGGCCGTTACCCAGTATGTTCGCCTGCACCGGTTGATCAACGAATCGGTGATCCTGAGTTTTGAACAAACCGGCGAGCAGGCCATCCTGACCTGGCAGGCGGACACCCCCGGGCACTACTGTCGCCAGGATATGGACCGGACGGTGGCGGCGGCTTTATGCCGCACCCGGCATTTCATTCATCCGTCCATTGTTGCCGACTGGGCCGAGATCGCCCACCCCAAACCAGTCTATGCTGGCGAATACCAGCGATTACTGGGTGGCCCGGTGTTTTTTGGCTGTGGCGCAACTCGCCTCGCCTTCAGTAGCGGCCACCTGAGCCATCCGATTCCCCATCGCAACCCATACGTTTATTCCGCCGTGCTGAAACAGGTCAACGCAGTGCTGGCCCGGCTGCAAAGCAGGCGCACCTTCGGCCGCAAGATCCGGCGACTGATTTCACGTCAGATGTCCACCGATCGCATTGACGCCGACACTCTGGCGAAACAGTGCCATATGAGCCGGCAAACACTGTATCGACGGCTAAAAAAGGAAGGGCTTGGATTTCACGATCTGGTGGAGGAAGTGCGCAAGGACAAAGCCATGCGCTACGTGGCGTCGGACCATTACGCACTGGGCGAAATCGCGTTCCTGCTGGGTTTTTCCGAGCTCAGCGCCTTCAGCCGTGCGTTCAAACGCTGGACCGGGATGGCACCGGCCCAGTACCGCGCCCGCCACCTGAACATCGACAATGGAGACGCGCCGGAATGAGCATCGCAGATGTGCCCTGGCTGCCCCTCGCACTGGCCCTGATCTATCTGGCTGCGGCTGCCTGCATCTATCGGATACTGATGACCTATCGTGTGGCACAGGGGGCCATCGCCTGGATTCTGGCGCTGATCGGCCTGCCCTACATCGCCGTTCCCATGTTCCTGTTGTTCGGACGCAACCGGTTCGGCGGTTATATCAGGGCCAGACGCACCGGCGATGCCGCGCTGACGGAATTGCTCAACCATTTCGAACGGCAGACAGCTGCGATCAGCAAGCGCGCCGACGAACATTTTCCGGACGAGCTCCAGGTACTTTGCAAACTGGGCCGGCAGCCGTTTACCACCGGTAATCGGTGCGACCTCCTCAAGAATGGAGAAGCCACCTTTGAGGCGCTGTTCGATGCCATGGAAAACGCCCGACACTATATTCTGCTGGAGTTCTACATCGTTCGCTCCGACAAGGTCGGCCAACGCATCAAGTCGATCCTGAAGCGTAAGCTGGCCCAGGGCGTTCAGGTCTGGTTCCTCTATGACGACATTGGCAGTGTCTGGCTGCCGAGGAAGTACCTCCGGGAACTGGCCGCCGCCGGCGCAAAGGTTGCCTCGTTCGGGGACGGCAATTTTCGCCGCATGCGCCTGCAGGTCAACTTCCGCAATCACCGAAAACTGCTGGTCTGTGATGGTGACGTGGGATTTGTCGGGGGCATCAACCTCGGCGACGAGTACCTGGGCACCGCCATGGACGAGGAGCCTTGGCGTGACAGCCACTGCCGCATCACCGGCCCGGCGGTGACCGGGCTGCAACTGGCCTGGCTTGAAGACTGGAACTGGGCCAGTGAGGACTTCCCGACACTCAACTGGACGTATTCCCGACCGACGCCTGGCAATCAGGAAGTCCTGATTCTGCCAACCGGCCCGGCAGATACCTACGAAACCTGCACGCTGTTTTTCCTCAATTGCATCAACAACGCCCGCACGCGGATCTGGATCGCCTCGCCCTATTTCGTGCCCGACGTTCAGATCATGAACGCCTTGCAGCTGGCCGCCCTGCGGGGTGTGGACGTGCGAATCATTATTCCCGAGAAATCCGACAGCCGGCTGATCCGACTGGCTGCGTACTCATACCTGGTACAGGCATGCCGCGCCGGCATTGGCATCTATCGCTACCAGCCGGGCTTCATGCATCAGAAAGTCGTATTGGTGGATGACCGTTACGCGGCCATCGGCACCGCCAACCTGGACAACCGCTCGATGCGGCTGAACTTCGAGATTACCGCCATCAGTACCGCCGTTGAGTTTGTGAACGGCATTGAACATCTGCTGGAACAGGATCTCACCACCAGTCGACTGATGACGGAACGGGATTACCAGGCCCGTTCTGTGGCCTTCCGGTTGACGTGCCGCACCATAAGGTTGCTTGGCCCCCTGCTCTGAAACCGTCCACCAGGGCCTGGCCAGTTCCGGTGTGCCCATTTTCCATACCCAAAGAATGTGAGAGTATTCCAGTACCATTGAGCCAGCATGCTGTAACGAAGCAGGACCATGACCACATTCAAGCCCCGCGAAACCCTGACCGAACAGGTCGCCCGTCACATCGAAAACCTCATCGCTTTCGGCCAGCTTCGTTCCGGCGAACGCATCTATGAAAGCGCCATGGCAAAACAAATGGACGTAAGCCACGGGTCGATCCGCGAAGGCTTGCTGCTGCTGGAGAAACGCCACCTGGTACAGAACGTGCCCCGCAAGGGCGCATTCGTTACCCCGCTGGACGAGTATTTTGTACGCAGCCTGTACGAAGTGCTGCAACTGTACCTGACCCATACCGGGCGCAAGCTGGTGCGGCAGTGGCAGACCGCCGACATGGACAAGCTCGAATCCCTCTATCAGCGCATGAAAGGCTGCCATGACAATAACGACCTGCTGGCGTTTCTGGAGCTGGGCATAGAGTACACTCAGGCATCGCTGGCCTACGCCGACAACTATTTCATCATTTCCGCCATTGAGGATCTGTGGCCATCGGCGAAACGTTGCGCCTTTGTGGCGTTCCAGCGCGGTGGCAACCGAGTGCTGGAAGACAACCTCGCCCATGTGCGGGAATCGATCAGTGCGATCAAAGACCGAGATGAGGAACGCCTTGCCGCCATTCTCGCCGGATACGCAGAACAGCAATGTCAGCAGGTACTTGACGCTATCGACAGCGCATCGGCTACGGCTTGAGCAACCGGCCGTTCATTCAAACAGGCGGGTAAACGAAAAGCCGACGTTGAGATAGGCACTCCAGTCATCCCGGTTGTTGTAGGCCGTGGCAATCTGTACTGGTCCCAGAAAGGTTTCAACGCCTGCAAACAGACTTCCGGAGCGCAACAGGTTGTTCCACCGTGCGTCCCCCAGCGAGGACCAGGCGTTACCGGTCTCGAACCCGGCTCCGGCAAACCAGGGCACAAACGGCCCGCCAAATTCCTGGCGGACGAAGACGCCCGCCAGGGCCGCATCCTCTCCCGCCACTTCGCCCTGGCTGTATGCCGATAACCGGTGGAAGCCGCCCAGCAGTACTGAATTCTCGATGCCGGCAACGCCCTTGGTGACCGCGTTGGCATACAACAGGCCGGTGATACTGGCCCTTCTCCAGCTTGCGGTGCCCAGTGCCATGACGGTAACCGAGTCAAAATGACGGTCGGACCCAAGGCCCGGGCGCTCGAATCGGCCGCGAATGCCAGCGAACCCGCCAGATTCCGGCAGGAAGGTATCGTCGAGGGAATCATGAACGAACTGGAGCCGGAGACTGCCACTCTGGAAGGAACCAGAGGGCCCCATAGGCTCGCCAATCTGCTCGTCGACAGTGGCGTAGCCCCGCACATATTCAAGACGCGCCTCGCCGTTCACTCCCAACTCGGTGCCCAGAGCCAAATCAACCTGGCGGTTGGTGATATCCACTTCGGTAATGCGCTCGCCTTCTCCATCGAACGCGCTGAGGCTATCACGGGAATAGGTACCGCCTAGCGTGAGGAATCTTTCGAAGCCGTAGTCCAGTGGTTGGAACCACTCGGTTCGAACCCGGGGCTGGGTGCCTAACTGGAGCCCGGTTGTCCACTCACCACCCAGGGCGTTCAGGCCAGTCATCCGCAACGATGTGGCGACATTGAACCGAGTATCGTTCTCGAAATTGTCTTCATAGTTCAAGCCAAAGGACAGGTAATTCGGCCCCCAGCTTTTCTCGCGCACCCGGATAACCAGGTCCGTACCCGGTCCGTCCGTCGGCACCAGCGAATAGGAAACGGTTTCATAGTAACCAAGGCCATAGATACGCTTAAGATCCTCCTCCAGCGCATGCACGTCCAGAGGCTCACCCGTCTGCTGCCGTATACGCTCGCGAAGGAAATCCCCTGCCAGGCGTGAACGGTCATCAATGCGAATGTCGGTGATAACGCCCGGGCTGGACGAGTGTGCCTTTAGCCGGTTGCGAAACCGGTCCCACTCATCGTCACTGACACTCAGGTGGCGAAGCTCACCGGCGTGACCACGCGCACTGCTGGCACCCAGTTCGAACAACGCCGGGGCCTCGTGGAAATCCGCCGATGACAGCCCCTTCAGATCCGGCCGAACCAGGATGTCCTGATCACCCAGCAACTTGAGCTGTCGCTCGGTATTTTGCCGCGTCATCATGGTGGTCAATTGACCAACCACAGAAAACGCCTCGCGTATATCCTCCCGCTCCAACAGGGGATCAGTGATATCCACGGCAATGACAATATCGGCTCCAAGCTCATGGGCCACATTGACCGGCAGGTTGTTGGCCACGCCTCCGTCCACCAGCAAACGCCCATCGAGCGTGACGGGTGCATAGACGCCAGGAATGCTCATGCTGGCGCGGATGGCTTCCGACAGGTTGCCACTGCCGATGACGACTTCCTCGCCGGTTTCCAGATCCGTGGCGATTGCCCTGAATGGAATGGCCAGTTCATCAAAATCCTCAACGAGGGCGGCATCACGGGTGAGTTCATTGAGAATAAAACCCAGGTTCTGGCCGGCGATGATACCGCCACCCAAATGCAGGCCGTCCAGGCGCACACCGATGCCGGGGGACACGGGATAGCGCCAGCCCTGGCGCTTGCGCCTGACGGGCTTGTAGGCACGCCCCGGGTCGTCACGGAAACTGGATACCCAGTCCATCTCGATAAAGCGCTCTTCAATCTCCCGTACTTCCATACCGGAGGCATAGAGTGCCCCAACGGCAGAGCCGGCACTGGTACCTACCACAATATCCACTGGCACCTTCAGCTCTTCCAGCACTCGCAGTACACCCACATGGGCCATGCCCTTGGCCCCGCCGCCGCTTAGCACCAGGCCCACTTTCGGCCGCCCTACATCAGCTATGAGGGGCATGGCCGCAAGCATCGCAAGCAGAAGGCCAATCAATCGAGCTGGTAACATCATCCCGTCCGACTGTCAGGCATCGTCTGCGGGATCCTCGTCCGCAAGGGACAGGTGGGAGACATCTGGCACAACCGGTGGTGGAACCTCACGCTTCACGCCCAGATCGCTGCCCGGGGGCGCCAGCGTCCAGTCGTCCAGGTGCTGGAACATGGGAGCAGGAGCCTCCCGGTGCTCCTCCAGCGTGACGCCAACGGGGTCAAGTGTCAGTCCGGACCCGGAAAGAATGCTGTCGACCTTGTCGCCCGCCACCGGCAAACGATCGCCCGGTTCAACGGCAACGGCGCTTCCTGATCTGGTATCATTGCGCGCCGGCTCTGCCGGAGGCGCTGAAGATGCTGGTTTTGGCTCTGACGGTGATTGAGCGGCGGGTGCCGTACGCGCGGCAGGGGCAACCGCGCCCTCCATGGGCTCGACATAAGCCAGCATGCCGTGCTTTTGCAACACCGAACGGTATTTTTCCGCCTGGACTTCCTCCAGTTTGTTGCGGATAACGACCGGTTGGCCACTGAACATACGTTCAATCTGTTCCACCGTTGCCTTGAACAGGGTTCTGGCATTACTGCGGGCGGTTGCCTGGTCGGTACCCGGCGTACATTCACCTTTGAAGACGAGTTGGAACATCATCCTGCCTCTATGCGCTTCTGTTTTTATCCATAGTAGTTGATCCTGGCAGGCTCCGGAAATCCACACCCAGCCGACGGATTCTCTGAAAATTGCAAACAATTGAAAAATTCACGCAAAAAATACGCAAACCAGTTCGCACTCTGCAATAATCATCAGTAACTAAACGTTACATATGTTTACATTGATCGACGAACCGACTCCAAAGGAGTGGCTCCCATGGCCATCAAATGCATCACCGGCGCTTTCATGCTGTTACTGGCACTGGCCACACAACCGGTCATGGCTGGCAACCTGGACGTGCTGCTCAGCGGAATCTTCCCCGATAAACGGGCGACCTACATTGGCTATGAAAGCGTTGAGCGTGAAGACATCCCTGCCACATCCGCCGTCGAGCGCAAATATCTGATCGTCGATTTCCGGTTCGAGTCCGAGCCGCCCCAGGAACAACTTCAGGCCAACGTGCACCGGGTATGCATGGCTCTGCTGAAAGATCGCGAGTTGATTCGTTCGCTGTCGGACTCGGGCTACGACATGGTCGCCGTCGCCTTTGACCGCAAGTCGCAGTTCGACTGCCTCTGACACTTTCCTGTCACTGATCCCGTCCCAGAAGGCGCGGAAAGGATTCGAGAGCACTGTTCACGGAATCCAGATTAAACGCCTCCACGTCCGCCAACAGTTTCTCTCCATATCGTGTAACCGAGGGCGAACGGAACCGCTTACCCCATACCAGCACCCGATTGGCAAAATCCTTCATCTGTTCCGGATCGCCGCTTTCCCGTACCGTCTCCCACTCGTCGCCAAAATCTCGTGCAAGCTGCTCCTGCAACCATCCGCGTTCCTGCATGCTGAGTGTCTGGGCCAGCAGACGCTCCGACTCCTCGGGTGTGCCATCGTCTTCAGCCTGGGCGCCCGTTGCCTCAACCCGAGGAAGTCTGACCGTAAAGGTGGACCCCGACCCAGGCTCGCTCTCAACCTGAAGCTCCCCACCCATCATGCGAACCAGCTTGCGGCTGATTGCCAGGCCCAGGCCCGTGCCCCCATAACGCCGCGTGTTCTGACCTTCCTGTTGCTCAAAGGCGTCGAAGATCTGCTCCTGCTGGTCGGGAGGAATGCCGATGCCGGTATCGGACACTGTCACAACCAACCGGTAAAAGCAGCGACGATCAGCCTCACTGGCCACCTCCTCGACCGGTTTCTCCGATGACTTCCGCGGTGTAGCCGTGGCACGGACCGTCACACCACCCTCATGGGTAAACTTGATGGCATTGCCAACGAGATTGAAAAGTACCTGTCGCAGCCGCGTTTCATCAAGCATCATCGCCGCCGGCATCTTGGAATCAACGCTGACTTCCAGTGAAATGCCCTGCTCGGTGGCGCGCAGGTCGAATATATGGCGCACATCACTGAGCAGCCGCCGCACCGATACCGCCGAATACTCCAACCGCATCTTTCCCGCTTCAATGCGGGACAGGTCCAGGATGTCGTTAATCAGCATCAACAGGCTGCGACTGCCCGCGCGAATGGCATCCAGGTAATTCCGTTGCTGGGGGTCCTTGACCGTATTGCTCAACAAGTCACTGTAGCCAATCACTGCGTTCATCGGAGTGCGGATCTCATGGGACATATTGGCGAGGAATTCGCTTTTCGTCAGGCTGGCCGCCTCAGCTTCCCGCGCCAGGCGCTCCGCCTCCAGTTTGGCCGCCCGAAGCTCGTCTTCGCTGCGGCGTAGTGCGTTCTCAGATCGAATTCGCTCGTCTACCTCCCGCGACAGTTTACGGTTCCAGTACAGGAAGATCAGTACCACCACGAGGGCGATAAGCACAATACGACGCACCACGGTGTAGTCGGTTTCCTGCTCGATATCCAGGTGGATCCAGCGATTGTAGATCGACTCGGTCTCGGTGGCATCCAGACTGCCCAGCGCTTTATTGAGGATGCGCTGCAATTCGGGCCGCTCCTTACTGACGGCGAACCGTAGCTCATACTGGTAAGGCGTGATGCTTGTTATCCGAAGGTTGGACAACCCCAGGCGGGCAACGGTATAGCTGACCGCCGGAATATGGGTCACCATGACATCGAGGTCACCGTTGGACAGGGCCAGCAGGCCTTCCTCAATGGACGTCATCGGATACAGATCAAGGTTGGGGTGATTGATCAATAGATAATCATGCCCCGCCTGCCGGTTAACCACACCCACCTTTTCGTCTCTCAGCTCCCTCAGCTCTCCAATGAAGCGACCGTCATCACGAATGGCAAGGGCAATAGGAACGGTCAAATAGGCGCGGCTAAACAGGAAAGACTCCTCCACCCTTGGCGTTCGGGACATTGCGGGCAGTATATCCACCTCTCCCGAACGCAGAGCGTTTTCCTCGTCGGCGCTGTCGTCCATCACCTGTCGGCTAAAGCGAATGTTCAGTTGTTCTTCCAGGCGTTTGACCAAATCCGGCACGAGCCCGGCAGACTGACCATTCTGGGTATACTCGAATGGCGGCCAGTCCGGTCGAAAGGCCACTCGAAGATTCGGGTTTTGATTGAGAAATGCCCGCTCGTCAACCGACAGGGAAATGGCGGAGGGGTCCAGTTCCGGCAACTCGGTCTGCAACCACGACTGGCGGATCGACCGGTGCTCACCGTGGTCAATAGCCAGAACCGCCTGGTTGAGCACCCGATAAAGCTGATCGCTCTCCTGATCACTCCCCGCTGCCATTTCCAGCACCACGTCGACCGATTGCTGGTTCAGCAATGTCGCCACCCCAACCCCATTGACCATAGCGGACTGCAGGTAATCCGACACCACCGGCACTGGCCCCAGAAACGCGTCCGCCTGTCCCGACAACACCATACCAACGGCTTCGCTGATACTGGAAACCGGCACGGGGGAAAAGCTATCAACCGGATCAAGTAATGCAAACTGGTTGGGATCGTTGGTGATCAGGGCAATGCTCGCGTCCTCAAGGTCGGAGAGCGAGCGGATGCCTGCATCGTCGGCACCAACAAATATGCCGTAGGTCAGGCTCATCAGCGGCGAGGAAAGCCGCACATTGGAAGGGGGGGAACGATGGGCCAGATAGGTACTCAGCTGGGCATCCAGGGTCCCGTCCTGCAGCCATTCATCGAGTTGCTCTTCCGGGGCCGACACCGGCTCAACCGGCACGCCAAGCTTCTCTGACAACCGGTTTAGGTAATCAATATAGATGCCCGCCAGCTCACCCTCGCCAGTATCGAACACCAACGGCACCTGGCCACTTCGTACCCCGACTCGGAACGATTCCCTCGCCGCCAGCCATCGCAGGTCCTCGCTCCCCAACACCGGCGCCGGAGAGAGCTGCGGTGGCTCAGCAGCGGAAACGCCAGGCACCAGCAGACCGGTCAGCAACAGCACAATATGAAAAACGGACCTCACTGGATATCCTCACCGGTTCGGCTACAGTTCAAGGAACCATACCCGTAAACTCTTCCGATTGCATTCAGCGGGTTACCCGATCTACTCTGATCGTGCCCACAGCGTATTAAAGTACCGGCAACCTTGGGGAGACCCCTGACCATGGATACCAGCAAACACGATTTCAGCGCGCTCTTTGAACAACTCGGCATGCCATCCGACAGCGTCAGCATTGAGGACTTTATCGCCAAACACTCGCCACTTCCCTCGGAAATTGCCCTGCAGGATGCCCCTTTCTGGTCGGAAAGCCAGTCACATTTCCTCGAAGAAGGCCTTGAGGACGATTCTGACTGGGCGGAAATTATCGATGAACTCGATGCCCTGATGAGGCATTGAATCAGACATTGCGCCCGGCAATAAGTACCTGATCGCGGCCGGAGTCCTTGGCGAGGTACAGAGCCTTGTCGGCCCGGTCGAACACATCATCCTCGTCGTCGTCCCCATCGAATTCCGCCAGCCCTGCTGAAAACGTCACCGACACCGGCTCGCCCCGGAAATGGAATGGCAATGCCGCAATATGCCCACGCATGCTGTCCAATACCGCCCGGGCGTTGTCCACATTGGTTTCGGGCAACAGGACCACGAACTCTTCCCCGCCGAAACGGGCGATGAAGTCGGTTGCCCTCAGCCGTTCACGGAGGGCACGCGCAACCAGTTGCAACACGCGATCACCCGCCTTGTGCCCATAGGAATCGTTCACACGCTTGAAAAAATCGATATCAAGCACGCAAATCGACAGTGAATGACGATAACGCTGCCAGCGCTGGTACTCGAATGACAGTCGTTCCTGCCAGGCTTCCCGATTGGGTAATTGGGTCAGGACATCGGTAAGGGCTTTCTCGCGTTCCTCCCTGAGCTTTTCTCGAACCTGTTCCGACTGGGCCTCCATCGTCACCAGTTTTTCCTGCATGAGCTCCAGTTCCAGCGACAGGTTGCGCTCGCGCTCGGACTCCTGCTCCCGAAACCGCTCGACGGCACCACTGATCGACTCCAGGTGCCGGCTCACCGAATCTTTCAGTTCGTCGAAGTCGACGCTGCTTTCCACTTGCTGGCCGAACGACCATAGCTCCTGGCGAATGTCGCGATCCAATTCCTGCGAGGCGTCCAGTCGCCCGGCCTGGGCATTCGCCTGCTCTGCGAAACACTGGCGCAATGCTTCCAGCCGTTCATCGAGACGCCGGAGAAAGGCCTCGAACTCCCTTTGTCCGCGGGTCACCGCTGCGATTACCAGCTCCGCCACGCTGCTCAGGCCCTCCCGCAGTTCATCCCAGTTATCGCTGCTCAACAGCGACTCCTGTAATCGTCGGGCTCTCGCCTCCGACACAGCCTCCAGTGTCACCTGATCCAGCATATGGCCCAGCAGCTCACCAACCCGACGCGCAATCTTCAGGCGCTCGCTGTCTACGGTGCCAGGAGTTGCCGGTTCAACGGCGGACGGTGCGGGCAGGTTCTCGGCGGCTTCCGCCAATATTGGCTGGTCGGACGACTCCTGGTTTCCCCGGCCGCCAAACAGGCGACCAAACGGGCTTCGCTTGCGATCCCGCCCGTCACCGCTGCCCAGCCCTGTTTCCAACACCCATGCCAGATCGACCAACCATTCGGTAGCATCCAGTTGGAGGGTTTCCGGTTTCCGGAGTCGTTTCTCAAGGTCACGAATACGGTCCTTGCCGGATTTGAACAGAGGATGGGAACGCAGCCCTGACAGCAACTGCTCGAATGTCGTTCTTAGCCGGTCCGTGGATTCGGACTTGCGCTCGTCCAGGGCGGCCACCTGCCGGTCAATTCTCTCCTGCAAATCCCGCCAACTGTCTGCGTTGAGAGCGGGGCTTCGTAGCTCGTCGCGAACTCGTTCCAGCAAACGATCCAGCTCCGCAGTCTGCCCTTCGGACGCCAGACTGGTACGCACCAGCATACGCTGAAGCAGATTTCTTTCAGTTTCCCAATGCGATTCACGCTGATCTGATGATTCAAGTGCCTGGAGATACTTATCCTTCCAGGATGGGTCCGATGACATTTAGCGCTCCTGGCCCTTTACTGGACGCCTATTCCGTGACTGATGCCTCAACGATGCTACGTTTCCTGCCTGTTACGACGCCGGCGAGCCCTGGGATGACTCTGATCGTAGACCTTTGCCAGATGCTGGAAGTCCAGATGAGTATAGACCTGGGTCGTCGCTATGTCCGCATGGCCCAGCAACTCCTGTACCGCTCGCAGGTCGCCACTGGACTCCAGCATGTGGCTGGCGAAGGAATGCCGAAGCAGGTGTGGGTGAAGCCTCTGATCCGCCCCTTTATACATTCCCCACCGGCTCAGGCGGGACTGGATACTGCGGGTACTGAGCCGATCGCCTCGTCGGCTCACATACAAGGCACTTTCTCTGTCCGGAGCCATCGCTCCGCGCACGTCAAGCCACTGCGCCAGCGCGTCCAACGCCCTTCTCCCTACCGGCAGAAGGCGCTCCTTGCGGCCCTTACCCAGCACCCGGACCTCCCCGCCTCGGACGTCCACGGATTGGAGGTCCAGCCCCGCCAGTTCCGAAAGCCGCAGCCCTGAGGAATACATCAGCTCGAACATGCTCAGGTCGCGAATTTCCAGAGGGTCATCGGGCGTTGCGTCCAGCAGGTGGTTGAGTTGGTCCACATCTGCCACCTTCGGCAGACGCTTACCAGACTTAGGAGCTCGGATGTCCAGCGCGGGGTTGTCCACCGCAAGGTTTTCCCGCAACAGGTATTCGTAAAACCGGCGGATGGCAGACAGGTGACGGGCAATACTCCGACCGCCCAGCCCTTCACGGCTGAGCTGTGCAACGTATCGTCGCAAGTCGTGGCTGGTGACTGACCGCCAGGCCGGCGACGGTTGATGCTCAACCCACACAGCGAATCGGTTCAGGTCATCGCGGTAACTGGCACAGGTGCGCGGTGAGTGTCGCTTCTCCGACGCCAGATAACGCAGGAACGCGGCCACCGGCTCTGCCAGTGTGGCAGCCTGGCCGGCTCCCTCGTCAGCCGGCGACATGGTCAGCGGGACTCCGCGACCACATCGGTGACAGGTAACGTGGCGGCATGCCTTTGCAGGATGGGCGGCAACAGGCGGCTCAGGGTGTCACTGATGTAGGTCAGGAAGAGTGAGCCCATACTCTGGTCGAAGTACCCGGGCTCGCAGCTGCCCACGGCAAACACCCCGACCAGTTCGTTGTTACGCAGCGGCACCAGCGCCACTGAGGCAATGGGTTCCTCCCGGTCCGGGAACAGGAAACTGCGCTCACTCTCACGGAACTGGCCACAGACGGCGCGATCCCCTTCCAGCAAACCGCCCAGGCGCGCTTTCGCCACGTCCGGCGACACGACGTGCAGGGCGCCCTGCGCCGCTGCCGGCAACTCGCTGTCGGTGAAGAGAATCACCGAGGCCGCGTCCAGACCGAAATCACCACGGATACTGTCATCAATCGCGGCGGCCATATCATTCAGGTTGCGGGCCTCGATCACCTGCATCAGCAGGCGTTTGCTCTTTTCGAACAGGCGGTCGTTGTGGCGGGCAATGGACACCAGTTCTACCAACTCGCGGCGCAACGTGTCGCGCTGTTCGCGGAACAGGTGCACCTGGCGCTCCACCAGCGAGATCGCCCGGCCGCTGTCGTGGGGCAGGGTCAGGCTGCGCAGGAGCTCGTCCTGATCAATAAAGAAATCGGGGTTGTTCCGCAGATAATCTGCGACGGCTTCCCGGGTGAGCCCTTCGGCCTTCTTGTGGGCCGTTTGTTCTGTCATGCTGCTCTCCTGATGGTCAGGGCCTTGATGTGGCCGGCTGGCGATGGCGATTGTTCTGTCGGTTGGTACCGGATTTTGCATCGCTGTGCCGCGTGTTCTTACGTCGTCTCGGGGCCTGGTCTGCCGGCAGGCGAAGCTGACCCTCGAAAACGCTGGCCGTCGGGCCTTCCATCATAACAGGGGCCCCTTCACCCTGCCATTCGATGACCAGGCGCCCACCTTTCAGCTCGACGTCCACCCGGCTATCCAACAAACCTCGCAGGCAGCCGGCAACCACTGCCGCACAGGCGCCACTGCCACAGGCCATGGTTTCACCAGAACCACGCTCGAACACCCTCAGGCGAACGCGGGTCCGGTCAATAATCTGCAGGAACCCGATGTTGGCCCGCGCCGGGAACCGCGGATGATTCTCAAGCCTGGGGCCAAACTCACCTACCGGGGCGGTATCCACGTCATCCACCAAGAGCACGCCATGGGGGTTGCCCATGGAGACGGCGCTGAGTTCCACGGTATCATCGCCGAGTTCCACCGTGTACACGTCCTTGCGGCGGTCGGCGGCGAACGGTATGGCCGGAGGATTGAGCTCCGGCACCCCCATATCGACGGTGACCATGCCCGCACGCCCGACTCTCAATTCGATAACGCCCTTGGCGGTCTGAACCCGGATCACCTTCTTGTTGGTCAGGCGCTGGTCGCGAACAAAGCGGGCAAAACAGCGTGCTCCATTGCCGCATTGCTCGACTTCCGAGCCGTCGCTGTTGAATATCCGGTAACGGAAGTCCACGTCGGGCAGCCCCGGAGGTTCAACCACCAGCAACTGATCAAAGCCAATACCAAAATTCCGGTCGGCCAATTCGCGGATCATCTCCGGGCGCAGGCGAAAGGGCTGGCTGATGGCGTCCACCACCATGAAATCGTTCCCCAGACCGTGCATCTTGGTGAAGTTAAGCATTGGGCCCTGGCTGCGCCGTGACTGACTCATTTCCGCCTCCCCACTCATTCCGGCAAACAGCTTTCTGGGCCGAGCTGTTCTTCCAGGGTTTCACGTCGACGCACAATGTGTACCTGTTCACCATCCACCATCAGTTCCGGTGGGCGGTTACGGGTGTTGTAGTTGGAGCTCATGACAAAACCATAGGCCCCGGCGGACCGAACCGCCAGCAAATCGCCCGCCTGGAGTCTCAGTTTGCGATCCTTGCCGAGGAAATCACCCGTCTCACACACCGGCCCGACCAGATCCCAGTGTTTCTCGTCGCCGCCGTTGCGGGGGGTTACCGGGATAATGGATTGCCACGCGCTGTACAGTGCGGGACGAATCAGGTCGTTCATCGCCGCATCTATGATGGCAAAGTTGCGATGTTCAGTGCACTTGAGGAATTCGACCCGCGTCAGCAGGATGCCGGCGTTGGCGGCAATGGACCGCCCCGGCTCCATGATCAGTTCCAGCGACCGGTCGCCCAGGCGCTCCGCCAGCGCGGTCACGTAATCCGACGGTTGCGGCGGCTGTTCCTGGTCGTAGGTGACCCCCAGGCCACCGCCCATGTCCAGATGTCGGATATTAATGTTCTTTTTTGCCAGGGTGTCGATCAGCTCCAACACACGGTCCAGTGCATCGAGGAAAGGTGACACCGAGGTGAGCTGCGAGCCGATGTGACAATCCACACCCTGTATATCCAGGTTTGGCATGGCGGCAGCGCGCTCATAGACGGCCGGCGCTTCCGCAATGTCGATACCGAACTTATTCTCTTTCAGCCCGGTGGAGATATAGGGATGGGTACCGGCGTCCACGTCGGGGTTCACACGCAGGGAAACCGGCGCCCTGACACCAAGCTCACCCGCTACTTCATTCAGGCGATCCAGTTCGGTGTCGGATTCCACATTGAAACAGCGAACACCGGCCTCGAGGGCGCGGTGCATTTCCCAGCGCTGTTTACCAACCCCGGAAAATACGGTTTTCGCAGGGTCCCCGCCGGCACGGATCACCCGTTCCAGTTCTCCGGCAGACACGATGTCAAAGCCGGCGCCAAGCCTTGCCAACACGTTCAGTACAGCGATATTGCTGTTGGCCTTGACGGCGTAGCACACCAGATGTGGCCGACCGGCAAGGGCATCATCATAGGCGCGGTAATGACGTTCGAGAGTGGCGCGGGAATAGACATAAGCAGGCGTACCAAAACGCCGGGCAATGTCCTCAACCGCCACGTTCTCAGCGAACAGTTCACCGCTGCGGTAATTGAAGTGATCCATGGATTTCCTGAGCCTGTTATCGCGGCAGCCTGCCGAACCTAGTGGTCTTCAGCCGGTTCACTGCGGTCATGTTCGCCAGATTTCTGGCTTGGCGTGTCCTGCTCGGTAGCCGTATCGTCACTGGCCGGTGCCTGGCGATACAAAGGCCCCTTCTGGCCACACCCAACCAGAAACGCGACCATCACCAGCAGGAACATGAGTGTCTGTCCTGGCTTCATGGGTAGCTGCCCCCGTTGTCTGTATGCACGCAGTATACCTGAGTGAGGCCGTGCCCGGCGAGTTGCCACCGCACACGATTCCGGATACTACAGATGCCGGTTCAGCAAATCTTCCAGCTCGGTGCGGTAGTAGAGATACTGGATGGTCTGTATATGCTGCTGGTATACCTGTGGATCCAGGTCATGGGGTAGGTGAACATCCGTCAGGTAGACGGGGTAGCGCTCGTCACTTTGGCGGAGCGAACGAATATAGTGGGCCACTGCGGGTATCAACTGATCTCCATACTCCTGAACGGTAAATTCCTGGTCGCCACAGAAAATATCGAAGCGCACCCGGGAGTCGCCCTCCTGAACACCGATGGCCTGCACATCCAGCCCGGGCAGGCGCACGTTGCTGTCGGCGTCCGGTCGCCTTTCCGCATGCCACTGACCGTCGCGAAGCACCATCTCATAGCACTGGACACCTGCAACATCGGTCAAGGCATCCAGTTGTCGCAACTGCCGGCGTTCCATCAGGTTCTCCAGGAATCGCAGCAAGGGCACCAGCAGGAATCGACGATTGGTGTAACCTTGCTGCCAGCAGAATACCGACCCCAGTTCGTCCACAACCCACACCGTCGCGGTCTCTCCGGTGACCCGGTAGAACACCTGGATATTATCCGGTTCGCTGGCATGGCACACGGCGCGCAATGACCTATCATCCAGCAAGGCGTATTGGTCAAACACCACCGGCACGTAGGATTCCTGGGGTTTGGACAGATACACCATCAGTGTTTCTTTGCTGTCGAGGGCCACGAATCCGGGCTCGGTGCCACTGAACTGAAGCAGGAAGAATCGCCGATCCATCTCGATGACATAGCGCAGCGGATGGGGGCCGACACCACCGGCGAAGAAATAACGCATCACGTCCTTGAACAGCTCGCGTACCCGGCGGGCAATGGCGGCTCCGTGGCCCGTGCTATGGCTATGAACCATAATGTCCGGCAACCGGTCCGGAGCGGTGGCCACCGACGCCAGCACGTTTTTAAGGCACTGCACCAGTGTGTCTCCAGCCGCATAGTGCTGCAAACTCACCTCGTGCCAGCTATTGAAGGTAACCTGATCAATAGTGCTCACCAGGTTTTCCCGTCCGCCGCTGAAACCCAGTGAGTCGTGACGGGCGCTAAGCTTGTGCAGTCCCCGCTCGGTCAGATAGGCCTGCGGGTCAACCCCCACATTGACAAACAGCAGATTGCGCAGCGGGTGTATGCCCCGGGACAGGGACTCCCGGTCGGCGGGCTCAACCGGAAATGGCAGGAACGCACCGAGCGCATCCAGCATTTCCCGCAGTTCCGCCACCGAGGCAACGCTGCTACCGGATCTCACATTCAACCGTGTGGACCGGGTCAGCAAGCCGTTGCAATAGCTCCACACCAGCAGTTCAGCAAGGTTGCCCGAACGGCGGATGACCGGCTGCCAGAGCGCATCTGACGGGTCTTCAAGATCACGGTACAACAACCAGCCATCATGACCGGCCGACCCGCTCTGCTCGGACTGATGATGGAACGCAAGATTTTCTTCCACCAGCGAGGGGGCAAGCCCGGGGTTGATCTGCTCAACCTTGCCCGCCTTACGCTGGAAGGCGGCATACAGCTTCCGTCCCAGCAGGTTCATGTCATTGCTGCTGATGGCCGCGCCTGTGTCATGGTCCCGCGCCAGCCGGGAAAGTAGCCGGTAGCTGTGGGTCAACTCGCCCACCACAACCCGACGAAGGGTTACCACGTCCTCTGCACGCCAACGGATACGGTTGTCCAGGTCTTTCAACTCTGTCGCCGACCAGCCCCAGGATTCCACCAGGGCCTGCAGCAGCGTGGCCCTCCAACCGGAGAGAGCCTGTGCCGAACGGGTCAGAGGCAGTCCTGCCTTGAGATAAAGACTCTGACGCACCAGGGCCAGGCGCTGAGGGGCATCTTCTTCGAGCAGCCACTGCTCGAGGCGTTCATACAACAGTATGTATGGATCAAGCCGATCAGGGTTAGTTTCACCGGAGTACACCGCCGATTTGAAGACCCGAGACAACAGTGGTTTCTCGTTGCTTTCGCTACTCTCACTGCCCTCATTACTGCGGGCATAGCATTCGATCAGCAGCAGCTTAAGGATCGACTTCCAGGGCATGTCGATGCCTTTGTACAACTGCCAGACTCCAGCTCCCAGAAATTCTTCCTGCGGTATCGAGGACACGGGACCGAAATCAATGTATTCATCGCTCCGAATAAAACGGCAGTCAATCAGCTGCCGGGCGCACTCGTCGTAGCGCTGCTCATCCTCCACGGGGACCAGCCACCACAATGGATAACGGCCTCCCAGGTGAATGCTCGTGCGGTAGAACTCGTCCAGGAGCAGATAGTGCTGCGAACTGCCGCAGTTTTCTCCGGTCACTTCCGCCCGCTGCCTCCCGGCACGCCAGTCGGCGGCGGAAAACACAAACACATGGAGTTCAACCCCCAGGCTCTCGGCCCAGACTGACAGACTCTGCGCCTTACGCTCCAGACAACGCACACCCCGCTCCGAAAGATCCGGGCGATGACACAGCCAGATATCCAGGTCACTGGCCACCGAGTGGCCCAGGGTACCGGGACTGCCCATCAGGAAGAGGGCTTCCAGATCTGGTTTTCTGCGCCCCTCGTCCTTGAGCGAAAAGGTTCTTGCCAGGCGCCGGGCAGCGTTCAGCGTGGATTCAGGGGGCCGATAGTGGCTCAGTCCGTAGGGGCAGTCGCTGTCGAGATAACCGGGCAGAGCCGGATGATTAAGATGAAACACCAGTGGCAACACGTCCAGGACCGCCTGTTGCCGATAGGTCAGGGCCGAATGGGCACGATCCCAGCGCTGCCCGTTGACAGCCATGAACCGGTCCCGCAGCCGGCGCAGCGTTTTTCGATCTATACCCTCATCAAAGTCCAGGGCAATAGGAACGGTTTGGATGGTCAAGGCGACTCCGCGGGAGAGGTTCTTTCCGATACCATTATCAGTATGATGACTGAATCGTGGCAAAATCGGCAAAAAAATAAAAGCGGGATTACATTAGCACGCTCCCGTCACAACTTGGCTGAGGCTTTTCCGTCGTGAAAGAATTCTTTATCCGTCGAGATCGTTCCGACGCCCCCCAGGGTGCCGAACGTCGAACCCTGATCCGCATCAACGACGACGGCGTGATCCTGTTCGCTGATCATCACGCCGAGGCAGTGCTGGGTTTTGACGCCAGCGAACTGGAAGGCCGCAAAGTCCAGTGCATCCTGGCAGCACGCCAGGATGATCCCTTTGCGCCAGCCCACCGCCACCGCATTGAAAACGGCGAGTCGATACTGATCACCTTCCGTCATAAAAACGGCTTTTTCTTTACGGCGGGCCTCAGCCTGCGCATGGACATTCGCGATTCCGACCAGGCCGCCAGTGCGTTTATAAGCCAGCGGGACCACTCCCCTATTGACCACCGCCTGATCCGGCTGACCGAAACCTCTGCTGGCGTTGGCATCTGGGAACTGGACCTCCACAGCAATGAGCTGATCTGGACGGACGGCATGTATCACCTGCTGGAATTGAGACCCGGTAGCGAAATCACGCCCGAACAGGCACTTTTCTACTGCCAGTCCAGCCAGGGCAGGATACGCGCCCTGTTCCGTCGCTGCATCCGCACCGGGCAGCCCTTCTCCCTGACATTGGATCTGATAACCGCGCGACAGAACGTTCGTCAAGTAACGTTGACAGGCCGGGCCCTGAAAGCCGGCGAACGGATACAGCGGCTGGGGGGAACCCTGGTTGACCACACGCCTGAGCGCACTCATACCCTCGCCCGCCAGCAGGCGGAGCAGATGCTGGGCGCCACCATCAACGCCACCAACGACCTGGTGGTCGCCGTTGATCGACAGCTCAACCTGCTGCATTTCAATTGTGCTTTCAGTCGCCAGTTCGAGCTCACCTTTGGCCTTCGGCCGGAATCCGGGAGCAATCTGAGTGCAGCCTTGCAGGGTTTTCCCAATGAACGACGGCTTATCGAGCGACTCTGGCACCGCGCTTTCGAGCGCGACAGCTTTGTGGTGGAAATGCCCATGGCGCAGCAGCACCGGGAGCTGCCGCTGTACGAGATTCACTATCAACGCCTGACCAACAACCAGGGCGACGTGATTGGCGCCGTTCACGTGGCCCGGGACATCAGCGACCGCCAGCAGAATTCCTCCAGCAGCGAATACCGCATCCAGCACGACCCGGTCACCGGCCTGATGAACCGAAAAGCTTTCCTGGGGCGTCTGCAACGAATACTGGAGCAGAAGTCCCGGCGGGAAGGCAATGACAGCCTGCTCTATCTCGACCTGGATGGATTTGACCATTTCAATGACATCGCCGGCAGCGGTACCTGCGACCGTTACCTGCGTGAGTTGGCCGGCAACCTTGGGATCAAGATCCGACAGAGGGACGCGCTGGCGCGATTGGCTGGCGACACCTTCGTCCTGTTGATTGAGAACTGCCCCGAAGCGCGCGCCCGCCAGATTGCTGACAGCATCCTCGAGCTGATCGGCAGCTTTGTGTTCCACTGGCAGGACAAGCAGTTGCAGACAACGGCCAGTGGCGGCCTGCTGTTTCTGGACGACGATGCACCTACCGATTCCGAACAACTGCTGACCCAGGCAGCTGATCTGTGCCACACCGCAAAAACCTCTGGCCGCAACCGCATCCATGCCGCCCGGGCCATGTCCCTTTCGCTGGACGAGGGCACTGCCAATGAGGTGCTGGCACAGATCCAGCAGGCGCTCGACAGCGGCTACCTCAAGCTTGAATACCAATCAATGCGCCCGGTCGCCAGCGTTACCTGGGGCGACCACATCGAAATACTGACCCGGATTCCCGGTGAGACCCCGGACAGCCCTCCGCTGACCCCGGACGCTTTCCTGCCCGTTGCCGAACGGTTTGACCTCGCCAAACGCCTGGATCGCCAGGTGATCCGCCAGACCCTGGCCTGGCTCGAACAGCACCGCTTGCTGGAGCCGCGCCTGAAGTACTGCGGTTTCAACCTGTCCCTTGCCAGCGTACTGGATGATTCGTTTGCCGATTTCATGGAAACCGCGCTGAAAGGGTCACCTTTTGCCCCGGAATGCTTCTGCCTGGAAATCAGAGAAGCCCACGCCACACAGTATCCAAACGACGTAGCGGTGCTGTGCGACAGTCTGCACCGCATTGGCTGCCGGGTAGCGCTGGATGGCGCGGGAGCATCGGTGGAAAGTTACGGGCTGGCGGCAAAGCTGCCAGTGGACATCATCAAACTTGACCACAAGATCATGCAGCACCTGAACGACGATCCTGTGCAGCAGGTGATGGTGGAGGCACTTCATAAAATAGCGGAAGCTTCGGGCAAGGTGACGGTCGCCACCTTCATCGAGAACGACGACACCCTCCGAAAGGTACGTACCCTGGGCATTCATTACGGCCAGGGCTTCCGACTCTACCGGCCTCGCCCACTGGAGGAACTGAAGCCGGTGGAGGTCGCCCTGACCACGGGGAAAATCGGCGGCTAGAGTGCTTTGCGCGCACGCGCAACCGCAGCGCGCACTTGCTTGGGCGCGGTGCCGCCAAGGTGATCACGTGCCTGCACGGAACCTTCCAGCGTCAGCACATCGAATACATCTTCGCCGATGATGTCGGAGAAGCGAGTGAGCTCTTCCGTGGTCATCTCGGAGAGATCACGCCCTTCAGCAACGCCAAACGCAACGGCTTTGCCCACAATCTCATGGGCATCGCGGAAGGCGACACCTTTCTTGACCAGATAGTCCGCCAGATCCGTTGCGGTGGAGAAACCCCGCTTGGCCGCCACGCGCATGTTGTCGGCCCGGGCTTCGATGGCCGGGATCATGTCGGCGTAGGCCTTGAGGCAGCCCTTCACGGTGTCCACGGTATCGAACAACGGTTCCTTGTCCTCCTGATTGTCCTTGTTATAGGCCAGCGGCTGGCTCTTCATCAGGGTCAGCAAACTGATCAGGTGGCCGTTCACCCGGCCGGTCTTGCCGCGTACCAGTTCAGGCACGTCCGGGTTCTTCTTCTGGGGCATGATGGACGACCCGGTGCAGAAACGATCCGGCAGGTCGATGAAATCAAACTGGGCAGAGGTCCAGAGCACCAGTTCTTCGCTGAAGCGTGACAGGTGGGTCATCAACAGGGCAGCGAAACTGCAGAATTCGATGGCAAAGTCCCGGTCACTCACGGAATCCAGGGAATTCTCACTGGGCCGGTCAAAGCCCAGCAGCTTTGCGGTAATGCCGCGATCAATCGGATAGGTTGTGCCCGCCAGCGCCGCCGCACCGAGGGGCATCACGTTCACGCGTTTGCGGCAGTCCTGCAGACGCTCGGCGTCCCGCACCAGCATTTCGTACCAGGCCAACAGGTGATGGCCAAAGGTAACCGGCTGGGCGGTCTGAAGGTGCGTAAATCCCGGCATGATGGTCTCGGCCTCGCGCTCGGCCAGGTCCAGCAGGCCGGCTTGCAGGCGCCGGAGCTCTTCGGCAATGACGTCGATTTCGTCGCGCAGGTAGAGGCGGATGTCCGTCGCCACCTGATCGTTACGGCTGCGCCCCGTGTGCAGCTTCTTGCCCGTAATACCAATCCGATCCGTCAGCCGTGCCTCAATGTTCATGTGCACGTCTTCCAGACTCACCGACCACTCGAAGGTGCCAGCCTCGATATCCGCCTTGACGGCTTTCAGACCCTCAATAATGGTGTCACGTTCTTCCTCGGTCAGCACACCCACTTCCGCCAGCATGGTGGCATGGGCAATGGAACCGGTAATATCGTGATGGTATAAGCGCTGATCAAAGCCTACGGATGCGGTGAAACGCTCCACAAAGGCATCGGTGGGTTCGGTGAAACGACCGCCCCAGGGTTTCTCGGCGCTCTTGTTCTGATCCGTCATGGTCTATCTTTCCTGCTGACAGCCCGGCATCATTCTGCGGGAATGGGTAAATGGAATATCGCGGGATTATAGCATTCCGTGGCACTCAGTTGCCCTCCCCTAATCAGGAATAGGAATCAGGAACAGGTCCAATGGCCGCAAGACACAACAGGGAACGCCCAGCCCAGGCGGTCGCAGACAGCGACGACGATTTCTATGTGCCGGACCTTTGCCGGGTCAGAGCCGTTTTCCTGCTGGTGGTCACCAGTGAACTGCTGGTGCTGGTGCTGTCCATCGTTCAGGCCGAAAGCCGCTGGATTGACTGGAACTACTTCGGCCTGCTGTCCCTGTTCGTGCAATGGACGGTGCTGACCAGCGCCGCCCTGATCTGCCTCACGCGGCGTTGGCTGTCACGGCTGACGGTTACCCGTGCCACAGCGGTGATTGTCGCCATCGTGATGCTGGATGTGCTTGCCTTCAGCCTTTTCGCTGACAGCGTGCTGCACCCTCAACCCGGCCTGGAAGCCTGGCAGGGCGTTGCCAAGAAACTGCTGCTGGCGCTGTTGATCACACTGATGGTGTTGCGGTACTTCTATATGCAGTTCCAGTGGCAACAACAACGGGAATCAGAGATGCAGGCCCGGCTGACAGCGTTGCAGGCACGAATCCATCCACACTTCCTGTTCAACAGTATGAATACCATTGCCAGCCTGATCGTCGTTAACCCGGAACGGGCCGAAGACGCCGTACTGGATCTGTCCGAACTATTCCGCGCCAGCCTGCGCACCGTCGACCGCCTGATTCCCCTGAGCGCCGAACTGGACTTGTGCAAGCGTTACCTGGCCATTGAAAAGCTGCGTCTGGAAGACAGGCTGACACTGGAATGGCATATCGAGGACGGGCTGGATCAACAGGCCATTCCGCCCCTGACCGTCCAGCCACTGGTCGAGAACGCCATTTACCATGGCATTCAGCCCCGCCCGAACGGGGGCACCGTAAAAATTGAGGCCTACCGCAAGGGATCCTCAGTCTACCTGATGGTGCAGAACCCGCGCCCGGCCTCTGACCAAGGCCGCCACGATGGCAACCGAATGGCGCTGGCCAACATTCAGTCCCGTCTGCACGCCCTGTTCGGAGAGCCCGCCGTGCTGAAACACAGCCACCAGAATGATATATATACCGTCACTCTCCGATTGCCGTGGCAGAAAGCGAGTGGCAACGGAAAACCTGCAACCGGGAGTAAGTAGGCAAGCATGGCCGACCATAACCACCGCAGCGTACTGATTGCCGACGACGAACCTCTGGCCAGGGAGCGAATACGCCGACTGGTGGAGGCACTGCCTGGCTATAATGTCTGTGACGAGGCTGGCGATGGCGAGGAAGCACTGGAAAAAACCGCGCGCCTGGCGCCGGACATACTGCTACTCGACATCCGCATGCCGGGGACCGATGGCATGGAAGCAGCACGACGAATGACTGCGCTGGAGGCACCTCCGGCCGTTATCTTCTGTACTGCTTATGATCATTACGCCATCCAGGCTTTCGATGTACACGCGGTGGCCTACCTGCTCAAACCGGTGCGTCGGGAAGCGCTGGCCGACGCCCTGAATCGGGCCGGTCGTGTCAACCGGGTGCAATTGCAGGCGCTGGCTGAAAAGCAATCGGGCACGGATGAGCAGTTGGCCATCCGTACCCACCGCGGGACCGAACTGATCGATATCCGGGGCATCCTGTACTGCGAAGCCGACCAGAAATACGTCACCATTCATCATCTGCGCGGCGAGACCGTCACCGATTACACCCTGAAAGAGCTGGAAAGCACCTACTCGCAACACCTGCTCCGGATTCACCGACACACTCTGGTGGGCGTGCGCTATATCCGAGCGCTGCTAAAGCAACGGGATGGCCAGAATCTGATTGACCTGACAGACCAGCATGGGCAACTGCCCGTGAGTCGGAGACACGCCGCCGCTGTGAGGCAATGGCTGAAGGAGCATCGCCCCGGGTAGCCTGGATGCACAACATTCGGCTCCACAATTCGCCTCACAAAGAGTACCCTTGGCGTACCATTTTTCAGATCCGGCAACGAACACCATGTCAAAACGAACCCTTCGCATTGCAACCCGCAGCAGCGCACTGGCGTTGTGGCAGGCGGAATTTATCAAGTCTGAACTGGAACGGCTCCACGATAACGTGACCGTGGAACTGGTCAAGATCAAAACCCAGGGCGACAAGATCCTGGATGTGCCGCTGGCCAAGATTGGCGGCAAGGGGCTGTTCGTCAAGGAACTGGAAGAGGCCATGCTGGCGGGCAGCGCCGACCTGGCTGTGCACTCCATGAAAGATGTGCCCATGGAGTTTCCGGAAGGGTTGGGGTTGGTAGCTATCTGTGAGCGGGAAGACCCTACCGATGCGTTCGTCAGCAATGACTACGAAAACGTGGACGCCCTGCCCCACGGAGCCGTTGTCGGCACTGCCAGCCTGCGCCGGGAAGCCCAGTTGCGCGCCTATCGGCCCGACCTGGAAATCCGCACCTTGCGCGGCAACGTCAACACCCGCCTGGCAAAGCTGGACGCTGGCGATTATCGGGCCATCGTCCTGGCCAGCTCCGGGCTCAAACGTCTTGGCTTCCATGACCGTATCCGCTACTGCCTGCCGGACAGCATATCGCTGCCTGCCGTGGGCCAGGGCGCGCTTGGCATCGAATGCCGTCTCGATGATGCCGAACTGATCGCCATGCTGGAGCCCCTGGATCATCGCGACAGTTCGGACCGAGTGAAGGCGGAACGGGCCTTGAACCGGCGCCTGCAGGGCGGCTGCCAGGTACCCATCGCTGCCTACGCCTTGCTGGAAGACAATGACATGCTTTGGCTTCGGGGACTCGTGGGGGCCGTCGACGGCACTCAGGTGTTCCGCGTTGAAGGCCGCGCGCCCCGCAGCGAAGGCGAGCGCCTTGGACGCGAACTCGCGGAAGATTTACTCGCACTGGGTGCAGACAAGGTACTGGCTGACATCTATGGCCACACCCCAACCTGACTCGCTACCCCTCAAGGGCCGGCGGATACTCGTCTGCCGGCCACAACCGGAAGCCGACCGGCTGGCCTCGCGCTTTTGCGATGCCGGCGCCGATGCGCGGGTCATGCCGCTTATCGCCCGCGAGCCGCTCCCGGAAGACCCCGCAACCCGCACGCTGATCCTCAATCTGGACGAATTTGCCCACGTTATTGCCGTCAGCCCCTACGCCGCCGCCCTGCTGCTGGAATGGTTGGACGAGTGGTGGCCCCAGACACCCACTGGCATCCACTGGTACGGCGTTGGGGCTGGAACCGCCACGGTGCTGGGCAACTACGGCCTGCAAACGCGGCAACCGGAAACCGGCCACACTAGCGAAGATTTGCTACAGTTGCAGGAGCTGGCCACACTGAACCACGAGAAGGTTCTGGTCGTGCGCGGGGAGGAAGGCCGGGAACTGATCCCGCAAACCCTGGAACGCAGAGGTGCGCGAGTCACCGTTCTGCCCCTTTATCGTCGCTTCTGTCCCGACTATGATAAAGCGACGCTCAACGCGATGTTGAATGACTTTTCCCCCGAGGCCATCGTCACACTGTCGGGAGAAACATTGAACAATCTCATCGCACTCAGTGACAATACCGGCCATAATCTTGAAAACACTTTGCTGGTTGTCCCCGTTGAGCGGATTGCCGAACAAGCACGTCTGGCCGGCCTCCGGCGAACGTGTATACCAGGAAGCCTTGCCGATAGCTCGATTGTGGCTGCAGTTGCAGGACAACTTGCCAGCCTGGACGGAGGCTCCGGAAACACCAAGTAAGGATGCCCGTGACAGAATCAAACGCACAACTGCCTGCCCCGATCGAAAAGCATCAGCAAACACGGCAAAAACTGTGGCCCCTCTGGATCATTACACTACTGGCGCTTGCCCTGGCCGTCGCCCTGGCCCTTTGGAGCTGGCAGCAATGGAACAACTACCAGGCACTGCAACAGTCCATCAGCAGCCTGGAAAATGACACCGAGCAACTAGACCGGATGTACGGCCAGACCGGCAGTGAGCAGAGCCGTCGACTGCAGGCGCTGGAAGACAGGCTGTCCGAACAGCGTGAACTGATCGCCACCCAGCAACGGCAGATCGACCACAACGCCCGTGAACTGCTGGAGGCCGGCAACCGTACTCGTACCGACTGGCTCCTGGCGGAGGCGGAATATCTGCTAAGAGTTGCCAACCAGAGGCTCATGATCGAGAAGGACATTCGCGGAGCCTTGGCAGCACTGGAATCCGGTGATGAAGTTCTGGCGGAGTCGGACGACATCGGCGTTTACCCGGTTCGCCAGCAACTGGCCAAGGAAATCCTGGCGCTCAAGGGCATTGTCGATGTCGACCGTACCGGCCTCTACCTGAAGCTGGAAGCGGCCATCGACAGTATCCACCAACTCACAGACAGCGCACTGATTCATGATCGCGCCCCGGGATTTGTCGGTGGCGGCGAAAACCCGGAAGCCAATGCCTCCGAGCAGGGACTGGTTGCCGAGGGATGGCACAAGGTCAAGCAAACCCTGTCTCAGGTGGTTGTGGTCCGCAGGCTCGACGAGCCGGTCAAACCCCTCCTGTCTCCGGAGCAAAGTGCCTATGCGCGGCTCAACCTGCAGTTGATGCTGGAAGAAGCCGAACTGGCCGTACTTCGCGGTCATCAACAGCTCTACTCACGCTCCCTGACCAAAGCCAGCAATGCCATCAACAACTGGTACGACAGCAGCAACACCCGCATCATCGCGCTCTCCCAGACCCTGGAGGAACTCTCCCAAAAGAACGTTGATCCGGAACTGCCAGACATCAGCCGCTCACTGGAATTGCTCAAAGCGCGACTGGCCGGTCGACTGGACAACGGAGAGGCTGGAAAGAATGGCAGTAACGGTGAACAGGGAGACGCATCATGATCCGCATTTTGCTGATCATCCTGGTCGCCTTGCTGCTGGGCACCGGGCTTGCCCTGGGTTTGCAGTACGACCTTGGCTACATCCGCATCAGCCTGGGCAACTACCTGATTGAAACCAATTTCTGGATTGGTCTGGCGTTGCTGGTGCTGCTTGTGGTGGCCTCCGTGCTGACCATCAACCTGTTCCGTCGCCTGCGCCATGGCACCGGCATGGTGGCCGGCTGGCTGGCCCGCAGCAACGAGCGACGGGCCCGGCGGCGCACTACTCAGGGGCTGCTGTCCCTGGCGGAGGGTAACTGGCCCCGTGCCCGCAAGCTGCTCACTTCCTCAGCGGAGCATGCGGACACGCCATTGATCAACTACCTGGCAGCGGCCCAGGCCTCGTTTGAATCCGGCGATCACGAAGCGGTTGATGAACTGTTGCGCAAAGCCTTTGAAAGCACACCAGGTTCCGACATGGCCGTGGGCATTACCCAGGCCCAACTGCAACTGGCGGGCAACCGGCTGGAACAGGCACTGGCAACCCTGGTGCGGTTGCGCAAGCAGGCGCCCCACCATCCGTTTGTACTCAAGTTGCTGAAAAACACTTATGTGCGTCTGGAAGACTGGCGCGAGCTTTCCCGCCTGTTGCCGGAAATCCGCAAGCGCAATCTGATGGAGAGTGAAGAGCAGGGCGATCTGGAACGCCTGGTTTGGCAAAACCTTCTGCAGCGTGCCGCTGAGGAGTGCCGCCGCCACTCGGGCGAGCCTTCCGCTTCCCTTGAGCCGCTCACCAAACTTTGGGATGAGTTGCCAGGATTTCTCCGCCGCGACGAGCACACCATTCGCGAGTATGCCCGGCTGCTTGCCGATCTGGGCGACGAAGCGCAGGCTGAAACCCTGCTGAGAAAAGTTCTGCGCAATCACTGGGGTGATGAACTGGTCAATCTGTATGGCCGCGTAAAAGGCCTGAAACCGGATGAGCAGTTGCTGGTAGCCGAGCAATGGCTGAAAGACCGGCCCAATAATGCGGAACTGCTTTTAGCGCTTGGCCGCCTGAGCCTGCGCAACGAGCTTTGGGGCAAAGCCCGGGAATACTTCGAGACCAGCCTGCGCTTACGCCGCAGCCGTGAAACCATGGCCGAACTGAGTCGCCTGAATGCTCACATGGGTGAGGGCGAGAACAGTGTGAAGCTGTTGATGCAGGGGCTGGTGAAAGATAGCGGATTGCCGGACTTGCCGATGCCCAAGGCCTGATGAGTCAGGAGTTTGGCCTTGTAGCCTGCTGAATTGGGGCTGGGCCCGGGTGGGGTACCTTTTCTTCTGGGAAAAGAACTCGCTTTGCTCGGACACCTTTTCCCTGACAGAAAAGGCATCCCACCCAGGCCCGAATCCACTTACGTGGTATTGCCGCGGTCGGGCATCAGTCTCTTGGGGCGTATTCCAGTACGTCGGAGAAAAATGCCGCCTGCGGTAACCCGGCTTCTATCAACGCATCCATCAAGGTATACACCATCGTCGGCGAGCCGCTGGCGTGGACTTCCACGTTGTTCCAGTCCATCCCCGATGCCAGCACCGTACGGACCAGCTGGTCGTGGTGGCCACTCCACTCGTTGTCTTCGTCATCTCCTACCACGGGCAGGAACGTAAACGGCGGCCACTCCTCCTGCCATTGCTGGGCCAGGGATCGCAGGTACATGTCCTCGTGGCGGCGAACGCCCCAGTAGAATTTCACAGGCTTGTCGTAAGACGTTTTCTGCAGGTAGTCCACCAGGCTCTTCATTTGCGCAAAGCCGGTTCCGGCGGCGACCAACAACAACGGTTTGTCCGGCGCGGACGCCAGGCACGCGCGGCCGTGGGGCAGCTCAACGGTCACCTCTCCGCCAGAGGTGAGTGCGTCAATCACCTTCTGAGCAGACACCCACTCTGGTGTCGCCTGGATGTGCAGTTCGATCAAGTCTTCCGACGGACTGCTGGCAATAGAAAAATAGCAGGGGTCGGTATCCGGCAGATTCACGGACAGGTACTGGCCGGCGTGAAACGACAGTTCCCGGCGACGGGGCAGTTGCAGTTCCACACGGTAAACATCGTGGCTGATGGAACGAACGTCCACCACCTTTGCCTGGAACTTGCGAGGCTGATTGTCTCCGGCTGCCATAACGGCGTCTATCTCCAGTTCAAGGTCACTGAGCGCGAGAGTGCGACACATCATCAGTCGCCCGGTGACCGGAATTGTGTGTTGATTGCGGGTATTCAGGGCCTCGCCGCTGACCAGGCGAGCCTCACAGAGCTCGCACACGCCATTGCGACAGGCGGCGGGAACCGCAATGCCCGCCCTGCTTGCCGCCGCGAGCAGCGTCTCGTCGGCGGCTGCGGCAAAGGACAATACCGCCGGTACGAGTTGAATACGACTTCCACGGCTGGCCATATCAATCGGGGCGATCGGATGAAACTTCAATCCCCAGGCTGTCCCAGATGTCGTCCACACGCTTTTTGACGTCGTCAGACATGGTGATCGGCGTGCCCCACTCCCGATCGGTTTCGCCCGGCCACTTGCTGGTGGCGTCCATCCCCATTTTCGAGCCCAGCCCGGACACCGGCGAAGCGAAATCCAGATAGTCGATGGGAGTGCTTTCAACCAGCGTGGTGTCCCTGGAGGGGTCCATACGGGTCGTCATGGCCCAGATCACGTCTTTCCAGTCCCGGGCGTTCACGTCATCATCGGTGACTATCACGAACTTGGTGTACATGAACTGCCGCAGGAATGACCATACTCCCATCATCACCCGTTTGGCATGGCCGGGGTACTGTTTCTTCATGGTCACCACTGCAAGACGGTAGGAGCACCCCTCAGGAGGCAGGTAAAAATCCACTATCTCGGGGAACTGCTTCTGCAGGATGGGAATGAAGACTTCGTTCAACGCCACGCCCAGAATGGCTGGCTCATCGGGCGGGCGGCCAGTGTAGGTACTGTGGTAAATGGGGTCCTTGCGGTGGGTTACCCGCTCCACGGTGAACACCGGGAATTCGTCCACTTCATTGTAATAACCGGTATGGTCCCCAAACGGACCTTCCGGCGCTACGTCGTCCGGATAGATGAACCCTTCCAGCACAATCTCGGCACTGGCCGGCACCTGCAAATCACTGAGCCCGCACTCTACCAATTCGGTTCTTCCGCCGCGGAGCAGGCCAGCAAAGGCGTATTCCGATAACGAATCCGGCACCGGCGTCACTGCGCCCAGAATAGTCGCCGGGTCTGCGCCCAGCGCTACCGCCACAGGATAGGGCTTACCGGGATTGGCCTTCTGAAACTCCTGGAAATCCAGAGCACCTCCGCGATGGCTCAGCCAGCGCATGATCAGCCGATTACGGCCAATCACCTGTTGCCGGTAAATGCCCAGGTTCTGGCGCTCCTTATGGGGCCCACGGGTTATCACCAGAGGCCAGGTCACCAGCGGGCCGGCATCTCCTGGCCAGCACTGCTGAACCGGTATCTGGTACAGATCCACCCGGTCCTTTTCGATCACCACGTCCTGGCAGGGTGCGGAGCGCAGCACCTTGGGGCTCATGCGCATCACCTGCCGGAACAGCGGCAGTTTCTCGATGGCGTCTTTGAAGCCCTTGGGAGGATCAGGTTCTTTCAGGAAGGCGAGCAGTTTACCGATGTCCCGCAGCGCGGTAACACTGTCCTGCCCCATGCCCATGGCGACGCGTTTCGGCGTACCAAACAGGTTGGCCAACACGGGCATGTCGTAGCCTTTGGGGTTCTCAAACAACAACGCGGGGCCACCTGCCCGCAGGGTGCGGTCGCAGATTTCGGTCATTTCCAGGTGGGGGTCGACTTCCACTGAAATACGCTTCAGCTCTCCCAGCTTTTCAAGCTGGCCTATGAAGTCTCTCAGGTCGTTGTATTTCATCGGCTGCTCCGGTTGATTCCGGCATTGTACGCGAATTCTGGTTCTTTGGTTCGACTCTGGCCCAGGTTTCAGCTTGGGTGCGGGAACAGGATGGGGGACGTGCGCGCGAGTAGTCTGGTCGGTGACGCCGGGGATCGTCTCCCCGGACCGTGCATTGCCAAGGATGGCAATGCCGAGCCCCCATGGATGGGTTCACGGCGTGTCCGGGGAGACGATCCCCGGCGTTACCAGCCCCTAAGCTCAGTGCGCAAAGAGGCCCGTACCGAAACCAAAACTCAGCGACGCTTCATCGACTGGAAGAATTCGTCGTTGGTCTTGGTTTCTCGCAGCTTGTCCAGCAGGAACTCGATGGCACCGGTATCGTCGTCCATGGAGTGCAGCAGTTTACGCAGAATCCAGATGCGCTGGATGTCCGCCTCGCTCATCAGCAAATCCTCGCGGCGGGTGCCGGAGCTGCGAATATTGATGGCCGGATAGGTACGTTTTTCGGCAATCTTGCGATCCAGATGGATCTCCATGTTGCCGGTTCCCTTGAACTCCTCATAGATGACTTCATCCATCTTGGAGCCAGTATTGACCAGCGCGGTGGCAAGAATGGTCAGGCTACCGCCCTCTTCCACGTTACGCGCCGCACCGAAGAAACGCTTCGGCTTCTCAAGGGCGTGGGCGTCCACACCACCGGTTAACACCTTACCGGAAGACGGAATCACCGTGTTGTAGGCACGCGCCAGACGGGTGATCGAGTCCAGCAGGATGACCACGTCTTTCTTGTGCTCGACCAGGCGCTTTGCCTTCTCGATGACCATCTCGGCCACCTGCACGTGACGGGCCGGGGGCTCATCGAAGGTGGAGGCAATCACTTCACCACGCACCGTGCGCTGCATCTCGGTCACTTCTTCCGGACGCTCGTCAATCAGCAGCACCATCACATGGCACTCTGGATTGTTACGGGTAATGGACTGGGCGATGCTCTGCATAAGCAGCGTCTTACCGGCTTTGGGTGGAGACACAATCAGGCCACGCTGACCCTTGCCGATGGGCGCTACCAGGTCCAGCACCCGGGAAGACAGGTCCTCAGTGCTGCCGTTACCGGCTTCGAGCATCAGGCGCTCGTCGGGGAACAGCGGCGTGAGGTTTTCGAACAGGATCTTGTTTCGCGCGTTATCCGGTTTGTCGAAGTTAATCTCGTTAACTTTCAACAGGGCAAAGTAACGCTCGCCGTCTTTGGGCGGGCGGATCTTGCCGGCAACGGTGTCACCAGTCCGCAGGTTGAAGCGGCGAATCTGGCTTGGCGACACGTAGATGTCGTCAGGACCGGCAAGGTATGAGGCATCGGCGGACCGGAGGAAGCCGAAACCGTCCTGCAGAATTTCCAGTACGCCGTCACCGTATATGTCTTCGCCGCTTTTCGCATGCCTCTTCAGAATCGTGAAGATAACATCCTGCTTGCGCGAGCGAGCCAGGTTATCGAGGCCCATCTCTTGCGCAATATCGAGCAATTCGGGCATGGAGTTCTGCTTGAGTTCAGTAAGGTTCATAGGTTGTTAGATAGTCAGGAATGGAAGTAAACGAATATTGGAATGAAAGGGACGCCCCTAAACGGATTGATCGGATATACGTTGAACTTGGTGCTGGCCAGATGGAGCAACCGGTGTAGATGGAGTCCGGAAAGGTACTGAAGCCAGAGACAGGAAGAACAACCGTTCGCCGGGCAACAGCGATCATCAGCCACCTTGCGTACCAATGTCAAGTAATGTCGCGCATTTTTGAACCGAATTATCCTTGCGGGGGTATTCGCAGCATCCGCGAATACCCCCGCCTCCCTATGATGGATGCCTCCCCTTCCATTCATCATTCCCAATAGAGATACTGTTAGACAGACCTATAAAAACTTTGGAGAACATCCATGAGTATCGACGCCACCGTCGAACTGAAACCCCTGAGTATAGCCCTGCTAACGGTGTCCGACAGCCGTGGCGTAGCAGAAGACTCATCGGGCGAGTTCCTGGAGAACAGCATCATTGAAGCGGGCCACCGACTGATTGCCCGACGCATCCTGCCGGATGATGTCTATCTCATACGGGCGCTGATGTCCGGCTGGATTGCCGACCCGGAGATCAATGCGGTGATCATCACCGGCGGCACCGGCTTTCATGAGCGCGACAGCACGCCGGAAGCCGTCGCCCCGCTGTTGGACAAGGCCATCGACGGCTTCGGCGAGGAGTTCCGCCGGCTTTCCGCCAGTGAGATTGGCTCTTCCACTATTCAGTCCCGCGCCTTTGGAGGCTTGGCCAATCACACGGTGATTTTCTGTCTGCCCGGCTCTACAAGTGCCTGCCGCACAGGCTGGAACGGCATTCTGGTCAGCCAGTTGGACAGCCGTCATGGCCCCTGCAACTTCTCGGACCTGGCCCTCGGCAAGCCGGACAAGCCTCTCAGCCGGATCAACCAGGTTATTGGCGAGAACTCGGAGCGATAATCCATGGCAAGCTCCGACCTGACTCCCGTTGAAGAAGCCATTGACCATCTGGTTGCGCGGGCGCGCCCGATCACGCGCTCGCAAACCGTGGCACTGACAAACAGTCTGGACCGGGTTCTGGCCCGTGACTACACAGTTCCGGCGGACGTACCACCAGCGGATAACAGTGCCGTCGACGGTTACGCCGTGCGTGCCGGGGATCTTGCTGGCGGGGGACCACTGCCAGTGTCCGGCCGCACTGCTGCCGGAGAAGCACGCCTTACCCTTAAGCCTGGAACGGCGGTGCGACTTTTCACCGGTTCGGAAATTCCCTCCGGCGCGGACGCGGTCATCATGCAGGAAAGGGTCAGCTTTGACGGCGACGGCATCACCGTCAACGGGCCCGTCAGCGAAGGCCAGAATATTCGTCGCCGTGGTCAGGATCTGGCTCAGGGCGAGCTGGCGCTGGCGGCGGGCACCAGGGTCCGCCCCCAGGAAATGGGCCTGCTGGGCTCCATTGGTGCGGCAGACGTTGCCGTGTATGCAAAACTGAAAGTCGCCATTCTCACAACCGGCGACGAGTTGGTGGACCCCGGACAACCACTGGGCCCCGGACAGATCTATAATAGCAATCGCTACACTCTGCTCGGATTGCTGGCGAAAGCGGGTTGCGAGGTGGTGCTTTGTGAGACCCTGAAAGACACCCGGGAAGCGACCCGCAGCACTCTTGAGCGGGCTGCAGCCGACGCCGACCTGATCATTACCAGCGGCGGCGTGTCGGTGGGCGAGGAAGACCATGTTCGGGCGGTGCTGGAAGAATCAGGCGACCTGTCCCTGTGGCGACTTGCCAGTAAACCTGGCAAACCAATGGCTTTCGGTACGATTGGCGATACGCCGGTGCTGGGCCTGCCCGGCAATCCGGTGGCCGTGCTGGTCAGCTTTATGGTGATGGGTATGCCGTTTATTCGCGCCTGCCAGGGCCGGACGGGGGGCGCTGGCGGTGGTGAATGGGTCCCGGCCGGATTTTCCACAGAGAAACCCTCGATTCGTCGACAGTATGTCCGTGCCCGTAAGAGCGTTGGCGATGACGGCCTCACGATCACGGCCTATCCCAACCAGAGCTCCGGCGTCCTGAGCTCTGCCTGCTGGGCTGAGGGTTTGGCTGTGGTGCCTGAGAACACGACCATTAACCTTGGCGACCCTGTTATTTATTACTCGTTTACGGAGCTTCTGGAATGACCATGGCTACGGACAATTCTATTACGGTAAAGTTCTTTGCCCGCCTGAGGGAGGAACTGGATACAACCACGCTGACGGTTGAGGCCCAACCCGGACTGACAGCCGGGCAACTGTTACACAGCCTCGCCACCAAAGGGGGCAATTGGGCCCAGCTGGACGGCGAGCAACCGGTGATGATTGCGGTCAATCAGGTAATGACCAAGCCTGACAGAGCGCTACAGCCGGGCGATGAAGTGGCCTTTTTCCCACCAGTGACGGGAGGTTGATGTGATCCGCGTCCAGCAACAGGATTTTGATCCTGCCGAAGAGTACCGCGCCCTTCGGAACAGTGGTTCCGGCACCGGGGCCATCGCGACGTTTACCGGCCTGGTTCGGGACAGTGGTGACCTGAACGGTGTAACGGGGCTTTTTCTGGAGCACTATCCGGGGATGACGGAGCAGGTCATTGAGGGGCTGGTTCTTGAAGCCTCACGGCGCTGGGATGTGCGGGACGCGCGGATTATTCACCGGGTGGGGTCGCTGGCCTTGGCTGATCAGATTGTGTTTGTGGGGGTGTGCAGTGCCCATCGCGGAGATGCGTTTGCGGCCTGTGAGTTCATCATGGATGCGTTGAAGACGTCGGCGCCGTTCTGGAAGAAGGAGATTACGGGCGACACGGAGCACTGGGTTGAGCAAAAGGCTGCTGATCTGGACCGGACTCAGAGCTGGGATTAACTCCGAGACTTTGTGGCCAGACGGCGAGCAATACCGAACACCCCTTCCGAAAAACGCTTTGAATACATCCTTGTACGCTTGGGCTCCGCCATCCATGGCTCCGCACATTTTCGGAAGGGGTGTTCGGTATTGCTCGCCTGATTGGTTGCTTGCCTGGCAATAAAAAACCGCCCGTGAACCTCGGCTCAGGGGCGGTTTTTGGCCGGCGACAGCAATCAGAGGTTGCTGTCGAGGAACGCGGCCAGTTGTGATTTGGACAGTGCGCCCACTTTGGTGGCGTCCACGTTGCCGTTCTTGAACAGCATCAGGGTGGGGATGCCGCGAATGTTGAATTTGGGCGGGGTCTGCTCGTTTTCGTCGATGTTCAATTTGCAGACTTTCAGCTTGCCTTCGTACTCTTCAGCCATTTCTTCCAAAACCGGCGCGATCATCTTGCATGGGCCGCACCATTCTGCCCAGTAGTCGACCAGTACCGGCACGTCTGACTGCAGCACATCCTGCTCAAAAGAGGCATCTGTAACGTTTACAATATTTCCGCTCATTTCAGTTTCCCGATTCGTGCACCCACCAGCGGCTTTGGCCGCCTGAATGATGCTGTTGGCTGTTCTGACAGTTGCCGCAAAAGGCTTGGGGCAACCGATTTCCTAAATTATTGTAAGCCTTACTTTACGCGATTGGTCAGGCGGATGTGAAGCGCTTCGTTCCACCCCGGCACTTCGGATTACCCTCACCCTGAGCATTGACGCCCCATTGCGTTACACCGCATATCGCTTATAGTAATCCCCAGGCATAGTGGTTAACGTCCGCCTTGCCCTGACAACAATGGTTACATGAACGCTGCCGTGTTTCCGGCATGCATTCTTTCAAGCTCCCTTCCCTCTATTTAGGGCCTGGCAGAAGGAATTCAATACACGTGACGGCCAACTCTTCCGCCACCCCGCCAGAACTGCTCGCTGCAATCGACATGGGCTCCAACAGCTTCCACATGGTGGTCGCCCGCCTGGTTCACGGGGAGATCCGCACCTTGGAGAAGATGGGGGAAAAGGTGCAGCTCGGTGCCGGGCTGGACAGTCATAACCGCCTCACTGAAGACGCCCAGGAGCGCGCCCTGGCCTGCCTTAGCCGTTTTGCCCAGAGGCTGCAGGGCATGCCGCCGGAGGCGGTCCAGGTGGTGGGCACGAACGCATTGCGGGTGGCGCGCAACGCTCATGAATTCATGACCAGGGCGGAAGAGGTGCTGGGATACCCTGTGGAGATCATCGCCGGCCGGGAGGAGGCCCGTCTGATATACCTGGGCGTGTCACACACCCTGTCGGATGACAGTGGCCGGCGCCTGGTGATTGATATCGGGGGCGGCAGTACCGAGTTTATCATCGGAGAGCGCTTCGAACCCCAGGAACTGGAAAGTCTGCACATGGGCTGCGTGTCGTTTCGCAACCGATACTTTCCGGACGGCAAGATCACCCGCAAGCAAATGGACAAGGCCGTTACCCACGCCGAACAGGAACTGCTCAACATCCGTCAGCACTTCCGTAGCAAGGGCTGGCAAAGTGCGGTGGGGTCATCCGGCTCGATCAAGGCAATTGCCAGTGTGTTGACCAGCCTCAGGATCACTGACGGCACAATCACCCTCGACGCAATGATGGAACTCAGGACCCGACTGGTCGACATGGGCAAGGTTGAGAAACTCGGCGACCTGGGCGTCCGCGCCGACCGACAAAGTATCTTCCCGGCGGGGTTTGCGATTTTGATGGGCGCATTCCAATCGCTGCGGATAACGGAAATGACGTTCGCCGACGGCGCGCTGAGGGAAGGCCTGCTGTACGACATTGCCGGCCGGATTCAGCACGAAGATGTGAGGGTACGAACGATACAGGCCCTCCAGGAACGCTACCACGTAGATCAGGATCACGGCAGCGCCGTGGAGCATACCGCCATCGCGGCCTGGAAGCAGGTGGCCGACGCCTGGGCGCTCAACACGGCAATTGATGAAGAGGTCCTGCGCTGGGCCTGCCGGCTGCATGAAATCGGCCTGACCATTTCACACAGTCAGTACCACAAACATGGCGCCTACCTGTTGCGGTATTCTGACCTTCCCGGCTTCAGCCAGCAGTTCCAGCGCGACCTGGCAACGCTGGTTCGCGGACACCGGCGCAAGTTCTCTTCCGCCATTTTCGACGGGCTGAACCCCGAAGACGTTCCCCGCCTGCGCTACCTCTGCGTACTGGTTCGACTGGCAGTGCTATTACAGCATCCACGGAATCATGAGCAGCCACCCGAATTCCGCCTGCATCCGTCCAACAACGGTCTGGCCCTGGAATTCACTGCAGGATGGCTGGATGAACGCCCGCTGACCCTGGCCGATCTTGAAAACGAACGGGATTACCTGGCCAAACAGAGTTTCACCCTGGAGGTGAAGTTCTAGGGCGTTAGCTCTGCCTCGAGGCTCTCGACCGTTTCGCTGATTTCGAGCCATTCGGCTTCTACCTCTGCCAGACGACTCTTTGCTGTGGCTTGTTGCCCCAACAGATCCTTTAGCTTCTGCTTGCCCTGATCGGCATAGAGCTCCGGCTCTGAAAGGTTCTGTTCCAGCGTCACCAGCGTAGACTGGAGCTGGTCCATCTCTTTCTCCAGCGCACCCTGTTGCTTGCGATAGGGGCTGAGTTTCTGGCGAATGGCTGCTTCCGCCCGTTTTCGCGCCTTGCGATCGTCGGCGTTCTCGCCAGCACCGCCATCCGCAGCCAGTGCCTCATCACCAGTTGTCTGGGCTCCGCCACTTTCTCTGCGTGGCGCTTCTGTTTCGTCCTTACGACGGTCCGCCAACCAGCGCTCGTAGTCTTCCAGGTCGCCTTCGTATTCCGTGACCCGCCCCTCGTTAACCAACCAAAAGTCATCGACCGTGTTGCGCAGCAGGTGACGGTCGTGGGAGACCACCACAATCGCCCCCTCAAAGTTTTGTAGCGCCATGGTCAGCGCCTGACGCATTTCCAGGTCCAGATGGTTGGTGGGTTCGTCCAACAGCAACAGGTTGGGTTTTTGCCAGGCAATCACCGCCAACGCCACGCGGGCCTTTTCGCCACCGGAGAATGAGCGGATAGCACTCAGGGCCTCGTCGCCGTGGAAATCAAAGCCTCCCAAAAAATTACGGACACTTTGCTCAGAGGCTTTCGGAGCCAGCCGCTGCAGGTGCAGGAACGGGCTTGCATCCAGGTCCAGCGACTCCAACTGATGCTGGGCAAAATAACCGATCGCCACGTGTTCTCCCGTGGTCCGCTCACCTCGTAGCAAGGTGCTTTGCCCCCGCAGGGCATCCATCAATGTGGACTTACCCGCGCCGTTAGGACCCAAAAGACCGATGCGACTGCCCGGAAGCAGAGACAGGTTAATACCTTCGAGCACAACGGCGTCTCCATAACCGGCCGCGCCGTTACGAATCGACATCAGCGGATTGGACACCTTGTCAGCCACCGGAAACTCGAAACTGAACGGAGAGTCGACGTGGGCCGGAGCAATTTTCTCCATACGCTCCAGCGCTTTAACCCGGCTCTGGGCCTGACGGGCTTTAGTGGCTTTTGCTTTAAAACGATCGATGAAACGCTGAATCTCGGCGATTCTCGCCTGCTGGCGCTCATACCCGGCCTGCTGCTGGGCAATGCGCTCACTGCGCTGGGTCTCAAATGATGAGTAATTACCCGTATACAGGTCCAGCCGCCGCTGGTCGAAATGCACCAGGTGAGTTGCCACACGATCCATGAAGTCCCGGTCGTGGGAAATAAACAACAGGGTGCCCTCGTATCGTCGCAGCCAGTTCTCAAGCCAAAGGCAGGCGTCCAGATCCAGGTGGTTGGTAGGCTCATCCAACAACAGCAGGTCAGACGGGCGCATCAACGCCTGGGCCAGATTGAGGCGTATCCGCCAGCCACCGGAAAACGAAGACACCGGCCGATCGGCGTCGGCATCCGAAAACCCCAAACCTCTCAGCAACGCTTCCGCGCGGCGCGGCGCAGACCAGGCTTCGTGGATGTCGAGCTCGCCATGAATGCGGGCAATGCGGTGATCGTCACGCCGCTCTTCTGCGTCAGCTAGCTCTGACTCCATGCGTCGCAGGTCGTAGTCGCCATCCAGCACAAAATCCCGGGCTGTGCGGGACGAGGCGGCCACTTCCTGAGCCATGTGGGCGATTCGGCACCCACCGGGCAGAGAAGCACTGCCCTGCTCCGGCGCCAGCTGACCCAGCAATAATTGGAACAAACTGGACTTGCCAGCACCATTGGCGCCCACTATCGCGACCCGTTGGCCGGGTTGGATAGTCAGGTTGACGGCTTCTAGCAACCAGACGCCACCTCGTTGTAAACTAAGATCGGTTATCGTAAGCATAACGTAATGGTATCAAGGAACGTTTGAGAAGGAACCGGCCTGGCCCCTATGGCGTGTAGCGGTAGCAAGATACCTGAGGATGCAGACCCGGAAAACCCATTGTGGCGGTTTGCCTGTCGTTTCTGGGAATCCTCCGCGGCACGGGAGGCGTGCCTTCGCCTGCAGGATCGTGGCTGGAGTGTTACCCGGCTTCTCTGCGCGGCGTGGCTGGCCACGTCAGGCAAGGTGTTGCCTGGCACCGAAAGCGCGCAGGTAACCGCATGGCGGCGCGACGTCACGGAGCCGCTCCGATCAGTGAAGAAAACCATTACGAAAAATAATCCCCGCACTGCTATGGTAAGAGAGTGCATTGCCCGTAGCGAACTTGAAGCGGAGCGGGTGGAACTGGCCCTGGCCTATCAGGCCCTGATTTCAAACAAACATACAGGCAGCGGTGAGGTAACAACGGCCAATCTGGCCCTTAGCAACTTGCTCGCCGCAGCACCAGAGAAGACAATGGATAACGAGACCGGCAGCTTGCTGGACATTTTGACCAGAGAACTGTCGACACTCGTTGAAGGAGATAACAAGCCATGTTGATGAAATGGCTAATCCGGCTGGCGTTTCCCGCTCTCGGCGTCCTGGTGGCACTGATGTTTTTCGGACTGAATGACCCTGCCGAAACCACCAGCCAACCCGCAAAGGCCGAAACCAACGCGGAAATTCCCGCGTTTGAGGGCCTGGTTCCCTCACCGGTTCCGACGGAGGGGCCCGACATCGTCTTCAAATGGAAGGATAGCGATGGCAGTTGGCATTACGCTGACAAGCCGCCTGCGCAAGGCCCCTGGAACGCGTTGGCGATAGAGCGGTCTGAAAGCAAGAGCGTACGCCCGCCCGTGTCCGACTCGGAAACCGATTGGCAATCGCCCTACCGCGCACCTTTTTCGCTTGGTCCCAACACTGCCAATAACGGTAGTTGAGATTACGCCCTTCCTTAACACATGTTCAGTGGCATCTGGCGACAGAACCCGTTACCTTCTGTGCGTTCCCGATCATTCAATGCACGCTTAACTAAGGACGATGTAATGAGAAAAACCCTGATCGCACTGACCGTGGCCGGTGTCATGGCAGGCTGCTCTTCTTCCCAGGAAGCGGTTCCGGAAGATCCGGCGCTGGAATCCACGGATGAAAAAGTCAGCTACGGCATGGGCCTGGTCATGGGCCAGAGAATGAGCAACGACTTGCCGAACCTTAAAATGGAGCAATTCCTGCAAGGCATTCAGCACGGGCACGCCGGCGATGAAGAACAGTCGCGAATGAGCCGTGAGGAAATCCAGGAAGCCCTGATGGCCTACCAGACCCAGCTTCAGGAGCAGGAGTCGGCCAAGACGGAAGAACTGGCGAAGAAAAATCAGGAAGCCGGGGAACAGTTCCTCGCAGAAAACGCCAAACGCGATGGCGTCAAAACCACGGAGTCCGGTCTGCAATATGAAATCCTGGAAGAAGGCGATGGCGAAAAGCCAACGGCCGAAGACCGCGTACAGGTGCACTACACCGGCGAGTTGATCTCAGGCGAAGTATTCGACAGCTCACGCGAGCGTGGCGAGCCGGTCACCTTCGGCCTGAACCAGGTCATACCGGGCTGGACAGAAGGACTGCAACTGATGCCTGAAGGCAGCAGGGCGAAACTTTACATTCCTGCGGAACTGGCTTATGGGCCTGGAGGAAACCAGAGGATCGGGCCCAACGAGACCCTGGTCTTTGACGTGGAACTTCTTGAAATCAACCCGGAATAAACACGCCGTTTGACAACGGCTACTCCCCCTGTTTCCTGTTGGAATCGGGGGGAGATTTCCAGCCTTCACCTCAAGCCGACGACATCACCTTGTCAGCGTGGGCATTATGCAGATGCTCGATCAGGAAATCTTCCATTTCAAACCGGCTTTCCAGGGTTTCACCAAGTTCTGATAGCTGCTGGAACAAGTCGCGAACTTCACTCTCTGTCAGCGACTGACCGTTCAGGCGATCATTGAAATTCAGTGCCGTTTCCGTGGTCTGCTCGATTTTTGGGTACAGTTTTGCCGCCAGTTCCAGTCCACCGTCGTTGAATTCACGAGCTTCCTGAATCAATTGCTCGTATATCTCGAAGTGCCCTGCCGACACGTAATCCACCAGCACCTCACACAGCTTGATAAACTTCGTGCGCAGCGCATCCGTCTGGGAATAGTCCGTCGTACCGGACAGATCGCAATAGTGTACCAGCAGTTCCTGCCTTTCTTTCAGCCAGCGATCAATCAGCTCGCTGACGCCACCCCAACGCTCCCTGGCATTACGGCAATTATCCAACATGACGCCTATCTCCGGTTACCGGGTTCTGGTTTGATTCCTGTTGTGTCGGAACTCAAGTGTGTCGAAACTCAAGTTACCCCATGCCAGCGGTCCGTCGCAACCGTTTCATCCCTGTATCCATTCCGGCTTCGTTGGGGGCCGGAACAGCATCACCAGGCCGACAATCACCAGCAACGAGAAAAAGATGGCCGTCCAGCCAGGAATACTCAGCCCCAGGAAACGCCAGGTCACTTCGGCGCAATCACCCGTGCCTTTCAGCGCCGTGGTCAACACCTCCATCCAGGGCAACACATCCAGCATGTAATCCACTGATGGCCCGCAGGCCGGCACCTGATCCGCCGGCAGGCTTTGAAGCCACAGTTGTCGACCCGCCATCGCCAGGCCAGCACCTGCACTGACGGACAACAACACCCCGTAGACCCTTGCACCGACCCCATGGGGGCCGTGGAGCGCTGCCAGGAGGCTGACGAGGCCGGCGGCCATAAAACCGAATCGCTGCAGCCAACACAGAGGACAGGGTTCCAACCCCATAACATGCTCCATGTAGAAGGCCACACCAAGCAGCCCGGCGCATAGCAGGAATATCAGAAAGAAAACGGCTCTGGAGTTCAAAGGGGTACCTCGGGTCAACGTTCAGGTCAGCCTGTCTCCCGCCTTGGGCGGTAAAGCATCGGATGCTGCAACCGCGCATCGAGCCTGCTATTCTCCCAGCATCAGGTGGCGGCTGCGTGCGCCCAGCTACTTAACCTTAAACCAATACGAACTTCAAGCCTATGACACTTAAGCCAAAGTACGTTCTGCTGGCCCTGTTTTTTGCCTTCCCCCTGGCTCCAACCGCCTTTGCCCAAGAGGACGAAGGGGGCGACGAGACACAGGAAGAGCAGGAAAAGGAACCAGCAATCACGGACTACATCGAAATGGATCCGCCCTTTGTCACCCACGTGGGGGAACCAGGCACCAAACTGACCTACCTGAAGGCCGCGGTTACTATCAGGGCGTCGAAGGAAACCACTCGTCCAGCGGTGGAGGCACACATGCCCCGGCTCCGTCATGAGCTGGTGATGCTGTTCGGGGAGCAGACTGACGCAGAACAGTTGTCCTCGACTGAGGGACAGCAGTCGCTGCGCGAAGAGGCCACGAAGAGAATAAATACTGCACTGGAAGAGCAACAGACCGGTGAGAGCATTACCGGTGTGCTGTTTACGGAGTTCGTTGTTCAGAAGTAATACAACGGCCGGGTGAGCAAGCGGCAGGCGCAGGTATCAGGCGATGCGGGAGAACAGGTCGTCGGCCGGCCGCGCCTCGCTGGCAACCTGTTCAGCGTCTTCCCATCCGGCTTCCCAGGCGGCAACAACAACTTCTCCGCGATAGGGACAGCGGCTGCGCTCCATGCCCATAGAGGCGGCCATATAACCCTGGCGATAGGCTTTGTTCAGGGACTCAACATCCCATCCCAACTTGAAGTCTCTGGCCATACCGGTTCTCCCTTTACCTGTAGCCACCATCGGATGCTGCCATTCTGTTTGCAGAAATTAACAGCGCGAACAGACAGTGACAAACGTTTATTACGTTTCTGTGCGACAGGTCCGGGGAGAGTGTGACGCCCGACCGGCAGGGGCACTCCCGGTTCAGGATTGCAGGTATTGCTCCAGAAATTCTCCGAATGGCTGGTTTTCGGCTTGCTCCATTTCATCCTGCTCGGACAGCGAATCGGCGGTCATCTTTTCGAACGCCGCCATCACATCCGGCGACAAGCCTTCTTCTCGTAGCGTTTGCTGGTGCTGCCTGGACATTTCCAGCCCCCATTCACGATGCCCCATGCCGGAGGACTCCATGGCTTCAAGCACCTTCGCTGAAGGTAACTCACGCGGATCGTCAAGCTTGGCACGCTGGTCATCCAGCGCTCGCCGATAGGTGGAATCTCCGTTCAAGCTGTCCAGCTGCTCTGCAAGGGGGGCAAGACGATCCATCAGGGCAATGGCAGCGTCACCAACCCGGCCCTGTTCACCGGAGCGACAGATCGTCAGATCCGGATTCCGGCCCCGAGCCACCACATCCTGATAATTGTCATCCAGGCGATCACATTCGTCATCGTCAATGCGGGGGCCGTCTGACAGCAAGCAATCCAGCAGGAACAGGTCAAGAAAATCGATCTGGCTTTCGTTGACGCCAACCGGGGAGAACGGATCCAGGTCCAGACAGCGCACTTCGATGTACTCCACGCCCCGTGACTCCAGGGCCTGTATCGGCTTTTCCCCTCGCTCGGTGGTGCGCTTTGGCCGTACGGCACTGTAGTACTCGTTCTCAATCTGCAGCACGCTGGTGTTGATCTGGATGAATTCGCCGTTGCGCCGGGTTCCCATTTCTTCGTAGGCTGGCCACGGCGTGTGAATCGCCCTGAACAGGGTATCGGTGTAGGTCTTCAGTTCATTGAAACAGATGTTGAGCGATGCCTGAGCGTTGTTGTGATAGCCCAGATCGCCCATGCGCAGCGATGTGGCCTCGCGGCCATACCAGGTATCATCGCCGAACCGGCTCAGATCATGACGTACGCCTGCCACAAAACTGGCATCAAGCGCTGGTGACGCTCCAAACAGCAGCATCAGCAACCAGCTGCGACGGCGGAAATTGCGGATCAGCCAGAAATACTGGTCCGACTTGAAGTCCTGCAGGCTTTGCTGGTTACCAAGAGCCTCCTGCCAGAGCCTCCAGAAGCTGTCCGGCAGCGACAGGTTATAGTGGGCGCCGGCAATGCTTTGCATCATGCGTCCGTACCGCACGGCCAGCCCCTGGCGATACACATGCTTCAGGCGACCGATATTGGCAGTGCCATACTCGGCAATGGGAATGCTCGCGTCGCCGTCCAGCTCACACGGCATACTGGCTGCCCAGAACACCTCATCCCCAAGATTGCACTGAACGAACCGATGGGTATCCCGGAGCGAATCGAGCATCCCTCGTGTGGTATCGAATACCGGTGTAATCAGTTCCAGCAAGGCCTCGGAGTAATCCGTGGTGATACGCGGATGGGTCAGTGCGGAACCCAGCGAGCGGGGGTGCGGAGTCTGTGCGATAAAGCCGTTGCGATCGACCCGCAGGCCCTCTTTCTCAACGCCTTTTCGGAATCCGGCCCATTGGTTGGCCGTGAACTGCTGAAAAAGCTGATGGCGGGATTCACCCATGAATGACTCCTGCTTGAATGACCGCCGGGAACACCGGCGGTCATTACGGTAGTGTGTAGCGGCGCGGGTTAACGGCCGTCTTTTCGGGCCGACGCCAGAGCCTGTGCCAGCGCTCCGGCCATGGCACCCTTTTGCCCGCTGTCTGCGCCCTTGTGGCGATCATTTCTAGCGGAAGGCTTGCCACCTCCATCCCGTCGGTTACTGCCGGACCCTGCGCGGTTGTCAGATTTCTCCCCAGGCTGGTCATCCATACGCATGGAAAGCGCAATCCGCTTTCTCGGGATATCCACGTCCATCACTTTCACCTTGACGATATCCCCCGCCTTGACCACTTCCCTCGGATCCTTGACGAACGTGTTCGACAACGCAGAGATGTGCACAAGGCCATCCTGATGCACGCCGATGTCCACGAACGCGCCGAAGTTGGTCACGTTGGTGACCGACCCTTCCAGCACCATGCCCGGCTTCAGGTCATTGAGGGTTTCCACCCCTTCCTCAAAGCTGGCAAAGCGGAACTCCGGCCTGGGGTCACGCCCCGGCTTCTCCAATTCCGTAATAATATCCTTTATGGTCGGCAGACCAAACTGTTCGGTGACGTAGTCCTGCGGGTTCAACGAACGCAGGAAATCGGCGTCTCCGACAATACCTTCAATCTTACGGTTATTCTGGCGGGCAATGGCTTCAACCACGCCATAAGCTTCCGGGTGCACCGACGAGCGATCCAGCGGATTGTCGCCCCCTGCAATGCGAAGGAAACCGGCCGACTGCTCAAAGGTACGATCACCTAGGCGGGACACTTTAAGCAACTGCCTGCGATCACGGAACACACCATTCTGATTACGAAAATCGACGATGTTCTGGGCAATGCTCTGGTTCAGGCCAGACACCCGTGCCAGCAGGGGGATGGATGCGGTGTTGAGATCCACGCCAACACCGTTAACACAGTCCTCTACCACGGCGTCCAGGCTGCGGGCCAGCTGCACTTGAGACACATCGTGCTGATACTGCCCCACGCCGATGGACTTGGGTTCGATCTTCACCATTTCCGCCAATGGATCCTGAAGCCGGCGGGCGATGGAGACCGCTCCACGAATGGTCACATCCAGGTCCGGCAGTTCGCGGGAGGCGAATTCAGAGGCGGAATAGATCGAAGCGCCCGATTCACTGACCACAATCCGCGCCAGCTTCAGCTCCGGGTAACGCTTGCTCAGGTCCGCGACCAGCTTTTCGGTTTCACGGGACGCGGTACCGTTACCAATGGCCACCAGCTCAATACGGTACTGCCGACACCAGTTCGCCAATTGTTCGATCGACTGGTCCCACTGGTTGCGGGGCGCGTGCGGGAAAATACCACCGTGGCCCACCACCTGGCCGGTGCCGTCAATGATAGCCACCTTCACACCGGTGCGCAGGCCGGGGTCCAGCCCCAGTGTGGCTCGGGGACCGGCCGGAGCCAGCAATAACAGATCCTTGAGGTTGGCGGCAAACACATTGATGGCCTCGGTTTCTGCCGCTTCCCGCACCTGGGCCATGAGGTCGGTTTCGATCTGAGTGGACAGTTTTACCCGCCAGGTCCAACGTACCACTTCCGACAACCAGCGGTCGGCCGCACGGCCGTTGTCACGGATGTGCCAGCGCGCGGCAATGCGCTGTTCCGCCGGATGGGGCTGGCGACGGTCGTCTTCAGCATCGCCGACAACGATGGAATAGGTGAGCATGCCTTCATTGCGACCCCGCAGGATGGCAAGCGCACGGTGCGATGGCACCTTTTTCAATGGCTCGACATGGTCGAAGTAGTCGCGGAACTTGGCGCCTTCATTTTCCTTGCCGTCCACCACGGTGACCTTGAGCTGCCCCTGCTGCCAGATAAAATCACGCAGCTCACCCAGAAGTTCCGCGTCCTCGGCAAAACGCTCCATCAGAATGTAGCGGGCACCATCAAGTGCAGCCTTGGTATCGGTAATACCGGCCTCTTGATTGATGTAGCCTTCCGCTGTGCTCTCTGGCTCCAGCGTGGGGTCGTCATACAGGGTGTCGGCCAGGGGCTCCAGACCGGCTTCACGGGCTATCTGCGCCTTGGTCCGTCGCTTGGGCTTATACGGCAGGTAGAGGTCTTCCAGGCGGTTCTTGGTATCCGCCGAATCGATGCTGGCACGTAGCTCATCGGTCAGCTTGCCCTGCTCCTCAATACTGTTGAGGATCGTGGAACGGCGGTCTTCCAGCTCCCGCAGATACCGCAGACGATCTTCCAGAGACCGTAACTGGCTGTCATCCAGCGAGCCGGTGACCTCCTTGCGGTAACGGGCAATAAAGGGAACGGTGGCGCCACCGTCCAGCATTTCAACGGTGGCATTCACCTGCTGTTCACGAACACCCAGTTCGTCAGCAATGCGCCTGATGATACTGTTCATGCAACCTCATCTGATGCTTACGAGTCAAAGCGCAAAGGTACAGCGGCTTATTGCTGCAGGCAAGCAGTGCGGCTACGGTTGTCCAGGAATTGCACAAGATCTGCCCATGGCATGGGGCGGGCGTAGTAGTAACCCTGAATTTCATCACAGTGTTGCTGTCGCAGGAACTCCAGTTGTCCTTCCGTCTCCACCCCTTCAGCCACCACGCTGATCTGCAGGCTGTGAGCCAGGCTGATAATGGCACGAATGATATGCTCCGCGTCGGCAGACTGCCCCAGTTCCTGAACGAAAGACTTGTCGATTTTTACGAGGGAGATGGGCAGGTGCTGAAGGTTGCTGAGTGAGGAGAACCCGGTTCCGAAATCATCCAGGGCGAAACTGATACCCAGTTGATTGAGCTCCCGAAGACATCGCTGGGCATATTCCGGGTCGTGCATCATGGCACTTTCCGTGAGCTCCAGCTCCAGCAGGCTGGTGTCGACATTGGCATTGAATATAATGCGAAAAATGGTCTCGGTCATCTTGCGATCATGGAACTGACGGAACGAAAGATTCACCGCAAAGACCAGCCCCGGATGCCCCAGATCCGAACACTCCTGCAGACGCTTGCAGGCCTGCTCAATCACCCAGTAGCCGATAGGAACGATCAACCCGCTGCGCTCAGCCACCGGGATGAATTCATCCGGTCCCACCAACCCCCGTTCCGGATGATTCCATCGGAGCAGGCACTCCACCCCCCGCACTTCCTCGGACGCGAGATCGATGCGCGGCTGGTAATACACTTCCAGTTCATTGCCCCGCAGCGCATTGCGGAGATCCGCCTCCAGGCGCAACTGGTATCCGGCCGTTATGTGCAACTGACGATCGTAAAATCGATAACTGGTACCGGGGTCGCGCTTGGCCTCAAACATGGCGCGGTTGGCTCGTCGCAGCAGGTTCTCCGGGCTGTCACCTGCTTCCGGATAGGTGGCCACGCCGAGGCTGGCACTGACGACGACGTTCTGACCATCAATGCCGAATGGTTCACCCAGCGTGGTTACGAGCTTGCGGATGATCTGGGTAAGATCCAGGGAGTCTTCCACCTTTTCGACAATGATCGCAAACTCGTCACCACCAATTCGCATCAGCGAATCCACTCGTCGCAGATTGTGTCGCAGCCGTTCCGCCAGCTTCAGCATGATCTGGTCACTCTTCTGATAACCGAAGGATTCATTGAAGCTGCGGAAATCATCCAGATTGATGTGCAACAGTGCCAACCGCTGGCCGGCACGCTCAGCCCTCAGCAGCGCCTGTTGCAGGCGATCAAAGAACAGGTCACGGTTGATAAAACCACTGGCCACTTCCCGACCCAACTGGCCGTGAGCGGACTCCGAGAGCTGTTGTCGGTACCAGAGGCAGCGTACCGCGCGACGCAATCCCCACTCCTCCAACGACTGGCGGCTTAAATAGTCGGAAGCGCCATTGGCAAGCAGATCACCAGCACGCTCGGAGGCCGGCTCGGCGCTCAGTGCCAGTACCGGTTTCTCGTTGCTGGACACGGACAGATACTGCAGGAACGCGTCTTCGGAACCGCCATGAAACACGCAGTCCCAGAGGATAACGTCAAAGTGGGTATTGCGAATCAGATCATCGCAGTCGATAAGATCCGGGCACCAGGTCAGGTCCGGTTCCATTTCACGATCACGTGACAGGAGCGCGCCCAGCCAGAGAAAATCCGAATACTCCGGTGTCAGCACCAGCAGCCGCACATGGCTGGGGTTGGGTTGTTTTACTGCCAGGGTCATCAAGAAGCGTCCCGTTCCTCGTGATCGAACATCTCCATCCCATCAAGAATAGCTGATAGATCGTCAAGGTACAGCAAGTCTGCCTGGTGTAGAATGTCTGCTTCCCAGGTTGTCTCGGAATTTCCCGGATTGGCGCGAATATTGTGAACAAGCTCAACCCCCGACAGAGTGAAGCCGTCCGCTACGCGGAGGGCCCCATGCTGGTGCTTGCCGGTGCCGGCAGCGGCAAGACCAGTGTAATCACTCGCAAAGTGGCTTACCTGATCGAACATCTTGGTATTCCTGGACGACACATTGCCGCCGTCACCTTCACCAACAAGGCAGCCCGGGAAATGAAAGAGCGGGTCGGACGCCTGGTGGACCGCAAGCTGACCCGCGGCTTGATTGTCTCCACCTTTCACAACCTCGGGCTGAACATGATCCGCGAGGAGCACGAGCACCTGGGCTATCACCCCGGCTTTTCCATCTTCGATGCGGAAGACGCCAAGGCCCTGCTGCAAGACCTGATGATGCGCGAGGCCAGCGCGGATGCCGGCGACGAACTGTCTGACGTGCAGATGACCATCTCGTCCTGGAAGAATGCCATGCGCAGCCCCCAGGATGCCTGGAGTCGGGCCGCCGACGAGCGGGAGCAACGTATAGCCATCATCTACCGCCACTACAATGAATACCTGAAAGCCTACAATGCGGTGGATTTCGATGATCTGATCCTGCTGCCGGTACAGCTGTTCCGCGACAATCCGGAGGTGTTACAGAAATGGCGGCGAAAAATCCGCTATATGCTGGTGGATGAATATCAGGATACCAACCTTTGCCAATATGAGCTGGTCAAGCTGTTGGTGGCGGAACGGGCCGCCTTTACCGTCGTTGGTGATGATGACCAGTCGATCTATGCCTGGCGCGGTGCCCGGCCTGAAAACCTTGTTCAGCTCAAGGAAGACTTCCCTAGCCTCAAGATCGTCAAACTGGAACAGAACTACCGTTCCACTGTGCGCATCCTCCGTTGCGCCAACACGGTCATCGCCAACAACCCCCACGTGTTCGAGAAAGCCCTGTGGAGCGATCATACGATTGGGGACGAGCTAAGAATCGTCCGCTGCCGCAATGAGGACGCTGAAGCCGAACGGGTGGCCACGGAAATCCTTGACCAGAAACTCAAGAAAGGCCTGGCCTTTCGGGACTTCGCCGTGCTCTATCGGGGCAATCACCAGGCGCGGCTGCTGGAAATGAAACTTCAGGCCTACCAGATTCCCTACCACATCTCAGGTGGCCAGTCGTTCTTCTCCAAGAACGAAATCAAGGACGCCATGTCCTATCTGCGTCTGCTGGTGAACCCGGATGACGACGCGGCGTTCCTTCGGGTCGTGAACGTGCCTCGCCGGGAGATTGGCCCCCGCACGCTGGAACAGCTCAGCCATTACGCCCGCTCTCGCAACGTCAGCCTGTTTCGTGCCCTGGGTGATATGGGCGCCGAAACTCACGTCACCGAGAAGGGGCTGGACCGCCTGCGGCGCTTTGCACACTGGGTGGACACTACCTGCGAGCGCCTGCACCGCGAAGATCCGATTCCGGTGATCAAGCAGCTGTTCACCGACATCGAGTACGAGGAATGGCTACACCTGCATTCCGGCTCGCCGAAACAGGCAGAACGACGGATGGAGAACATCTGGTACCTGGTGGAATCCATCCAGCGCATGCTGGACGACGGCAAGGGCACGGCCGACGAAATGGGCATTGAAGACGCCATCAGCCGGCTTATCCTGCGGGACATGATGGAACAGCGCGAAGAAGAGGACGACAGCGACAAGGTCCAGCTGCTGACCCTTCACGCCTCAAAAGGCCTGGAATTCCCCCACGTCTTCATCATGGGTCTGGAAGAGGAAATACTGCCTCACCGCTCCAGCATTGAGGAAGGCAATGTCGAGGAAGAACGGCGACTGATGTACGTGGGCATCACCCGAGCCCGGGAAACCCTGACCCTTAGCTTTGCCGCCCAGCGAAGACAGTACGGAGAGAAACTGGAAACCATTCCAAGCCGGTTTCTCGATGAACTGCCCGAGGCCGACCTGAGATGGGAGGGCACCGGCGACCTGGACGTGGAAGCCAACCAGCAAAAAGGCAAGGCCACCCTCAGCGCGTTGCTTGGCGACCTGGGGAACTGAATTTCACGTTTTTTCACAATCCCTGCAACTTTATGACCTCCTGATCCGTAACTGCCCAGGGGACTCCGTTCCCCACGTACACAAAAACAACATCAGGAGGACATTATGTCCCGTCTATCCAACCGATTGTCGACCGTCACCGGCTCACTGCTGCTGGTGGCTGCCGGGTCGACACCCGTCAACGCTGGCCTTCTCGGCAACCTTCTTGGCGGATCCGCAGATAATTCGTCAACGCAGACCGAAACATCTGCAGCACAGAAGGGCGCATTCAGCGATCCCTTTGCCGAGCCCACCATCATCGTGGATGGAGAAGAGATTCAGACCGATGAGAAATGCATCACCCGAAGTGACGGCATGGACGAATGCAAGCCTGCCGCCGGTACCATGGCGCTTCTCAAGGATGGACGCCTGCTATACCTGAATGCTCTTGAAGGCACGGAAAACGTCGAGCTGTCGATCGTCGCCGAATTCGGCGAAGTATCCGTCAACGACCAGACCCGTGTCTTGTCCCTCGACGAAAACGACAACCCATCCTGGCTGAAACCAACACCCCTGGATGCCGGCGCTAACCCGAACGGTAACGACAGCGAAACCCTGCTCAACGGCACGGACCTGGATGGACTGATCGATACGGCCGACAACACCAGCAAGAATGACGGTGCGCTTTTTTGTTCTGACGTGATTGGGCTGGCCAATGGCAACGTGATGGCCGTTGGCGGCACGGACTACTATTCGGAGCCAGGCATTGACGGCCTACCTCTGGGGGTTGCCGAACTGGAGGGCATCAAGAACTCCAGAATTTTCGACGAAGAGACGAACACCTGGAGCCAGAGTGGCGATATGGCCTTCGGTCGCTGGTATCCGTCGCTCGTTACCATGGGCAATGGCAACGTCTTCGTCGCCAGTGGTGTCACCAAGCTGCTGAAGCCAGTGTACCCGGATGAGCCACTGAACAGCGGACGCAACGTGGTGCAAACAGAAACCTACGACCCCTGCGCCGGCGCCTGGACGCAGAACCCGTCTACCGCTGATCGCTCCTTACCGCTCTATCCACGCATGCACCTGCTGCCGAATGGACACATCTTCTACAACGCTGGTGGCCAGGCCTTCAACCCGTTCGGCCAGGGTTACGACCAGGCATTGTGGAACATCGTTGCCAGTTTCAACCCGGATACTCAGCGCTGGAACGACATTGGCTATGCAGGTCTCCCACTGAGACTGGATGAAGCCGGGCTGGGTCAGTTGAGCAGCACCCTGAACATCACCAACCTGTCTCTTGATCAGGTCGGCTCACTGCTTGGCGATGTTCTCGACTCGCCCACGGATTTGCTGACCAGTGCGGCCGATCTTGGAGTATCCGAAGAAGATCTGCGCATGGCGATCGCCGGTGGTATGCGGGGCTCCACGTCATCCACCATGTTGCCGCTGAAACCAGATGCCAGCGGTAACTACAACGAAGTGGAACTGCTGACCGCGGGCGGCGTGCCCAGTTATGCAGTACTGACGAACCCCGGCGGCTACCTGCCCACCGACCAGACCCGCATCGATACCGTCACCACCAACGGCGACGAAATCGGCTACGAGTCGCGTTTGGCCGGTCCACTGAATCAGCCTCGCTGGTACGGCACAAACGTTGTGATGCCCGACGGCACCGTGATGGTGTTCAGCGGCGGCAATCGCGACGGTGTGGTAGCGCCCGGCCTCGAAGGCCCGATCCGCACCGCCGAGCGGTTCAACCCGGAAACCGGAGAATGGACGGAAATGGCTACTGGCCACCGTGCCCGCACCTACCACAACACTGCGGTACTGATGGAGGACGGCCGCGTTATGGTTGCCGGCCACTCACCAATCAATACCGCTTACCTGACGTTCGTGGATCTTCAGGATTTCGGACTCGCACCCTATGACGGCCGCGATCCGAGTTTCGAAATCTACACCCCACCCTACGCCATGCGGGACGACCGCCCCACAATTAGAAGTGCACCCAGCAATCTGACCATTGGCGACCGATTCAACATCAAGGTCGACCAGGTGGATCAGATCGACAAGGCACTGCTGATTCGCCGCACGGTCATGACCCACGTCATTGACGGTGACCAGCGCACCATTGAGCTGGTCATGGAGCGGGGCCCTGGCAACAAGCTGACTCTGACCATGCCCGACAACCACAATGTGGTGCCCGCCGGCGAATACATGCTGTTCGTCAGCAAGGACACCGCAGATGGCCGCGTGCCCTCGGTGTCTGCACCGATCACTGTGGTGAATGAGAGTCTCGCCTGCATGGCGCCCACTCAGGTGGCCAGTGACACCACCACCAGCGGTGGCATCATTGAGTCAACCCTCGAGTTGCTGTAACCGTCAGGAGAATTGTTTATGAAACACATCGAACAGATCGGAGCTCGCCTGGCGGCCCCGGTGTTGTTCGGCCTGGTGTCCCTGTCGGCCTCCGGGCTGGCAGGGGCCCACGGTGCACCGGAGACAAAGGACGTTCCGGACGGCATCGTAAAGGCCCGAATAGCACATCAGCCCGACATTCCCGGACTCAGTGCGATCATTCTGGATGCGCCGCGTCCAGGCATATTGCTTCGATACAAAGGTGAAGAACCTCTGACCGTATTAGGCACGGACGGAGAGGCGTTTATACGATTTACCCGAACCGAAGTCACCGTTAATACCGACAGCCCGAGCTGGAAAGCGCTACCAAACCAGTCAACGGAAACGAGCCAGACGTCCTGGGTGACGATGTCTCAATCCGGCGCTTTCGGCTGGCTGGACTCCCGGCTCAACGTTCTGCATGACAGCGACAGCGCAGACGGGCCCAAAACCTGGTCAATTGCAGTGACAACGACCAAGCGCGGCACTGATCGCATCGAAGGGGAACTGACCTATACGCCCATTCACTAACGGGCGAAAATTCCGCTAACCACCAAAAAAGCCCCCGTATTATCGGGGGCTTTTTTGGTCTACCGACCGTAGTCAGGAATACAGTTGCTACTGGCTGGCCTCAACCATGTGTTTGACGGCGCTCTCGATTTCCTCATCAGAGCACCCGGAACAACCGCCCTTGGCCGGCATGGCATTGAAGCCGTTGATCGCGTGGTTGACCAGTGTGTCCAGTCCTTTTTCAATACGGGGTGACCATGCGGCTGTGTCGCCCTTCTTGGGAGCGCCTGCCGCGCCAGTGCTGTGGCAGGCGGTACAGGCTGCATCGTAAACGTCACTTCCAGAACGGGGGCCCGAGCTTGCGCTTGCAGTTGGAGCGGCTGCCTGCCCGCAGTCTTCACCCTGAACGCACACTTCGCCAACCGGGGCAATGCGAGCACGAATTTCATCTTCAACATTGGCCATTACGGCACCTGCGGTCAGGCCGAAACCAAGCAATACGGCAGCCAGGACTCTCTTCATCATCACAATGCACCTCACAATTGGGCGTTATAATCGTTAGTGCCCGCATTATAGCGACTGCGGCAAGCCAAAAAAACCAAACTGCAAAATGAACCCCCGATTTCAATCAATTTTCGTTGCCATTTCGTAAGTCAGAGGGCTCCGAAAGCACTTTCCGGGTACCATGCACCAAACAGATACCGAGGGTTAGAATGTATGCCTGATACCAACCAGCCACACCCGTGGCGCAAGCCATTACTGATCACCGAGTTTACGGCGGTAGCCGTACTGCTGGCGTCCATGGGCTGGTTTTCCAGCCGTGCGGCAGAGGGCGCTGCACTGAGCCCTGTGTGGTTGTTGATCCCCGCCGCCGCGAGCCTGGCGGTATTCATCAGCTTTATCGGGCTGATGTACCTGCGCTGGGTGGTTGCAGCGGCTGCGGAACGCAAACCCCGGCACAAAATCGTTTTTTCCCTGCTGGTGATGACGCTGCTCGGCGTATGGGCTTACGGCGTCGCCAATACCTGGATCAGTGTTTCCAACGCATAAGGACTGGACCATGCCTGTCGTTCGCCGCTATGAACTTTTGGGGTTTTCTGGCTTGCTGTTGTCTCTTAACCTGTTCCTTCCCGGCACGGTCAGCGCGCAGGACGAGCCCCCCGATGATCGGAATTTTGAGGGGGTGAAGTCGGAGGAGTGCGCCCTGATCAAGGATGGCGTACAGCGCCTGGCGTGCTATGACGCGATCAATGATCCCGCCACGGCTCGAAACGGTGCCTCTGACGACAGCCTGGAAGCCATCGACAAATCAACAGAAGCACTGCAGTACAGGGACGCGACCAGCGCAGAAGATGGTGATGCCACTTTTGAGGGTGTCAAAAACACTGCTCAGAGGAAGGAAGGCGAAGACACCGGCGTGATGTCGGCGATCCTGAGCCGTTATATGGCGGCCGAGAAGGCTATTTTTTCGTTCTCAGGCAGCTTTGTTGGCCATCGGCCGATGTACATCCTGCCGTTCAGCTACATGAAGAATGCCAATCGTAACCCCACGAATCCGAGACTCGGCGCAGCCGACTACGACTATGGCATCGATAATCAGGAGGCGAAGTACCAGATCAGTTTCAAGGTACCCTTGCTGACCGGTTGGCTGGATCAGCGTACGACACTATGGTTCGGTTACACCCAGAAATCGTTCTGGCAGGTGTATAACACGGATGACTCAGCGCCGTTCCGGGAAACCAATTATGAGCCGGAGATCTTTGTGCGCTATGCGACCAATTATGATCTGGGGCCTGGCAGGCTGAACGGTGTCACGCTGGGCTTTAATCATGAGTCCAATGGTCAGTCGGAACCCCGCTCCCGCAGTTGGAACCGGATCGTGGGGTCGGCGGCGTACAGCTATGATCGCTGGCTGTTCATCCTTCAGCCCTGGTATCGACTGCCGGAGGATGACAGCGAGGACGACAATGAAGATATTGAGCGCTATCTGGGTTACGCGAACTATATGGCAATCTACAAGTGGAGTGAGGATCGGACGCTGTCGCTGAAGCTGATGAACAACTTGCGGTCAGACAACAAGACGTCTGTGGAGCTGGGTTACAGCTTTCCGATGGGGGATACGATCAAGGGGTATATCCACTATTACAATGGCTATGGTGAGAGTCTGATTGATTACAATGAGCGGATTCAGCGGATTGGTATCGGGGTTATGTTGAACGACTGGCTTTGAGTTATTTGTGACTTTTGGCGCAAGGCCGGTTGGGGCGATATCTGTTCAGAAACACGCTCCTTGCGGCACATCCATGTGATGCTTGGGCACTCGTGCAAGACCAATCAGGCGGATAGTAAGGCCAGAAACACGCTGTAAATACGTCCCTGTACGCTTGGGCTCCGCCATCCATGGCTCCGCACAGTTTCTGGCCTTACTATCCGCCTGATTGGCCCCATACTTCTATGGCAGCCTTACTTGTTCAAACGCTCCATTTCTGCCAATAACTCTGCGGTCTTTTCCTTCATCAACGAAATATCACCACGGGATTCCACGTTCAGGCGCACAACCGGTTCAGTGTTGGACATGCGGAGGTTGAACCGCCAGTCGTCGAATTCGATGCTGGCGCCGTCGACGTGGCTGACACTTTTGGCGCCGGGGCTGTATTTGGCCTCGATAGCGGCAATGACCTTGGGGGGATCATCGATGGTGCGGTTGATTTCGCCGCTGGCCGGATAGGCCTCGATGCGTGCGTCTATCAGGGAGGACAGGGTCTGGCCGGACTGGCACAGGCGTTCGGCGACAAGCAACCAGGGAATCATGCCGCTGTCGCAGTAGGCGAAGTCGCGGAAGTAGTGGTGGGCGCTCATTTCGCCGCCGTAGACCGCATCTTCGTCGCGCATGCGTTGCTTGATGAAGGCGTGGCCGGTTTTGCTTTCGATGGCTTTGCCGCCAGCCGCGTTGACCAGGTCGATGGTGTTCCAGGTCAGTCTTGGGTCGTGGATGACTTTGCCACCGCCGGTTTTTCGGAGGAACTGGTCTGCCAGCAGGCCGACAATGTAATAGCCCTCGATAAAGCGGCCGTTTTCGTCGAAGAAGAAGCAGCGATCGTAGTCGCCGTCCCAGGCAATGCCCATGGCAGCACCGTACTCAACAACCGCATCCGCGGTGGCGGCGCGGTTTTCTTCCAGAATGGGGTTGGGGACGCCATTGGGGAAATGACCGTCGGCCTGGTGGTGCACTTTGATGAAATCGAACGGCAGGTGTTGCTCCAGCTCGTCGATCATCAACCCTGCCCCGCCGTTGCCGGCGTTGACCACGATGGTTTTGGGCTTGAGCGATCCTGTCGTTATGTAACCCAACAGGTGATCGATATAGGCGGTCACTACTTCCAGCGGCTCATACCGTCCCTGTTCCGGGGCATCGCCGAAAGGCTCAAGCACACGGTCGCGGATATCATTCAGGCCGTTGTCGGAACTGATAGGGCGCGAGTCCGGCCCCACCATCTTCATGCCATTGTGATCCCGCGGATTGTGGCTGGCGGTGACCATGATGCCGCCGTCCATTTTGTAATGGCTGGTGGCGAAGTAGACCAGCTCGGTACCACACAGGCCAATGTCGAAAACGTCGGCTCCGGCGGCCATCAGGCCGGAGCAGAGGGCGTCGGCGATGTCTCGGCTGGACAATCGAATGTCGTAGCCGACGATGACCCGCTTGGCGCCGGTCACTTCCACATACGCGCGACCGATGCGCTCGGCCAGTGTCGGATTAAGCTGATCCGGCACCCGGCCGCGAAGGTCATAGGCTTTAAAGCAGGACAGATCCATTGTCACTGATGTTTACTCCGCGGCGGACGATTGAAGCTGGATGTAGTTCTGGATGCCCATCTTGCCGATCATGTCGAGCTGGGTTTCAAGCCAGTCAATGTGCTCTTCTTCGCTGTCGAGAATGCCACGGAACAGTTCACGACTGGTGTAGTCCTTCACCTGCTCACAATGAACAACCGCATCTTTCAGATCCTGATGGGCAATCATCTCCAGCTTGAGGTCGCAGGAAAGCATTTCTTCGACGTTTTCACCGATCAGCAGCTTATTGAGATCCTGGAGATTAGGCAGCCCTTCCAGAAACAGGATGCGTTCGATCAGCAGATCCGCATGCTTCATTTCATCGATGGACTCTTCGTATTCCTTTTCCGCCAGTTTGGTGATGCCCCAGTCTTTGTACATGCGGGAATGGAGGAAGTACTGGTTGATGGCGGTCAGCTCGTTGGCGAGCACTTTATTCAGGAACTGGATGACTTTCTTGTCGCCTTTCATGACGGATCTCCTTTCGTGAGTGTGCGATCCTTACAAGGATAGTCTTTCACACGGGGAGAAAAAATCACATTTAGGAATCAGATGCAGGCAAGAACGGATTCCGCTCCATCAAACCTGTCCTTCAGGCGGGCTGGGCTAACATGTCAGCCATGGCCAGGTAGTCTGGAGTTCGGCTTTCGCGGAGAATTTCCCGTGCTGTGCAGGCACAGCGACCACATTGCGTGCCAACACCGAGCTCCTTGCCAAGCTGACGCATGGAACTGACGCCATTGTCGGCGGCTTCACGGATTTCTCGGTCTGTCACACCATGGCAAAGGCATACGTACATAGGATCATCTCACTAACGATAACAAAGCTAGTGATAATTATTGTCATTTGCATGCGGCTTTGCAAGCCCAAAGAGCGATTTTTGTGCAAAATCTTTTTAACCGTCCGCCTCACGGGTCAGGTTCCGGGCTCCATCGGGTGTGACAACGACATTATCCTCAATGCGGATACCACCGCAGCCTCGCAACTCATCAATCGCTGAACGATTAAAATTCTTGCCAAGTGGACCGTTCAATACCGGGTCCAGCAATGAAGGAATGATATAGAACCCCGGTTCGATGGTTACGACCATGCCTGCCTCCAGGGTCCTGGTCAGGCGCAGGAATGGGGCGTCTGATGGCGACGACGCTTTCTTGCCAGCGACGTCATGCACCTGAACTCCCAGGAAATGGCCAATACCGTGCGGGAAAAACGCCCGGGTAACGCCCTGCTCCACCAGGGTTTCGTCGTCCACCCCCTGAACGACTCCGGCGGCATTCAACAGAGCCGCAATGCCTTGGTGGGTCTTGCGATGGATCGCCACATAATCCACGCCAGGTGCAACCATTCCGCATAGCCGCTGCTGCAATTGCTCCAACCCCTGAATCAACGCGGCGAAACGCCTTTCCCCTGCCCCGGGCGTGGTGCGGGTAATGTCGGAACAGTAACCGCGGAAACGCACACCGGCGTCTATAAGAAGGCTGCGGGGGCGCACAGGCGCTTCGGTGTCATAGTACTGGTAATGCAGGGTGCCGGCGTGTTCATTCACGCCGATGATACTATGGTACGGCGCCTGGGCTTCACGTTGCCCAGTCGCCTGCTGGTAGGCCAGGTTTATTTCAAACTCACTGCCTCCGTCCAGAAACGTCTCCCGGGCCGCCCGGTGGCCCTGCATGGCAATGAGGTTGGCACGGGCCAGGCAGGCTATTTCATAAGGGGTCTTATGCACCCGGGTTTCGTCCAGAGCGGACAACAGGCCCTCCGGATTATGCTCACCATCAACCCCGGACAACTGGGACGGATCGCCCACAACGGCAAGCCGGCCGTTGAAGTCCATAACGGGCGGTTCCCGACGATCGCTGAAACATACCTCCATCGACTGCAGCCAGGGCTCGTCCGGCAACTCCGGGGTGGCATGCCAGAAGTCCACGGGCTGATAAAGGCTGAGTATCGGCTTTTGCCCGGGCCGAACAAGTAACCAGCTGTGTTCCTGCCCGGTCAGCCCGGTCCAGTGCAGGAAGGGGCCAAAACCCTGAAAATGCCACCCCTGGTCGTCACCGTAACGCACGGGGGCAGCACCGGAACTGATCAGCAGACCGTCATAGCCCTGCTCGGCGATAGCCTGTTCGTAACGCTGCTGAAGCGTGCGGATATGATCCGTCTGCAGTGACAGTAACTCGGTGTCAGACATGCTTGTTTTCCAGTTTTTTCCAGAGGGTTAACAGATCGTCGGAACGGGGCTCACGCAGGCGGATCAAACGGATCTCCAATGGCACGTCGCAACGCTTGTCCCCGGCCCGGGTGAGGCTGCCAAAACGCTCGCTCTTTTCCGTCATTCGTTGCGGCAGCCACCCCATGCCAAAGCCCTGTTTTACCAGCGCCTTGATACTGGCCGACTGGGTATTTTCATTCAGTGGCAACAGGTTGGCTGGCAGCTTGCGCCTGTTCAGGTGGCCCTCAATGGCAGACTGCAGAAACCCCCGGGAGTGATAGGCAATCAGCGGGACGGGCTGCTCTGGCGTGCCCGGCAGCGCAAATCGTGGTTGCCCGTTTTCATCGGCCACACTTACAGGCACCAGAAACTCCCTGGCCAGCGTCACCCACTCGTAGTGGTCCTCGCTCAGATGATCTTTCCAGGGCAGATCCTCGTGCCAGTAGCACAACACCAGGTCACATTCGCCATTATCCAGCGCATCCAGAAACTGCTCTCCCACCCAGCTGGTGGCTTTCAGGTTCAGCTGCAGCCGCTCAGCCAATCCCTCCTGCTGTGCCCACCCCTGATAGAAATGCGAAAACAGCCCCTGGGTTGACCCCACGCTGATCCGGGCAGACGCCTCGGACTCCATGTCACTGATCCGGTCTTTGGTTTCACGAACGTCCCGCGTTACGCGCTCGCACAGCTCAACAAACGCCTCCCCTGCCGGAGTCAAAGACAGCGGCAGTGTCTGGCGGTTGATCAGTGTTGCCCCCATGGCTTCCTCGAGAAGCTTGATGCGGCGGCTGAACGTCGGCTGGCTCACATGCTGCAGTTCAGCGGCACGTGAGAAATGACGCGTTCGGGCCAGCGCCATGAAGTCTTCAAGCCAGCGTATTTCCATGGTGTTACCAGCGTCGGGAATGGTTGTCAGGCATCATAGCCCATCGTGGGGAACTGGCTATAGCCGCCCTTCCTCCACCGCATGACACGCAACCTGGGCGCCGCCATCCGTCGCTATCAACTGAGGTATTTCCTGCCGGCATCGGTCGTCGGCATACGGGCAGCGACCATGGAAGACGCAACCTGACGGCAACTGCACCGGTGTCGGAACCTCGCCCTGTAACCGGATATGGTTGGGCCGGTCGTCCTCCAGCTTTGGAATAGCCGACAGCAACGCCTGGGTATATGGATGCCTCGGGGTATTGAACAGCGTTCTGGTATCTGCCAACTCGCATACCCGGCCAAGGTACATGACCGCGACCCGGGTACCAAAATGCTCTACCACGGCCAGATCATGAGTAATAAAAAGATAGGTCAGGTTGCGGCTTTCCTGAGCTTCCATCAGCAGGTTGAGCACCTGCGCCTGAATAGAGACGTCCAGCGCCGAAATCGGTTCGTCCGCAACGATGAACTCGGGGTCGACCGCCAGCGCCCGGGCAATGGCAATGCGCTGGCGCTGACCGCCGGAAAATTCATGACCAAAACGGCTACCCCAGTCCGGGTCGATCCCCACCGACTCCATAACATCCTGCACCTTGTCACGGATCTGGGACTCCGAGGCATCCGGCTGATGAAAGCGAATTGGCTCTTCCAGGGTTTGCTGGATGGTCATCCTCGGGTTCAGCGAGGCGTAGGGGTTCTGGAAGATCATCTGCATCTTGCGGCGGTACGGCAGCACCTCTTTACCGTCAAGATTGTCGATACGCTGGCCGTCGTAGTGGATCTCACCAGCGCTGGGAGACAACAACCCCATAACGGTACGGGCCACGGTCGATTTACCACAGCCGGACTCACCCACAACACACAACGCTTCGCCTTTCTGGACCTGCAGATCAACGCCATTGATCGCATGCACGGCTTCCTGTTTGCGGTGGAAACGACCGCCTTTGAATGAGATCTGCTCCAGCAGGCCACCGGAAAGATCAAACTTCTTCTCCAGGCCGCGTATATCGACCAGCGTGGATGACGGGGAGGTCACGATTCCACCTCCTGCATGCGTTTCTCCTGCTCAATAAGGTTGCTGACTTCGTAACAGGCCACGTCCACGTTACCCGAGCGGACATACTCGGGCATCAGGCGAGTGCACTGATCGGTGGCGAAGGCACAGCGCGGATGGAAGGGGCAGCCTGTGGGCACGTTCTTCAGCGACGGCATCGAGCCGGGGATCTGGAACAGCCGCTCGCCGGGCTCACCCATCTGGGGCAGCGCGTTGATCAGCCCCTGGGTATAGGGATGCTGGGCATCATTGATGATTTCGCGGGTGGGCCCTTGCTCAATGATTCGGCCGGAATACATCACCAGCATGCGCTGGGTGACCTGAGACACCACACCGAGATCGTGAGTGATCAGCATCAGCGCCACGTTGTCCTGCTCGCACAGCTCCAACAGCAACGCCATGATCTCAGCCTGAATCGTCACATCCAGGGCCGTCGTCGGCTCATCCGCGATGATGATTTCCGGGTCCAGCAGCAATGCGATGGCGATGATAACGCGCTGGCGCATGCCGCCAGACAGTTCATGGGGGTATTGATCCAGGCGCTTGTCCGGCGACGGAATCTGCACCTTGCGTAGTTTGGTCAGGGCGATATCCCGGGCCGCCCTGGTGCTGATCCGGCGGTGTGCCTTGAGCGCTTCCACCATCTGGGTGCCAATGGTCAGCACCGGGTTCAGGGTCATCATCGGGTCCTGGAAAATCATGGCGATGCGGTTGCCGCGAATCTTGCGCAGCTCCCGCTCGCTCATCGCTGCCAGGTCCTTGCCCTCGAACAGGATCTGTCCAGAGGCGATAAAACCGGGCCGGGCAATCAGGTTGAGAATGGAGAAAGCCGCCACGGATTTACCCGCGCCGGATTCCCCCACCAGCCCCAGGCGCTCGCCCTTGTCGAGACTGAAACTGATGCCTCGCAGGGCGGTAAGGTCCCCACCTCGCACGGCGAAGCGGGCAACAAGATCGTTTACTTCCAGTAATGGCATGGCGTTACCCCTTGTACAGCCGTGGGTTCATGACATCCCGCAGCCAGTCACCTAACAGGTTGATGACCAGTACGAGCACCACCAGCACCAGGCCGGGGATCAGGGTGATCCACCAGGAGCCACTCTGGATGTAGTCAAAACCGGATTTGATCAGCGAGCCCAGCGACGGCTGGGTTTCCGGCATGCCAAGACCGAGGAACGACAACGCCGCCTCGGAAATGATCGCATTGGCGATCTGTACCGTGGCAATGACGAAAATCGGTGACAGGGTATTGGGCAGAATGTGGCGAAACATGATCCGGCGGGTGCGAAACCCCATCACCTTCGCCGCATCCACGTATTCCTTTTTCTTCTCCGCCAGCACCGAGGCCCGCACCGTGCGGGCAATCTGGGGCCATTCCGAAACACCGATGATAAAGATCAGCATGTAGATAGCAATCTCGCCAAACATCAGGTTGCCGAAACTGGCCTTGAACACGGCACCGACGATGATCGCGACCATCAGGGTGGAAAACGACAGTTGCACATCGGCAATCCGCATCAGAATGGAGTCGACCCGACCGCCCAGATAGCCCGCCAGCAGGCCAAACAGGATGCCCAGCGCCGCTTGCAGAACAACCGCGCCAAACCCGATCAGCAGCGACACTCGGGTGCCGTACAGAATGGTAGAGAGCAGATCCCTGCCCTGGGCGTCGGTGCCCAGCGGGAAGGCCGGATCGGAGCCATCCAGGCCGACCGGCGGCAGCTCGGAGTTCATGATATTAATCTGCGCCAGGTCGTAGGGGTCGGCCGGCGCCAGCAAAGGCGCAAAGATGGCGGCCAGCACCATAGACACCAGTACGATAAAACTGGCAATCGCCACCTTGTCGCGCTTGAAGCTGTACCAGAGGAAGGACTCGCGAAAGCGATCCCAGCGTGAAAGAGTCGCCGTCGTCATGCTTTCTTACCTGTTAGTTTTACGGTGGGATTCACCAGACCGTAGATCAGATCCACCACGGTATTGGTAATCACGAAGATCAGACCTACCACCATCAGGTACGCCACGATCAGGGGAATATCGCTGCGGGTGATGGCCTCCAGGAACATCAGCCCGACACCGGGCCACTGGAACACGGTTTCCGTGAGGATGGTGTAGGCCACCATGATGCCGATCTGCACACCGCCCACGGTAATCACCGGCAGCATGGTGTTCTTGAGCGCGTGCAGGAAATAGACCCGGGAAGAGCTCAGGCCCTTGGCCCGGGCGTAGCGGATGTAGTCGCTTTGTAGCACTTCCATCATTTCCGCACGGATCAGGCGAATGAACAGCGGCAGCATGATGGACGCCAGCGACACCGACGGCAGGATCAGATGAAGGATGCCGCCTTGGGAGAAAAACCCCGATTCCCAGGTGCCGAACAGCGGCGTCAGGTCATCGCCCCGGCCGTAGGACGGCAAACCGCCTTCGGTGGATAGGGCGGCGTTCAGCCACTGCCCCCAACCAGCATCCTGCGGGAACCAGTCAACGGTGACACCGATAGAGAAAATCTGAATCAGTACGATGGCGGTCAGGAATACCGGGATGGAAATCCCGACGGTACTGACCCCCATGAAGAATTTTGACAGCCAGGCCTGAGGCCGAATCGCGGCGAACACCCCGATGGGCACCGAGAAAATGACGATAATCAGACTGGCCCCGATTACCAGCTCCAGGGTGGCAGGCAAGTGCTCGAGGATGACGTCCATGGTGGGTTTTCCGTAAAAATAGGAAATACCCAGGTCGCCCTGCAGGGCGTTACCGGCGAATCGGACGTATTGCACAACCAATGGGTCATTCAGTCCCATTTCTTCACGGATCGCTTCCCGCTCATCCTGCGAGACGGACATGCCCACCATCTGTTGAAGCGGGTCGCCCAGGCCATCCTGAATGGCGAAAGCAATCACACTGATCACGAACATGACCAGTACGGCCTGGGAAATCCGCTGAACCAAAAACGCTAACATGAAAAATTCCAGGTCAAGCTGCAAACAAAAGGCCGGCTCCAGGCTGTTCCGAAGCCGGCCCGCCCATAAAGGCTGTTACTCCACGACCAGGTCGCCCAGGTACGGGAAGTTCATCACATTGAGGATCGGCTCGATCTTCACATTCTTCTTGCTGGCCCAGGCCAGGTCCTGCCAATGCAGAGGAACGAACGCGGCATCGTGGTACAGGCGCTGCTCCACCTCTTTCAGCATGGCGGTGCGCTTGTCCAGATCCGTCTCTACGTTGGCTTTATTGACCAGCTCGTCGATGTCCGGGTTGCAGTAGTTGCCGGCGTTGTACTGGCCGTCACCGCTCTCCGCATCGGGGCAGAAGGTCAGGAACTCGAAGAAGTTGGCGGAGTCCTCGGTGTCTGCGTGCCAGCCGATCATCATCATGTCAGCGGCGCGGGCGTCGTACTCCGGCCAGTATTGAGCTTTCGGCAGCGTCTTCAGATCCACCTTGATATTGATGCGCGCCAGCATGGCGGCCACCGCCTGGGCGATCTTGTCGTCATTCACGTAACGGTTATTCGGCGCCATCATGGAGATGGTGAAACCGTCTTCGTAACCGGCTTCCTTCATCAATTGCTGGGCTTTTTCGACATCAAACCGGGGCGCCAGGGAGTCGTTGTGGCCCTGGTAACCGTCCGGAGACATCTGAGCGGCCGGGGTGGCGAAGCCCTTCATGATCTTGGCAGCGATGCCTTCCTGATTGATGGCATAGGCAATGGCCTCGCGCACTTTCGGGTTCTTGAACGCTTCCACCCGGTCCTGGTTCATGTGGAACAGGATGATGCGGGTACCGCTCATTGTGACCAGGTCAGAGTTTTTGTCACGACGGATTCGCTCCAAATCCGTGGGCGGCACCGGCGCAATGAAATCCACACCACCAGACAGCAGCGCAGAAACACGGGTGTTATTTTCCTTGATCGGAGTCAGCACGATCTTGCCGACGTTCCCTGGGGATTCGGTATCCCAGTAATCGTCAAAGCGCTCAAATTCGACACGCACGCCCTGCTGACGACCGGTAATGACGTAAGGGCCAGTGCCGGACAGATTCTCGGAAGCAAAAGAGTTGCCGTGCTTGGTGATGGCGCTCTTGTCTTTTCCGCTTTCGGTCTTACCAGTGTAGAACTCGCTGTCCAGCGGGAAGATGTAAGTAGCGGTGTTCAGCAGCAGCGGGTATGGCTCGGTGGTCACCAGCTCAAAGGTGTAGTCGTCAATGACCTTGAGTTCGCTGAACGGTTTGAAGATCGCTTTGTAGTCCTGGCTCTGCTTCAGGCGGTCAAAGGTGAATTTGACGTCTTTGGCGGTCAGCTCGTTGCCAGAGTGAAAGTTCACACCTTCACGCAGCTCGAAGCGCATGGTGTTCTCATCAATACGCTCCCAGCTTTTTGCCAGGCGCGGCTCGAAGCCGAGGTCCTTGGTCCAGCGGATTAGGGGATCAAAGGTCATGTGGCTTAACTGCAACATGCCGCCGGAGAGCTGTTCGTGAATATCCAGGCTTACAGGATCGGCGTCGTACGCCATTTTCAGTTCCTTGTTCGCCTCGGCAGACATCGCCATCGGGGCGGTTGCCAGGGCCATGGAACCAACAAAAGCAGTCAGTAGTGTTTTCATCGCGTTTTCCGTCGCTGTTTTAAGAGTTTTTGCGGCACATCGGCGCAATTCCTCGCCAGATGTCTGCGCTAAAAACTAGTCGTGGAAAACCCGAACAGCAATCGAAATTGCGACTTGGCGTTATTCGTGACGTGAATGACCCTGCTTGGGGCGCTCACCAAAGACGGAACGCCAGCGGAAGAATCAGCGCGGTGAACACCCCCGTGAGCCCCATTCCCAGCGAGGCAAACGCACCAGCTGTGCGACTGATCTCGAACGCTCGTGCCGTTCCCACCGCATGGCCGTTCAGCCCGAGCGCAAAACCCAGAATGCGGTCATCGGTGATCGACAACACCCTGGAAAGCAGGTCGACAAAGAGCGTTGCGACAACACCGGTCACCAGCAGTCCGCCCATCATCAGGGGCACCGAACCGCCCAGTTGTTCGGTAATACCGATGGCAATGGGTGCGGTCACCGACTTCGGCGCCAGGGACGCCAGCACCAGAGGCGTCGCCCCCAGGGCCCAGGCGATCACGACCGCATACACGGCCGCCAGGGTGGCCGCCACTGGCAGGGTGCACAGAATCGGACGCCACAACGCCCGCACGTGGTGCATTTGCTGGTACAGCGGTATGCCCAGCGCGACGGTGGCTGGCCCGAGCAGCAGCATCAGCCACTGAGCGCCCTGCTGATACCGGTTGTAATCGAGAGACAGTAGCGCGATGGTGGCCGACAGCAGGAAGGCGGAAAGCACCACCGGAGGCAGCCAAAGCGGGCGTCCCATCCGCCGGAAAAGCCAGTTGCCCGCAAAGAACGCGCCCAGGGTTAACCCAATCGCCAGTATCGGGCTCGCAGACAGGGTATTGGGAAGTGCGAGAAAACGCTCCGGGAGGTCAGTCATCCGACGCTCTCCGCTGCCCTGCCCTGACCAGCGACGCCATCAGCAGCAGTGTGGTCAGTACACTCAAAAAGGTGCCAACCAACAGCGCCCCCGCCACCGCCAGCCACTGCCCGCTGAACTGGTCCGCAGAGAAGAACACACCCACCACGCCTGGCATGATCAGCAGCACCAGCACCGAAATCAGCCCCTGGCTCGCCGTTGCCAGATCGTCACTGACACTGCCCTTCAACATCAGCGTTATCGTCATCAGAATCATGCCCAGCACACCGCCACTGACCGGAATCAGGAAAACCAGTCGCAAGGCTTCGCCAAGCATGAAGCATAAAACCAGAGTCAGGAAACCCCGCAACATCGACATATTGTCATGCTCATCAAGTAACGAATTGCTCTACACTAGCCCATACCCAAAGTTTGACACCAGTTCGGATACCCCATGGCGCTCAAGGCAACCATCTTTAAAGCAACACTGAACATCGCGGATATGGACCGGCACTATTACGGTGACCACCACCTCACCATCGCCCGTCATCCCTCGGAAACCGACGAACGCATGATGATACGCCTGCTGGCTTTCATACTGAACGCCAGTGAGAACCTGGAATTCACCAAAGGGATCAGCACGGACGACGAGCCGGATCTGTGGCAAAAAAGCCTGAGCGACGAGATCGAACTGTGGATTGAGCTCGGCCTGCCCGACGAGAGCCGCCTGCGCAAGGCCTGCAACCGCGCCGATAAAGTGATTCTCTACACCTACGGTGGCCGCGCCGTGCCGCTGTGGTGGGAAAAACATCAGGGCAAGCTGACTCGCTTCGACAACCTCACCATCATCGACCTGCCTGCAGACGACACCGAGTCGCTGGCTGCCCTGGCTGAGCGTGGCATGAACCTGCAATGCACCGTCCAGGACGGCACCGTCAATATTGGCAATGACGACACGCTCGTCAGTGTGACACCCGACCCGCTCTACCCTGAGTAAAAAATCCCCCGCCGGGGTCTACCAGAACGATCCAGTTTACGTTAAGGTAAACTTTAGCCGCTATTGACCCGGGCCGCACCAGGTTCCGTCAGTTTGGCTATACTCAAAGCAAGCATCGACACCCTCACAAGGGGTGTTTTGTTCCTCAGGCCACTACCCCAGGAAGAGGATTATGACAACAACAAAATCCAAAGTTGTTTATAACCCGGTTTTTACCGACGGTGCGGAGTTCCGAATTCCCACCTTCAAGTTACTCAAGCAGGACGGCTCGCTCTACAAAGGCGCCAAGGCTCCTGAGCTCGACAAAGACAAAGCCCTGCGCATCTACCGGGCGATGGTCACCACCCGGATTCTCGACGAACGTATGCTCGCGGCCCAACGGCAGGGGCGCCTGAGCTTTTACATGCAGTGCACCGGCGAGGAAGCCGCGGTGATCGGCAGTACCGCCGCACTGGATGACGCCGACATGATCATGGCTCAGTACCGTGAACAGGGCGCACTGACCTATCGCGGCTTCTCCATCGATGAGTTCATGAACCAGCTGTTCGGCAACGAACTGGACTACGGCAAAGGTCGCCAGATGCCGGTTCATTACGGTTCCCGCAAGCTGAACTACATGACCATCTCGTCGCCATTGGCCACACAGATCCCCCAGGCCACGGGCTACGCCTACGGTCAGAAGCTGGCGGGCGAAGGCCATTGCACCATCACCTACTTCGGTGAAGGTGCCGCCTCCGAAGGGGACTTCCATGCCGCCCTGAACATGGCCGCCGTCCACCGCGTTCCGGTTATTTTCCTGTGTCGGAACAACGGCTACGCCATTTCCACCCCTGCCGCCGAGCAGTTTGCCGCAGACGGCGTGGCACCCAGGGCCTATGGCTACAAGATGGACGTGATCCGTGTCGATGGCAACGACATCCTGGCCGTGCATGAGGCCACCAAAGAGGCCCGCAAGCTGGCGGTGGAACACAACCGGCCAGTTTTGATTGAAACCATGACTTACCGCTTGGCAGCGCATTCCTCCTCTGACGACCCCTCCGGCTACCGCAGCAAAGACGAGGAAGCGGTATGGCGCGAGAAAGACCCAATCCTGCGCATGCGCCTCTGGCTCGAACGCAAGAAGTGGTGGGGCGAGGACGATGAGAAGCAACTGCAGGAAAACATGCGCCGGGAAGTGCTCGAAACCATGAAACGGGCACAAAAGCGGCCGCCACCCGCGCTCGATACCCTGGTGAGCGACGTCTACGACGAAGTACCACCGGGCCTGGCCGAGCAGTTCGACAAACTCAAGGCGCACATCCGCCGGCATCCGGACGAATACCCGAAAACCGCAGAACAAGCAAAGGGAGGTGCGTGAGATGCCCCAGATGAATATGCTCCAGGCCATCAACAACGCCCTCGACACTGCCATGGCCGCTAACGAGCGGGTGCTGTGTTTCGGTGAAGACGTGGGCATTTTCGGTGGTGTGTTCCGCGCCACCAGCAACCTGCAACAGAAATACGGCAAGGCCCGCTGTTTCAACACGCCCCTGGTCGAGCAGGGTATCGTCGGCTTTGCCAACGGCCTGGCCGCACAGGGCTCTGTGCCCGTAGCCGAGATTCAGTTTGCCGATTACATTTTCCCGGCCTTCGACCAGATCGTGAACGAGTCGGCCAAGTTCCGCTACCGCTCGGGCAGCCTGTTCGATGTCGGTGGGCTGACGATTCGTGCGCCCTACGGCGGCGGCATCGCCGGCGGTCTTTATCACTCACAGTCACCGGAAGCCTACTTTGCCCACACCCCGGGCCTGAAGATCGTGGTGCCACGCAACCCGCACCAAGCCAAGGGCCTGCTACTGGGCGCCATCCACGATCCCAACCCGACCCTGTTCTTCGAACCCAAGCGCCTCTACCGCGCCTCGGTCGGGGAAGTGCCCGACGAAGATTACCGGCTGCCGCTGGGCGAAGCCGAAGTGATCAAGGAAGGCACCGACATCACCGTGCTGGGCTGGGGTGCGCAGATGGAAGTGATTGAGCACGCCGTCGAAAGGGCGGAGAAAGAGGGCATTTCCTGTGAGGTCATTGACCTGAGAACCATCCTGCCCTGGGATGTGGAAACCGTGGCCAAATCCGTGCTCAAGACCGGGCGCCTGGTGGTCACCCACGAAGCGCCACTGACCGGTGGTTTTGCCGCTGAAATCGCGGCGACCATACAGGAGCGTTGCTTCCTGTACCTGGAATCCCCGATCGCTCGCGTGACCGGGATGGACACCCCCTTCCCGCTGGTGCTGGAAAAAGAGCACCTGCCCAATCACCTGAAGGTCTACGAGGCCATCAGATCGAGCGTGGATTTCTAGGTTGATATCAGGACAGGAGAGCAATCATGAGTGATTTTATACTGCCCGATATCGGCGAAGGTATCGTGGAGTGCGAACTGGTTAAATGGCTGGTCAGCGAAGGTGACATCATCGAAGAAGACCAGCCAGTGGCCGAGGTCATGACCGACAAGGCGTTGGTGGAAATCCCGGCGCCCTATAAAGGCAAGGTAACACGCCTCTATCACAAGGAAGGGGACATCGCGAAAGTGCACGCCCCACTGTTTGAACTGGTGGAGGAAGGCGGCGACAGCCAGGAAGATTCAACGCCTGAGCCCAAAGCCACGGAAACCGCCAAAGAAACGCCGGCAACCCAGGCACAAGCCAGCTCCGGCGAAGCCGATGGCAATGACCCAACGGAGGACTTCATCCTTCCGGACATCGGCGAAGGCATCGTCGAATGCGAAGTGGTGGAATGGCGCGTGGCCGAGGGCGACGAAATCGAAGAAGACCAGCCGGTGGTGGACGTCATGACCGACAAGGCCATGGTGGAGATCACCGCCCCCGAGGCCGGCCGTGTCACGAAGCTTTACCATAAGCAGCAGGAAATGGCGCGGGTGCATTCACCGCTGTTTGCGTTCGTTCCCCGTGAGCGTGACGAGCCGGCTCAGGCCAGGAAAACGTCACAAGCAACCCCGGAAGCAGAATCGAAACCAACGCCGACCACCGCGCAACCCGTCGTATCCCGCAACCAACCGCGGACGCCGGCCAGCCCGGCTGTCCGCCGGATTGTTCGCGAACACGACCTGGACCTGGCGGACATCACCGGTTCCGGCAAGGATGGCCGGGTACTGAAAGCCGACGTACTGGCTCATCTCGACAAACCCGCCACAACCTCACCAGCACGGGACAGCACCGGCGAGCCGCAACCGGCAAGCTCAGGCGGTGAGCGCCGCCGGCCATCCCGGGAACAGGAAGTGCGCGTTGAGCCAATTCGCGGCATGAAAGCCGCCATGGCACGCAGCATGGTGACGTCGGCGACCACCATTCCGCACTTCATCTACAGTGAGGACATTGATGTCACCGACCTGCTCAAACTACGGGAACAGCTAAAACCAGAGGCCGAAGCCAGCGGGTCAAGGCTCACGCTGATGCCCTTCTTTATGAAGGCCATGGCCCTGGCAGTGCAGGAATACCCGGTGCTCAACAGCCGCCTCAACGATGATGTCACCGAGATCCACTACCAGCCACAGTGCAATATCGGCATGGCCGTGGACGGCAAGGCCGGGCTGATGGTTCCCAATATCAAGGGCGTGGAAGACCTGACCCTGCTGGGCATTGCCGACGAAGTCGCACGCCTGACCGAGGCAGCTCGCTCGGGTCGTGTCAGCCAGGAAGATCTCAAGGGCGGCACCATCACCATTTCCAACATTGGCGCTTTGGGTGGCACCTACGCCGCACCCATCATCAACCCTCCGGAAGTGGCGATTGTGGCCCTTGGCCGCACCCAGAAACTGCCGCGCTTTGACAGCAATGGCCAGGTGGTGGAGCGGGCCATCATGACCGTGAGCTGGGCAGGCGACCACCGCATCATCGATGGCGGCACCATTGCGCGCTTCTGCAATCGCTGGAAAGGCTACCTGGAATCGCCGCAGTCGATGCTGCTGCATCTGGGCTGACGGAGCATCATGGCGCAGAAGACGCAACTGCAGCAGTTCTACATCCCTGAAGAGCAGTCGATCTATCTGCTCAGCCATGACGATGCCAAGAAGCTCAAGGACTGGGTGGCGCTCTGCGCCGCCCAGCTTCGCCAACTGGGCTACCAGGACATCGAACTGATCGGTAAAGGCGCCTACGGCTTTGTATTCGCCGGCCGCCTGCCACACCAGGACAGCACCAGCCCCGAACACGTCTTCAAATTCACCCGCATCAACCTTCCCCAACACCTGCAGGACCGCCTGGAGGATGAAGCCTACATCCTCGAGCAGGTTCGGCATCCAAGGGTTCCTCGCCTGGTTGCCTATCAACGGGCCCACAACCAGCCCATCCTGGTAATGGAGCGTGCGGCGGGCCTGAACCTGGAAGAGGTGTCCCTGCGGGAGGGCCGGCTGAAGCCCCGACTGGTCATGCGGATTGCCGACCAGATTGCCGATATCCTGCGCAACCTGCGCCGAGAGAACGGCCCCTCGGGGCGCCCCATCGTGCACGGAGACATCAAACCGTCGAATCTGGTGTTCGATGCCAGCACCGAGAACATCGCCCTGATCGACTGGGGTTCGTCGGTGTTCGCCCAGCTTGATGCCAACCAGCAGTTCCTCACCACCAACGTGATGGAACTGATGTCAGACAACCTGCAACAGACCAATGCCCGGCTCGGGGATGTCTACTTCATCGGCGATGAACAACTGAACGGTGGGCTGTCTTCCCCCCGCTTTGATGAACAGGGTGCAGCGGGCACATTGTATGCGCTGGCATCCGGTCAATCGTGCCGGTTTGGCCATCAGGCCATTCCCGCAGCGTCCCTCGGGCTGCCCATGGAGTTCGCCCGCATGCTCGACGGCATGCTATCCCCGGACCCACAAATGCGCAGAAAAGCCGGTGACCACTACCTGAACGAAATGCCGCGAATGGCACGCACGGTGATGATCGATCTCAAGGAACCACTGCTGGCCCCCATGGTCCCGGTGTGGACCCGGCCCTCAGACCACGAAATCGACACCGTCGTCTACAGCTCCCGGAAGTCTTTCCTGCGCCAGGAAGGCGCGCCGGAAACCCTCAATGATGTGAACGATGTGCAGCTGGACCGCTACTATAAAAATTTCATGCAAGGCATGGGCGAAACCGAAAAAGCCTTCCTGGCCGCCGTCAGCCGGCTGGGGCGATACCCTGTCGAAGGTGGGCTTGCCGTGCGCTGGGAAACTGATGGCGTGTATATCGACACCTCCCTGAACCTCCACGACCCCAGCCTGAAAACCGCCTTCATCCGCGCCGTCAACAACATGGTCTACCTCGCCCAGGCCATCTACCGACAGGGGATTTTCAAGAGCTGCCTGTTCAACGCCCGTAACACCCTGCACATCGACCGTGCCGAACCCGACCAGCCTTTCGCGCCTGAACCCGGCATGGAATTGAAATACGAAGTCAGCGCCGCGCCGGAAGTGGAAGACGAATCCCGGGTGCACTCCTACTTTGAAGACGGCCCCGACCCGGAAGAATTCCTGGTACTACCGCAAACCATCATCACCGCGCTGGAATCCCTCAACGACATCCATCACACCGGCATGATCATCTTCGAAGCCCTGCCCCGCCACCTCAAGATCCACAGCCATTACCGCCTGCTGGACCCGGACCGGGAGAGTGAATTCAGCCACCTGCTGGGCGAGATACTGTCCGCTGTGAATCAAATCACTGGCTTGGGTGTCTCGGGCTTTATGAAAATGCCCTACAAGGACACCCGCTTCTTCCCTCATATCGAACGTCTGCCGGAGCGTTACTACCCCAAAAATCCAAGGGCGAAGAGCGGTTAATCGAAAGCTTGCCGCTGCATATATCAATACCAACAGGACTGGACAGAGCCCCCCATCACACGTAAGATTGCGCACTCGAAATTGACGCCAAAGCGTTGGATTTCATCCGCCCGTAGCTTTTATGCTGGGAGCGAAGCGAGACAGTACAGCTGAGTCATGCGAAGCATGGCCTCTCAACCTCTCGAACAAAGTTTAATCCGCCCGTAGCTCAGCTGGATAGAGCGTTGCCCTCCGGAGGCAAGGGTCACTGAAAAAATCCGGAACCGAAGGCAACGGTCAAACATGCCAACTTTGTTGAAGACCGCCCGTAGCTCAGCTGGATAGAGCGCCGCCCTCCGGAGGCGGAGGTCTCAGGTTCGAATCCTGACGGGCGGGCCATTTTCATGGCAATTCAACACGTTACACTCCTCAATCCTATCTGCTATAGTTGTTTCGCGAAACTGCAATCGCTCAAGCTTCGAACCAGTTAATGACCTCTGCCCTGTTTTTGAAATTGCCCTGTCTGGCATACGAAATTGAGCCTGTGTCCAAATTGTGTCCACGGTGTGTCCACGGCTTTAGGTCGATATTTCGAGAGCTCAAAATTTTGACCTTTGCACCGATCGTCAAGAAAACCAGTTTGGACACAAAGTAAGAGGCTGCCTGACAAACTGCTCAAGGCCGTCGACCTGTATACTCCCAATCAACTGAAAGTCTTGCGTAGAGCCTTCCACCTGCCTTCTGCCCAGACAACAACAGATCGCACATGTAGTGGTTCAATGATTCCGGACACCAACGTAGGTGGTAATATCGCCACCATAAACGAGGTGTCTGATGACCAGAAAGCGACGTTCTTTTTCTCCTGAGTTCAAACAGGAAGCAGCCAGCCTGGTGCTGGATCAAGGCTA